>JAWXCN010000128.1:0-32158 GCA_034408725.1 Candidatus Hydrogenedentota bacterium
GGTTTTGACGGCGTCTTCCGTTGTGGGTTGCGGGGGGCGCCGTGACTCGACCCACTGAACTGCCCAATCTTCCGGTGCTCCGTCATCAAGCACGGTCCCATTCCGGTCGACGTGGAGGCCCAGCGTCTTCAGGCTTTTCTTGAACGCCGTGAGCGCACCGGCGCGTAATGCCACGGTGTATAAGCCCAATCGGCCCTCGACATGTTGGGCGAGGTCGCTCATCTCCATTACGCTCGCGCAGGTCTCCGCGGCATCAAACCTGACCAGGGTCGCGGAATGCAGCGTCGGCGGATTCTCGTCACCACTCCAGGTGCGCAATGCCGTGCGGTAGCGCGGCGCCAAGGGTTTTTCGACAAGCCCTTCCAATGCGGCGGCGTGCAATCCCCAATCGACTTCGCGCCGCAGATGTTCTTTCGACAGCGTCAACACAAGATCGCCGTTTGGCGCGGACTGGACATCACCGATTTCCAACAGGCGGCGGCGCACGAATAGCGAACTTTGCTCCCAGGGCGCGCGAAGGGTGAGGCCTTCGTCTTGCACTACGCAACGGTGTTCAGCCTGCGCATAACTCACGCGCAACTCCGCGTCTTCGGGCTGTTGTGCGAGCAGCACGAAGTGATCACCCAAGCGGCGCGACGCAGGCTCGCGAGATGCCAGGCGCGCCGCATCGTCCGCGGAGAGGCATTCGGCCAACTGGCAACCGGCGTAGATCGTTACGGAAGATGCCTTGCGTTCCCATGTCGTGACCTGATCGACAACATTCGAGGGTAACGCGCGGCGGGAATGCCGCTGGAGAAGCGCGAGGAACGCGGGAAGGGTTACGCCCGTCTTTAAGCCGCGGTACACGCTGTCTTTTGTCAGGCGGTAGGTGCTGACTACGCCGCCGCGAACCCGCTCGCAAAATGTATCCAGCTTTCGGCGGACGCCCGGTGGACACTTGTCGAAGTACGCGATCACCTCGAAATCTGGCTGCACCACAAGCGCATCCGCGTCATCCGTCGCGGAACAGGGAGGCGCACCGGCCGCGCCGAGCGCAAACAATCCGGTCGGGGTCAATCGGAAAAAGCGACCTTCCGACGCGAGCTCGACCATGCCGAGTTTTGCAATCACGCTTTGAACGACCCAGGCGATTAGCCGCTTTTCGTGGACTTGCCACGATCGGTCCCTCCACGCTGGAGAGGGATCGTGGGTGTTGGTGGCGATGGCGCGCCAACGCTCCTCGACAAACAAAAGATTTGGGTCCGCGCGCCGCACAAAATCCACGAACGCATCAACGGTGTACCACGCATCCGCATGAAGGCTGGCAAGCAGTTTTGCAATGAGCACTTTGTGATACGTCCGGCGAAGGGAACCCGCCGGCAGATGCTCTTCAAATGCGGCAGTCAATTGCGGAAAAAACAGCGCAATGTCGATCAAGTCTTCGGAGGCGATATATGCGTCGAAAAGGTCGCGTGTCCGGTGCGCCGCGTCCAGCTCCGACCACCGTTCAGCCTGCTGAGTAACTTCCAGGCGCCCTGACTTGGCCTCCATGCAACCCAGTTGCCGGCCCATCATTAGGGCCAGGCCATATATGTCGGGCGCGATTCCCGCTTCGGACGCGAGTTCCTTTGCGCGCGCCGCGTCGGATTTATGGATTTCACCCGTCGCGGTGACACGAAGCGCAAGCGTTTCGACAATCCGGAGCGTCTCTAAAAACGCGCTGGTCGCGGTATCCGGCGCCGCTTCCCGGGCGCTTCCCGTTTCGGGGATTTCGTCGCTGGGGGACGGTAACGCGAAGTCCAGGGGCGGAGATTCCAAGTCGGACTTGCGGACATGATCGAGCAGCGACAGTGACAAGCCGTTTTGGGTCTGGTCGTGACGGGCAAATTGCTGAAGCGAGAATGTGCCATGACCTTCTTCCGGCAGTGCGAGCACGAATCCCCAGGTTGCGAGCGTCTGGACAACGCCGGAAATAGGGGTTTGACCGGCGAGTGCGGGTACGCTGAGAATGTCCTTCGCGGGAACGTACGGCCGGTTCGTAAAGAGATGTGCAACGCGCCGCTCCGCTGGAGATAGGGCGCTTAGGGCTTTTTCCACGTGAAGGGGGTCAGTCAGGACTTTTTCAATCGCGCGTAACCGGTTCGCGGGATTCGAGATAGCAAGGTTCCAGCGGTCACAGATTTGTGCGAGGGCATCGGCGGTATACCCGCGCAGGCACTCTTTAACACTGTACAGGGGCGTCATTCGCGAACTCTTGGCAAATGGCCCAGGGACAGCAGTCGGCGTGTAACTTCTTGAATGGCCTGTGGTTGTACCGAAATGCAGGTATCCGACAGGCGATCACCCAGAAAGGGTTGAAGGCCCGGATCGCTTTCAATCTCGGTCAGGAGCAGGGAGTCAGTCACCTCGATGATGGCAACTCCCTCATGTAATTTGTAGGGTTTCATCTGCCAAATAAATCTGTTTTAGTTAAAACTCCGACCGATGACTATACCAAACTCCGAAAACAAAAGGAAACTGGCCACCTCGGATGGCAGCTTCCGGTGCTACTGGCATTTAACCGGGTATCCTTTGCTACAATGCGCGCTTCCTGGGGGAAGGCTTGTGGTGGCGCTTTCCACTAAATCAAACGACCTGGCTGCTTTTCCATGCGAATTGGTGTAAATATTCTCGGGCTCGAGCCCGGTTATGACGAAGAAGACGTGTACCTCCGGAATGTGCTCGTGCGGATGCGCGAAATCCAGCCGGACGCGCAGTTCATTCTCTTTACCGATGCGAAGAACCATGCTTCTTTCAACGGGTGGGAACGGGTGTTCGTGGGGAAGCCGCCGGATGGCCTACAGGGTCCGGTCAACGTCGAGAAGAACGCGGACCGGGCGGCAAAGGCGTCGAAGGTCGATCTCGTGTTCTCGCCGCTGCAGACCGCGAGCGAGGTAACGGCAGTCCCGGTCGTCCCGTATGTGCTCGATCTTAGTTTTATTGACGGACCGGAGAAGGGCCGGTGGGGTGGCGCGTCCTTGTTGAAAGAGTTCAAAAAGATTAGTGCGCGCGCGCAGGTGCTGGTGGCGCCGTCCGAACATATGCGCCGCCGTTTGTTGGCGTTGCTCGGAGTGCCCATGGACAAGGTGGTGGTGGCGCCGCCGGGGGCTGACGCGGGATTCGAGACAGCGCATGCGTCAATCGCACAGGAGCCGTATCTTGTGACATGCAATGATACGCGCCATCGTGAGCATCTGAAATTTTTGCTGGAGGCGTTCGCGAAATTGACGGAAGAATTGCCCCACAACCTTGTGATCATAGGCCGGCCAGACCATACCGAACCTTCGGATTGGGGTCCGCGCGTATTACGGATACATCAGTGCCCCGTGCCGCAACGGGCGGGGTTGTTGCAGCATAGCGATGCTTATGTGAGCGCGTCGTTGCATGAGGGCGCGTGCATCACCATATTGGAAGCCATGCGCGCTGGCGCGCGGATTATCGCGCCGCGGGTTGGGGGCGTGCCGGAGATTGCATCGACATTGCCAATTTTCTTCAACCATGAAAGCGTGGCCTCGCTGATGGGGGCGGTGCGCCGCGCGTTGCAGGAAGACAAAGGGGAACGCGCGCGGCAGATCGCGTTTGCCCGCAGCCGCGCCCGCGAGTATACGTGGGAACGGTGCGCGTGGACCACGTTGAGCGCGTTTAGGAAGGTCCATGCATAATCCAAGACTTTTTTTGATTGGCTCCAACCCCGACTCGTAATCGTAATCGAAAATGGGAAGCGAGATCGTGAGTATTGAGGAAGCAGGAGGGTTAGCACTCTTTTTCGTCTGCTCGTAAACGTCGACCGAAGCTGCGGCTTAATTATTCGTGTTCAACGTACTACATCGACTAACGAGTTGCGATAAATCGAGTACGATGAAGAGCACGAGCACGAGCACGCTACGATCAATTAATTTACGCGGACGATCCTCCTACGCCCTCCGAAGCTGCGGGCTGCGAAGGACAGGTTGCGATTACGAGTCGAAATCCAAAAACTTCAATGGAGTTGGTATGTTATTCCAAACCCGTATCGGCCTAGTCCAAGCCTTTCTTCGCGCGAATAAATATGATGGCGTCCTGCTGTCGCGGGCCGATAATTTTGCGATGGCGACGGGCGGGAAACGCAATTGGGTGTGGACCGCGGGAGACCTCGGCGCGAACTCGCTGTTTATCACGAAAACGGGCGAAGCGTATTACGTTGGCAATACCATCGAGCAGGGGCGCGCGATGGACGAAGAGCTCGCGGGGCTCAATTGCGGGATCAGGAAGTTCCTTTGGTTCGAAGACAGCGCGGCGGCAATTGTGAAGAAGGAGTTCACTGGAAAAATCGTCAGCGACGACGGTTCGATTGGTGAGAATGTGCATGGGAAACTCGCGACGTTGCGCGCATTGCTCACGCCGGAGGAGCTGGAAAAATACAGGCGTTTGGGAAAACTCGCGGTGGAGGCGATGATGGCTACGCTCGAGAGCATCGTCGCGGGGATGACGGAAGCGGATATTGCCGCGAAACTGGTTGCAGAAGGATTCAAACGGCGGTGTCAGGTGCCGGTGTTTCTGGTCGCCGCGGATGATCGTATCGCGAAGTATCGGCACCCAATCCCGACGCAGCGGACGCTGCTCGGCGATGGTGTGCAGGAACGCTCGGTTCGCAATTATGTGATGGTCGTCGGTTGTTTTGTGTACGAGGGGTTGGTAGTAAGCATTACGCGGTTCAAGCAAACGGGCGAGATGCCGTTGTTTGTGCCGGATGCGTACAACCGCATCTGTGGCGTCGATGCGCTGATGCAGGAGGCGTCGAAACCGGGCACTACGCTTGGCGGCGTATTCGCCGTTTGCCAGCGCGCATATAAAGACCTTGGCTTTCCTGAAAACGAGTGGCACAACCATCACCAGGGCGGCGCGACAGGCTACGCGGGGCGCACAGTAAAAGGCGCGCCCGGCGAAACTTTTCCTATACTCGATGGCACTTGGGAAAAGCGCGTGAAGGACGTCGCCGATATCAAGACGCAGTTCGGGATGGCGTTTGCATGGAATCCATCCGCGGTGGGGGTGAAGTCGGAGGATACCTTTATTCTGCTGCCGGATGGGACGCAGGAAATTGTTACGTTGACGCCGGAATTGCCGGGGGTGGAACTATCAGCCGTACTACGGCGAGAGACCTCGGTGGTAAAGTCCAGCATCGCGACGTAGCATCCTAAGCGTCTCTAACAAAAGTGCCGTAACCCTTACAGGGTACCGTTAGTGGGAACTGTACCTGGGGTAGGTCCGCCTTTGTCGAAGCGACTGCGGCGGCCCAACCCCAGGCTGCGCGCTGTAACCCCTTCGGGATAAAAAGACGCAAGATAGGTTTTGTTAGAGATTCTAAGATAACTGTAGCCGGTCTCCCGACCGCGCTACTCGAGGACCGGAGGTCTCCTTCTTTGATACCGGGTGTGATGGTATTCCGATATCAGGCCCGTAACCATGTGCTAGAATGCATTAAACTGAGCCATTGGAGTGAATCATGTTTCTGCACGTTATCGAAGCCAACCATATAAAAGACCATAAGATTTGGTTGCGCTTCAACGACGGCGCAAGTGGAGAAATCGACCTTTCCGGATCGCTAACGGGACCCGTATTCGAGCCGCTTCTTGATATTCAGGAGTTCAAAGCATTTCGGATTGAAGGCAATACCATCTCATGGGCAAACGGGGCAGACTTCGCGCCCGAATATCTGCACGACTTGCTGGTTGCAAAACGCTATGAAATAGTGGGACCACCGATTGCGCACGACGCTACACCTTATTGATCCTGCTGTTTTTGAATGCGATGGATTTGCCATCGTGAACAATGTGTTTTCGGACCAGATCGATGGCCTAATCTCCGCGATTGCCGCGCATCGCCGGGTCATCCACATCGAGTTTGCCGCTGATGACCTTCCTTGCGGTTTGGAATGGCACGAGCGGATTCTGTCATGACGATTCCGAATTACGTTTTAGCCCTGGAGATCGGCGGCACAAAGCTGCAGGCTGCGCTTGGGACAAGCGAAGGCGAGATTGTTTTGCGCGAGCGCGGCGATGCGCCGGCTGCTGGTGGGGCGGAGGCGATCCTTGCCTGGTTTGATTGCGCGGTTCCGAAGTTGATCGCGGAAGCGAGTGCGCGCGGTGCGAAAGTGGGCGGTATTGGCGTGGGGTTTGGCGGGCCTGTCGAAACCGTAACAGGCACGGCGCTGGTTTCTCACCAGGTTGGCGGGTGGAGCGGTTATCCTCTTAAAAAGTATTTTGAGGACCGGTTTGGTCTTCCCACTTACGTTGGCAATGATGCCAATGTCGCGGGTTGGGGCGAATACAAATGCGGCGCGGGCAAGGGCACGCGGACGTTTTGTTATATGAACATCGGGAGCGGTATTGGCGGCGCGTTCGTTATCAATGGCGCGCTCCTCGATGGGCAGGGATTCGGCGCGGCGGAGATTGGTCACACGAATATCCCTGACTGGACGAAGGATGCGCCGGGAGCGTTCGACAAGTTGGAGAAACTATGCAGCGGTTGGGCGATTGAGAAGCGATTGCGCGCGACGGCAAAGCTGGAACCGGGGACGCCGTTGCATGGGATGTGTGAAGGCGATCCCGCGCGAATCACTTGTGCATTATTAGGCGAGGCTGCGAGGAACGGCGACGCGTTTGCGCTGAATGCGATTGACGAAGTTGCGCGCGGCGTCGGTATCGCGCTGGCGACTGTTGTGACGCTGATTCATCCTGAGCGGATTGCGGTTGGGGGTGGGGTGAGTTTGCTGGGGGACGTGCTGCTGGAACCGATTCGCAGACATGTTGATGCGCTATGCTTTGGGGCGTACCGGGGAAAATACGAGATTGTGCCGTGTGCGCTGGGGGAAGATGTGGTGTTGGTGGGTGGGTTGTTGATGGCGGCGGGGTGGAAGGACCTATAGGACTTATGGGACTTATGGGACTCATGCGAGCTATGGGACGCATGCGAGATGTGGGGGATTGGCGAAATAGCTTACAGGGGAAGGCGGGCTATTTTGCGAGCGCGGCCACGCAATCGAGCATTTCTTCGCGCAAGCCTTCAACCGTCTCATCATTGTTTGAGGCGTCGAGCACGTACCGCGCAACGCCGACGCGGGCCTGCTCCATTGTCTGGGCAGAAATTTTCTTGACGGTCTCGTTTAGAAGCGCGCGGATTTTTGATTTCACTGCTTCGCTGATTGCGGAATCTTCCAACTTTGCCCGTAGCGCAAGCAGGATTCGGGCATCTTCCATGCCTTCGCGAACGGCTTCCCAGCGGCGACAGGACGTCGTTGTGCCGTCGGAGTTCGCGTAGACTAACGGGTACTCGAATTGCACGCGGCCCCACATGGGTTCGCCGATGTTGTAGCTCCAGTAGCCGAGGCCGGTCGCGCCGTAGTTCATGGCGATGATGGGCGCAAGGCGGTATTGCGCGACGACGTTTGTCGCTTTGGTGTTTGCGCCGATGGGACGCGAGAACGTGTACGCGCAATCGTAGCTCCACAAAGTTTTGCCACTTTTGCGGAGCAGGTCCATCTCCGGTGATTCATCCGCGAGCATGAAGAATGCGGGACACCATACGCCCGCGACTTCGGCGAACTCCTTGAACATCGGGAGGTCGCCGCCACCGTTGATGTAAAACTTCAGCGCGGGCCGCGCCTTCAAACCTTGCCGCGCGAATGCGGTGTACTTGCGCACGGTATCCCAGCCGTGTCCACCGGGTTCGTCGTAGGGATACATAGCGACGCGATCTTCATTGATGCCAGCGGCTTTCAAGCGTACAAACAACTGGTCGAGGTAGTTTGCCAACCGCGGCACGTACTCTGCGCTGTCTTCCGGAACGCCAAGGGAGGGAATGCCGTTGAAGAGGAGATACACGTCGTGGCCCTTCAACGGCGCGACGAATTTGTCTAAGGCAACAAAATCGACACTAACGGTTGAACCGTCTTCGCCGATGGATGCGGAAGGAAGCGTTGCGATGAAGACCGTGTTGCCGTGCGCGAGCAAGTCTTTGACCACATGCTCGTTGTACTGCGCCCAACAGCAGAGACGCATGTTCTCGTATGCCGCCATTTCAAACGGCAGCACTTCGAGAACAATTTGGACCGCGACTGTCGACGAGCCGGTATCAAATGTGACAGAGGTGGTGTATTCGCCGGGTTTCGCGTGGGCGAGATCGAGGTCAATCCACACTTCGCGCGATTCCAGCCCGGGTATTTCTATCGGCCCGTCGCGAAGGGGAACGATGGGGTCCCAGGCAACGGTATCCACATTTGCGGGGACCTGCTTGACTTGAAACATGGTCGCGACGGGTCCGTTATTTGAAGGGGCGGCGCCGGCGGTGACTGAAACGGTCTCCGAGGTAACGTTCATCAGCTTTATGGAAACCGGTTCGTGTTCACCCGTGACGCACCGGCGATGGATTCGGGAATACGAGTTGGTGCTTTTTGGCAACTGATGGTTAACATCGCGGCTTTCCCAAGTGTCCGTCGTGAATGCCACGAGCTGCGCTCCTGGTGTAGCTTCGAGATCGGACGCGGCATTGGCCAGTGCAAGGGCACGGCGCGCACGAAAATTGAGAGATTCAGTGCGATTTTCGATTTCCTGAATGAGACCAGCGTTTGCGCCCGGCATGGCGGCCTGCAAATTTGTGAGGGCGGCATGTTCTTCGATGAGTGATTGTGACTCTGCCGACAGGGCTTTGTGAGCCAGCGTGCCGCCGGTCTCGAATTGCACGGCAAGCAGGGCGCGCTGCACCAGCGCGTTATCGTTTGCGAAGGGCTGTAACGTCAGCGAACGCGAACCGGTGGCGATGTTTTCGCCACCGGCGCCGCGCAAAGACCATTCGAATTCGTACACGCCCGGCGCGGTGATCGCCAGCGGCATTTCAAGTACACCGCTTGTGCCGGCTACCTTGCTGACGGCGGATTGCCGCGAGCCATCCGGGCGCAGGCACATGACTTCGGCGTTGAGGGTTTCTCCGCCGGGGTTGGCGATATCGAATCGAACGGCATCACGGGTGAGCAGTTGGTCCCACGCAAGGTTTTGCGGGTGCATTCTCGCGACGCTCGCGCGTGAACGGTCGGCTGCAAATGCGTTAAGCCGGACGTCTCCGCGGTAGGTGCGCCAGGGGGATTGCGCATCGACAGGCGCTGACGTGGAAAAGCAAAACAGCTTTCCCGATTCACCGCCGGTGACAGAAAATTCGAGGCCGGGCCGTTCCTTCATGATGTCGCCAAACGACGGGGTTACGTTGATGGTGCGGTTATTGAATTGATGGCTGAACGTGATTGCGCCTTCCTGATTAAACACGAACAGGCCGCCGTTCTGGGTGCAGAGAACATAGTCGAGTTTGCCATCGCCATCGATGTCAATGATCGCGCCGGGGGCGAGGCTTCGGCCTTGCGTGTCGATGTCCCATATCGTTTTGCCGGTTTCATCGAAGCGATACAGGATGCCTAACTGTGTCACCGCGAAAAGGTCTGCGCGGCCATCAGCGTCGAAGTCGCCCGCGGATAGTGTGGATGCGACGGCGCCGCGGGTGGAGTGCTCCCAAAGCGGTTTGCCGGCGGCGTCGAGGCAAACGACGCGCTCCTTGCCCGATGCGCATGCAACCCGTGGTGTGCCATGCGAATCGTGAAACACGATGGGCGAGCACGTGGCCCAATCCGGCGTTGTTCCCGCGAGGTCATAGTTCCACAAAACATCACCACTGGAATTCAGCGCGAAGATTTTTCCGGTCGAGGTCGCGAGGGCGATTTCGAGCGAGCCGTCGTTATTCAAATCCGCAATGGCGACGCTTGAACATTCGCCTTCGAGTGGTTTGGTCCAGACAGGTTTACCGGTGAGTGCGTCGAAGACGTTTACCGCGCCTGATTTGTCGCTTTGGACGACTTCAACGGAACCATCGGCGGTGAGGTCTGCAATCGCGGGTGTTGAGCAAAAGACGGGCGCGATTTCCGCATGCCACACAACATTGCCAAGCCCGTCTAGACAGGTGAACGCGCCGTGGTTGTCACCCGCGTAGATGAGAGGCGGTTGTCCATCACGCTCGAAGATGGCAGGGCAAGTTTGGTATCGGCCCGGGGTGTCGAACCGCCATAGCTCTTTGCCGTTGCCATCAATCGCGATGATGTTTTCGTATGCGGCAGTGATGATTTCGGCGTCGCCGTCGTTGTCAAGATCGATGGTTATGGGCGAGCCTTCCATGATCATGCTTGTATCAAGCGACCAAAGTTGATCGATAAACGCTGCGTAGGCGGGCGAGTGCAACAGGATTGCGGTAAGGCTAAGGAGGAATGTTGGGATAGGACCAGAATTTCGCAAAGTCGGGGTTCCTTTTGTGGGTTCTCATTCGTGCTCGTCATCGTAATCGATATAAGGTCTGCTTATAGAGCAGACGAAAGCGATTGCTCCGAGACTCGCCGCCCTCGGCGATGGCGGCGCTACTTTGGTGGCGGCGTTTCCCCGGTCACACGCCAGGCTTCGTCGAAGAAGGCGTATTCGAGGGCCATGGCGCGGCGGTAGTGCGCGGGCACGCTTATGTATCCTTGGCCATATCGGTCGAGTAGCGATTCGAGGCGCGCGGCGAGGGCTTCGAATTCGGCGCTGCTGTAGGTCATGACCCAGTCGCGGTAGGGGCTGGTTTGCGAAAGTTTACCGGAGAGTTGTTGGCCGAGCCACGCGTAGAGCCGCATGCACGGTGTCATCGCGGCGACTATTTCTCCGACGGAGGCCATGGCCGCGACGCGCAGGAGAAAATCAGTGTATGCCAGTGTGGCGGGCGACGGTTCCGGTTGGAGGTTGAGATTGTGGCGTTGCGCGAGTTCCTGATGCAACGTCAATTCGTCCAGCACGCCGTCAAGCAATTCCTTGAATGCGAAGAACCCGTCGCGGTCTGGGGATTTTGCGAGCGCCATGGCGTATGCACGCGCGAAGGCGTCGAGAAAATACGCGTCTTGTTCCATGTACCGCGCAAAACGCTGTGGCGGGAGCGAACCATCGGCAAGGCCCTGTACAAATGGATGGTCGAGCGCTGCCTTCGCGACGGTCTCGCAGGATTGCCAGAGCGACTGCGCAATCATTCAGATTCCGCCACGCGAAGAATTGCGGCCATGAACGCGGGCAGGTCTTTCGGAACTTGCGCCGACACGAAGCGCCCATCAACCACGCAAGGTTCATCGACCCAGGTCGCGCCGGCGTTCTCGAGGTCGTCCTTGATGGCATTGACACTGGTGAGCCGGAGGCCGCGCACGATCTTTGCGCTGATGGGCACCCAGCCCGCGTGACAGATCGCGCCGACGATTGCGCCGTTTGCCCAGGCGTCGGCGACGAGTTTGTTGCACGCGGGAAAGCGCCGCAACTTGTCCGGCGCGAACCCGCCGGGCACAACGAGAATTTTAATCGATTTCGCGTCGATGTCATCGAATGCTGCGTCCGTGATGGCGGGATAGCCTTCCTTCGAGCCGTAGGTTTCGTTCTTTTTGGGTCCAACCACTTTCACGTCGTATCCTGCTTCTATGAGACGAAGTTTCGGATAGTGTAGTTCCAGGTTCTCGTAAATGTTCTCGGCTAGAACGATGGCCAGACCTTTTGCGGGCACGGTAAGACTCCTTGTATTTAGATAAGGCTACCATTTTCGCGGGAGGGCGCGCGTCCTCCCGCGCTTTTGTATTCATTGACAGTTGGGATAATTCAGCGCGCGGGTACGCGCGCCCTCCCGTTCAGTTTTTCTTTGCGTCCTCGCGCGTTTTTGTATTCATTCGCGGTTGGCATATTCAGCGCGCGGGTACGCGCGCCCTCCCGTGGTGGTGTAGTCGCGCGCAATTTTCTTTGCGATGCGCTGCGCGTCGATGGCGATTTGCCGCAACAGACCCGTCGGCGGATTGTCGAACCCGAGAAAATACAGGCCCGTGCGCGCAGATTCTCCGGCGGGCGGAATCGGATAGCCCGCTTCATCGGTTAACTCGTGCGCATCTTCCAAGAACTCGTCGAGCCTGGGCTTGTACCCTGTTGCCAGAATTACCGCGTCATAGGAATGTTCCTGTCCATCGGTGAACGCCACGCCTTCTTTCGTGAATCGCGAAATGCCCGGCTTCACGGTAATCGCACCGTTCTTAATGAGGTCCAGAGTGCCGACATCGATGAGCGCGACGCGTCCGAAACGCTCGACGCTCTCGACGGGCCCGAACTCGGGCCATTGCAAACCATAACGGGAAAGATCACCGATGGACAAGTGGGCGAGGTGCTTACTGACAAAATATCGAAGTTTTTTCGGAAGCTTGCTCAAGGTGATTCCCGTCACTTGCGCGGGCGTACCGAGATAGTCGCGTAGAATTACGTTGATCGGACTGCGCACGCAAATGTGGACGGCCGCGGCGCCGTGCTCGTGCAGATCGATGGCAATTTCTCCGCCGGTGTTTCCGATGCCTACCACCAGCACGCGCTTACCGCGATACGCATCGCCATCGCGGTATTCGGCGCTGTGGTACACGGCGCCCTGGAACGCCTCACGGTCCGGCCATTTCGGGATCAGTGGGCGGCGGTTGTATCCGCTGGCTACCACGACACGTTCCGAATGGTACTCATTCTGCGAAGTCCTGGTTTCCCACGCGCCATTCATTTTCTTTATGGCGGTTACGTCTTCGCCGAGATGCGGCTGGATATTGAAGTGTTTCGCGTACGCATTGAAATAATCAACGACAGCCTGACGCGATGGATATTTTTCGACCTCGCCCGGAAACGCGTAATGAGGGAGATTAGAGAAGCGCTTTACGGTATGCAGATGCAGCCGGTCGTAGTGGTTGCGCCAAGCGTTGCCGACATGTTGCGAACGCTCGACGACGATATGGGGCACATTGGCGCGCATGAGGCAAGCGGCGATTGCGAGGCCGGACGGACCCGCGCCGACGATAATCGTGTCAGTGGAGATTGCACCCATCACGCCAGTATGGCGCGGCGGAAATAGCCTGTAAAGTCGGGCGCGCTTTTGACATAGTCCGGCAAACATGGAAGAATGCACAGGCCTCGCATCAGGCGAAGGCGAAAAACCGTTTTGGCCGCGCAGATAGAGCCATGCGTGGTGAGCACGCCCCCGGATACGGAAAGGAAATTGACATTGAGCACAGCAATCGATCACGTCCTCACGGAAACACGCCTGTTTGAGCCCAGCCCAGAGTTTAAGGCCAAGGCCGTTGTACCATCGCGTGAAGAATATAATCGGTTGTACCGCGAATCATTGGAGAATCCGGACGCATTTTGGGGAAAAGCGGCTGAAGAACTGCATTGGTTCAAGAAGTGGGACCGCGTGCTGAATGACGACAATGCGCCGTTCTATAAATGGTACGAAGGCGGGCAGACGAACCTTTCGTACAACTGCCTTGACCGTCATCTTACGACGTGGCGGAAGAACAAGGCCGCGATTATCTGGGAAGGCGAACCCTATGGCCAACGCACGATACTGACTTACCGCGAGCTTCACCGGCAGGTGTCGAAGTTTGCGAATGTGCTTAAAGAACTTGGCGCGAAAGCCGGCGACCGTGTGGCGATTTACATGCCCATGGTCCCGGAGCTTGCGATTGCGATGCTGGCCTGCGCGCGCATTGGCGCTCCGCACTCGATCATATTCGGGGGGTTCTCGGCGACGGCGATTGTAGACCGCGTGAATGACGCGGGCGCGACCATCGTTATCACGGCCGATGGCGGGTATCGCCGCGGCGCAGTGGTTGAATTGAAGAAGGCGGTGGACGAGGCGCTTGCGAAATGCCCTACCGTGCGCAAAGTCGTGGTTGTAGAGCGGACGAAGACACCCGTGAAGATGGTGCATGGGCGGGACGTGTTTTGGCACGAAGCAATGGAGAGCGCAAGTGATGTGTGCCCCGCGGAAGCGCTAGACGCTGAGCATCCGTTGTACATTCTGTATACCTCTGGATCGACGGGCAAGCCCAAAGGAATTTTGCACACGACCGGCGGATACATGGTTGGCACCTACCTGACCGCTAAATATGTCTTTGATTTGCGCGAGGAAGACACGTACTGGTGTACGGCCGATATCGGTTGGGTCACCGGCCACAGTTACACGATCTACGGCATACTTGCAAACGGCGCGACAAGCGTGATGTACGAAGGAGCGCCAAACCATCCCACGCCGGACCGGTTCTGGCAGATCATCGAACGCTACCAGGTCAATGTGTTTTATACGGCGCCGACGGCCATTCGCGCGTTTTCGCGATGGGGCGAGGGTTGGCCGGCGAAGCATGATCTCAGCAGTCTGCGCCTCCTCGGTAGTGTTGGCGAGCCGATCAATCCCGAAGCATGGATGTGGTATTACAAGCACATCGGACGTGAGAACTGTCCTATTGTCGATACGTGGTGGCAGACCGAGACGGGGGCGATCATGATCACGACGCTTCCGGGCGCGATGAGCGCGAAGCCAGGTTCCGCCGGTTTGCCGTTTTTTGGCGTGCAGCCGGCGATTGTCGATGAAGAGGGAAACGACGTGGGTCAAAGCAGCGGTTTGTTGGTGGTGCAAAAACCGTTTCCTTCAATGTTGCGCACGCTGTACGGAGATGACGCGCGGTACAAAGAAGTTTATTGGTCGAAGTTCGCGAAACAGGGCTGGTATTTCACCGGTGATGGCGCATTTCAGGACAAAGACGGCTACTTCATGATCATCGGCCGGATAGATGATGTCATCAACGTTTCCGGCCATCGGCTTGGCACAATGGAGATCGAGTCCGCATTGGTGTCGCATCCGATGGTTTCCGAAGCGGCGGTCGTGGGCTATCCGCACGATCTCAAGGGCCAAGCTGTGTGCGCATTTGTTTCCGTTCCCGTCGGCACGACCCCAACGGAGAAAGACAAGGACACGTTGCGCGAACATGTCGCGAAGGAGATTGGGGCAATCGCCAAGCCGGACATCATACGATTTACCGACGCTCTGCCAAAAACGCGATCTGGAAAAATCATGCGCAGGCTTCTGCGCGATATAGCGGCGGGCCGGGACACGGTGGGTGATACGACGACGCTGGAAGATTTCGGCGTGTTGGCTAAACTGCGGGAAGACCAGGAAGCGTAGGTTAATGGGGGATGCTGAATCCAGGCTCCGAAGTTGCAGCGTGGTGATCAATTGGAGGAAGTTCTGAATGCGGGCCCGGAAGCTAGCGATACTATTGGCGTTCATTGCAATGAGCGTTTTTGCAGGTTCAGCCTATGCAGACGATGGGTTCAAGCCGAACGGTCTTGTGATCCTGATGACGGACTATGGCACCGATTCCATCTACGTCGGGATCATCAAGGGCGCGATGTATACCAAATTTCCCGGAGTCCGCGTGGACGATCTCAGCAATTCCGTGCCACCCTTCGACATTACCGCGGGCGCGTACCTTTTGGTCGAGGCCGCGGGTGAATACCCTTTGGGGACGGTGTTTGTCACGATAGTGGATCCCGGCGTCGGCACACCGCGAAAACCGGTGGTGGTTGAGACGAAGAACGGCTACTGTTTTGTTGGGCCGGATAACGGAATGCTGACGCTGATTGCCGAGCGGTTTGGGATCAAGCAGGCGCGTGAGTTGACCAACAAGGAATTATGGCGCGCGGAAACGACATCGACCGTATTTCACGGGCGTGATATTTTTGGTCCTGTTGGGGCATCGCTCGCGAATGGGGTGGCGGTGGAGAGCGCGGGACCGGCGCTCGAAAAGATCACGATGCTCGACATCAAGCGCAGCACGGTTGAGCACGGCGTTGCGAAGGGGACTGTCATACGGACTGATCCATACGGAAACGTCATTACGAATATAGCTGTCGCAGACCTTGAAGCACTCGGTGTACAGTTGGGAGACACGCTTGAAGTCACGGTCGGAAAATCTGCGTGGAGTGCGCCGTTTAAGCGAACCTACGCGGAGGTGTCCGAGGGGCAGCGACTGGTGGTAGTTCAAAGCTCGGGGTTTGTCGAGTGCGCGATTAATAAAGGTTCTCTTACCGGTGCGATTCAAGAGGGTTTTGGCGCGGAGGTTGCCGTGAGGAAGGCGAAGTAATGTCTTCGACGCTACGCCAAATGTTTTCAGAGATTTATGATCGGCTTCAAACGCATTTTGGGCCGACGCACTGGTGGCCAGGTGATACGCCATTCGAGATTGCGGTAGGCGCGATTCTGGTTCAGAACACGGCTTGGGTGAACGTCGAAAAAGCGATCCGGAACCTCAAAGCCGCGGACATGCTGTATCCAACGTCGATTTTGCATGCCGATGAAGCGGCCCTTCAAAAATTGCTGCGACCGTCAGGGTTCTTTCGCGTGAAGAGTGTTCGATTGCGAAACTTCTGCCGGTATTTTGTCGAGCGGTATGACGGCGATTTCGAGCGCATGGCCGAGCGGTCTTTGGAAGAATTGCGCGCGGAGTTGTTGCAGGTGCCGGGGATTGGGCCGGAAACCGCGGACGATATACTCCTTTACGCGTGCAACAAGCCGGTGTTTGTGGTGGATGCGTATACGCGCCGGATGCTGAGCCGGCACGGGTTGGCAAAGTCTGCGATGCCCTATGAAGAACTGCGCGCGTTGTTTGAACGGAACCTTGATTCCGATCTGCACATGTTCAAGGAATATCATGGATTGATTGTGAGTGCCGGGAAAGATTTTTGCCGGCGCGCGCCAAAATGCGAGTTGTGTCCGCTGGGCCCGATGCTCAAAAACGGCAGGCCGAAACAATAGGGACCGGCGGTGAAACATTGGTTAACAGTAGGAATCGGGTTGGCGGTATTTTGCGCGACTGCGCAGGCGATTGATCCCGCGCAGTTGAAGAAACACACCATTGATGACGGGTTTGAAAACGGGTATCAGGTGAGCGTTGTGGACATTGACAAGGACGGAAAGCCCGACGTGATCGCGCTTGCTACCTCCCCGTCGAAGCTGGTGTGGTACAGAAACCCGGACTGGAAGCAGTTCACGATCACGACGAAGACGCGACGCAATATCGACGTTGCGCCATACGATATTGACGGCGACGGGGACCAAGACTTCGCGCTTGCGAGTGGATTCAGTTTGGATGCGTCGAATAGCGAAGGCCATGTGGATTGGCTGGAATGCCCCGCGAATCCCGCGGAAGAACAGGAATGGGCGGCGCATCGCATTGATGCGGTTCCGACTTCGCATCGCGTGCGCTGGGCCGACGTTGATGGTGATGGAAGAAAGGAATTACTGAACCTTCCCATTGTCGGCACGGCGGCGAAATTGCCGGGTTATGAAGGACGTCTGGATTTTTGGTCGTATACGATCCCTTCGAATCCGTTGACGGGGAAGTGGAAGGGGGTCGTGCTATCGGATTCGCTGGAGCTTGCCCACGCGCTTGCCGTAGTGGACTGGACACCGGGCGGGGCGCAAGAGGTGTTGACGGCGAGTGGCGCGGGTGTAATGCTGCTCGAGCCGCGAATCAAGGATGGAAAGAACGCGGAAAGAATTATCGGGACAGGTCACGAGGGCGCGCCCGCGAAACGGGGATCGAGCGAGGTGGCGCTGGGTGCGTTGGCGTCGCAGGAATCCCGGTATGTCGCCGCCATCGAGCCGTGGCATGGGAACGAGGTTGTCGTTTACGAGAGTGAAGAACCTAATTCCCTGCCGTGGACGCGCACGGTCGTTGATTCATCGTTGACCGATGGGCACGCGCTGTTGTGCGTTGATCTCGACAAGGATGGAAACGATGAGATTGTTGCGGGGTATCGGGGTGGCGACCGCAGCATTCGCGTGTACCAATTCGCGGCCGAAAGCGCGGAGTGGGAGATAGCGGTGCTCGACCCAAGTGGCATTGGCGCTGCGGGGTTGTTTGCGGCGGATATTAACAGCGATGGATATGTTGACATTGTCGCCATTGGAACGGCAACGAACAATGTGGTCTGGTACGAAAATCTATATGGCCGCGAAGATTAGTCGCGCGATTCATTGTCGATATCCCATACGCGCACATTGATCCCGCGCGCGCGAAGGATCGGCGCAGCCATCTTCTGTAACTCGACGACGATGCGCACTTTCTCGTGATAGGGCAGAGCGGCCAGTTCGCGCCGGCGCTTTTCCTTCGCCTCGAAGAGCTTCGTGACTTCAGGGTGTAGCGGTTCCATTCAAGCCACCGTTCTGTCAACCTGTGTTTGCTCAATAATTTTTTAAGTATGTCCTTATCCAAAACATTTTGAGACTTTACTTCACGGACACGTTGCCTATCTTTTTCGCGGCCAGTTTGCACAGAGATCGCGACCAGGTGTTCCGGGCCAAACACACGGGTCGGAACGTCCTTATACTTGACGCTACGCGCCTCCGCTAACGCTTCTTCGATGAGCGCGTTATACGGCGGCAGAAATTGAACGGGTATATCTTCGATAACGACAAACTCGTCTTCTGGCTTGTAACCGCGGGCAAGAAGAGCATCGTAGAGACCGGAAAGAGAAATAATATCGGCTGACGGCACAGGCAATGCCACGAATACGCCGAGATCATAGGTCAAAACGGGTTCAATGTAGAACGTCGCTGCCATTGCGCCACCGATGGCATACCTTCCAATGATTCCGTTTTGCTCCAACTCATTTAATACGCAGAGTGCTTTATCCATACTGTTAATCAGGGTGTCACTCGTCACGTTCTGCTGGCAATGTTGAGTCAAGCCGGTGAATTCAATTCGTTAATCCTAATCCCGACACCGTCGGATTCAGCCGCGCTTCGGCGTCGATTAGGAACGAGCCGCGCGAGACGATGCGTTCGCCAAGCGTGAGACCATCGAGCACGGGGTAGTACGTTCCGGAACGCGGGCCGAGTGTCACGGAATGCGCGTCGAAAAGGCCTGGCGATGTCTCGACGTAGATCATGCGGTGGTTGCCGGTGTCGATGATGGCGCTTTCGGGCACGGACAAGACGCGTTCGATGCGCCATTCGGACATCTGCATGCCGCAGCCACACTCCTCGCAAATCCCGCCGGTGTCGCTGAGGGTGTCGAGGTGCATCGGGCAGGTGAATCCTTGAGCCCATAGATCGTACGATCCCGTTACCGCGTCGATCGCCCCGTTGAGCGACGGTTCGCTCTTTACGCGCTTCTCGAGATTCATGTTGCAGATTGGGCATGTGCCTGGTTTGTCTGAAACGATCTCCGGGTCCATGGGGCACATGTAGTATTCGCTGCCATCGGGTAAAGACGCGAGGTAGGCAGCGGCGTCCCCGGTGGTTTGCGTTGGTAGCGCGGCGGGTGCAGCGGTGGGTTGATCCGGAGGTAGCGAGGCTTCGCCCTTGTGGCGTTCGACGAGCTTCATGTTGCAGACAGGACAATCCTCGGCCTTGTCGGACATGACTTCGGGGTCCATCGGGCAGGTGTAGTACGTTGCGCCGTCCGGAAGGCCCGCGAGAAACTGCGCGGCATGTTGATGATCCGTGGTGGGCAATTTTACTTTAGTGGCTGACGCGGATTTGGCCTCCTCGGCGATTTCCATTTCCTCGATAGAGCCGTAGCGCCCAATGGGTGATCGCATGACGGCGTTAACATACATGCCAGGGCGCAGTTTGTCGTCCGCGTTTGCGATGGCGACGCGCACCTTGAGCGAACGGCTTTGGGGATCAACCTCGGGAAAGAAGAAATCGACCGTTCCATAGAAAATCTCGCCGGGCCACGCGACGCTGTTCACCTCGACCGGCATGCCCGCGTGAACCGCGCTGATGTCTGACTCGATGACTTGCACCTGCACCCACAGCGTGGACAAATCCGCGATGCTGAAGAGGGAAGTACCCTCTTCGACTGTCTGGCCGCTTACAGCGTTCTTTTTCATGATGGTGCCGGTGACGGGCGAGTAGAGCGTGACGGAACTTGAGCCACCGCCGGACTCGGCGATTTCGCTGAGTTGCGCTTCGGTGAAGCCGCCGAGTGTGAGCCGCTTTTTTGCGGCGGCGACCAGATTCTTTGCGCGCTCCTGTTCGAGGTTATCTGCATCATGCGCGCGCCGCTGATTTTCGAGTGCTCGGACGTATTCCTGCGCGCCTTGAAGGAATTCTGGGCTGTAGATGCGCGCGAGCGGTTGGCCCTTCTTGATGGGCAGGCCGGTTGCATTCACCATCAATTCCTCGACGCGCCCGGGAAACTTTGCAATAACTTCGGCGACGCGGGTCTCAGCGGGTTCGACGACTCCGTATGAGCGGACGGTGCGCGACAGCATGCGATACAGAACCGGCTCGACTTGCACGCCGGCTTGCATGATGCGTTCGGGCGAGACCTGCACGCGCGCAAACACGCCTTCGGGAATGGTTGTAGGCGCGCCGCGTTTGCGCTGGGTGAGGTCCATGCCGCAGACGGGGCATTTGCCTTGAGTGTCGCGCACGACGAACGGATGCATGCCGCAGTAATATTCGAATTCGCTTTTCGCGGCTGTTTCGTGATCATGCGTATCGGTTGTTCGCGCTCGCTGCCAGCGTTCGTAATAGTTCTCGACGTGGTCCCAATATCCGACGACCAGCGCGGTGACCAATAGAATCGCGACGAAGCGCAGCCGGATTTCGAGAAACCGGATGACAAATAATATGCGATTGAACACATTCTGTTTCTTTGCGACTTTGTCGCTCATGGCAAGACTCCTTGCGGCAAAGGCTCCGCCGCCGTCCGCCGCAATTTGTTCCAGCGGCGTTTTTCGACGTGATAGAAGAGGACGGGCAGAAAAATATCGATGACCTCATCGGCAACGAGTAGGCCACCCAAGACGGGCGCGGCCATGGGCGCGATTACTTCCGAGCCGACGCCGCTCGACCAAAGCATGGGCGCGAGGCCGACAATCGCGGTGGCTTCGGTGAGTAGTTTCGGGCGCAGGCGATGAATTGCCCCGGCCATCACGGCTTCTTTTAATTTTTCCGCGGTGGGGATTGCGGCGAGGCCGCCGCGTTCGGCGATGGCATCACGCAAATAAACGAGCATGATGATTCCGGTTTCCGTGGCCATGCCGAAGCACGCGATGTATCCGACCCAGACGGCGACGCTGAAATTGTAACCAAAGAGCGTTTGAAACAACACGCCGCCGGCCAATGCGCCGGGGACTGCCATCATCATGAGCAGGGCATGCATGAGATCGTGGTAGGTCAGGTAGAGGATTACAAAAATGAGGAGCAGCACAGTCGGGAAAACGATGCGCAAGGTGCGGCGCGCGCGTTGCTGATGCTCGAACTGGCCCGTCCATTCGAGGTAGGCGCCCTCGGCCAATTCTATTTTGGCGGACACTGCGCGCTGCGCTTCCTCGACGAAGCCGATGATATCGCGGTCGCGCACGTTCAACTGAACATACGAGCGCAGCAACCCGTTTTCGCTTTTAATGACCACTGGGCCTTCGACGACTTGAATGTCCGCGACGTCCGACAGGCGAACGTGTGTTTGTTGCGCGTCGTCCAGCCCGGCGGTAACGAATATGTTTCGGATGGATTCCTCGTCCGCGCGGTAGTCTCGCGCATAGCGCAGGCGGACGGGAAAGCGTTCACGGCCTTCAACCGTGGTGGTGATGGCTTTCCCCCCAAGGGCCACTTCGACAATGTCCTGCACCGTGCCGACATTCACGCCGTAGCGCGCGGCCTTGTCGCGGTCCAAATGAATTTCAATGTAGCCCTTGCCAACGGTTTGATCGGCGACGACATCGACTGCGCCTTCGATGCCGCGGAGCACCTGCGCGACTTTGTTGGAGGTGTCCTGAATTTCATTTTGCGTGCGGCCATAGACTTTTACGGCGAGTTGCGTGCGCACGCCGGTCGCGAGCATATCCACGCGGTTGATAATGGGTTGTGTCCAGATGTTGGCCCAGCCAATTTGCCTTACATGCCGGTCCATTTCCTGGACGAGATCCGCCTTTGATTTTGGCCAGAGGAAGATGCGGCCGCCGATTTCAGTGGCAAGCTGCGCTAGCTCGATGGAATCATCCTCGCGCCAGAGGTTCTGCATTTCCGCCTGATATTTGGCTTCGGCCAGGAGGGCGTCCGCGAGCGCGCGCATCGCCAGGTTAAAAACCGACTGGTTTGTTTCTCCGGCCCATTCGTTGGTTTCGTCATGCCGGAACGCGAGCAGGTCATCATAGGTTTGTTGATGAAAATCCTTGCGTGGCAATCCAAGGATTTCTTCGGCGGCATCCGCGATCCGGCGAGGGGTGGTGTTGACTGGCGCCAGCAACACGGTGGCATCAACGGCGAGTAGTTCTTTTTCTTGCATGCGCCGTAGTGTGTCGTGAATAGCGCGTTCGACATCAATCAGTTGCGGCGACTGCGTGAATGCGGCGCGATTGTGCAAGACGATTTCCTGGGTGATGGCCTTGCGTGTTTCAGCGTTGGGCGTGGTGTTCCATGCATTGTGCGAATCGGCTTGCTGGAATAGCCTGGTGGCGACGAACTGAACTGAGCGGTCCGCCAGCTCCTCGTGGAAGGTCAGAATGCGGTCCATGAGCAGCATGCGCATGCGCGCGTCGAATCGGTCCAACGCGCCGGTGGCGACGCTGTCAACGAAGGCCGCCCTTGCGCCTGTGTCGCTGAACTTCGAGAGCGCGCCGTTGCTTTCAAGCATGGACACGGCGTGTTCCGCCTCGGTAATGGCATCTTGGTGTTTTATTTTTCGTTTCAGCCAATGTTCACGGGGATGCAGGTTTACGACAGTTTCGATCATGTCCAATGGCGAGGGGTCAGTGGGTGTATCCGCGCGGCCGGCCTTGCCGACGACCATTGCAACTTCCGGCACGGTGCGAATGAGGGCGTCGCGGGCTTTCATATCATCGGCGACTTGCGTGACGGACGCGCGGGGAACGGTCACCGGCATATCGAGGATGCTGCCTTCATCAAGCGGGGGCATGAACTCCCGGCCAAGATGGCGCGCGGTGAAAAGGCCGAAAGCCAAAAGTAACACGAATAGCCAAATGACGGTCTTCGGGCGTTCCATGAGGAAGCCCAGCACTGGCCGATACATCGCGATCACGCTGCGGACGATCCAGTTGTTTTCTTCCCGCGAAAGGCGTCCGCGCACGAGCAGCGGGATGAGCGCGGGAACGAGCGTGATCGAAATCAGGGCGGTGCCAATGAGCGCGAAAGTTTTGGTGAACGCGAGTGGATGGAACAGTTTGCCTTCCTGCCCCGTCAATGCGAATACAGGAAGGAACGAAATGACCATGATGACGACCGAGAAGAATATCGGCCGGCCAACCTGCTGCATGGCGCCGGAGACTATTTCGGTGGTGTCGCCGCGGATGGGTTTGTCGCCAAAATGTTGTGTCAGGCGATGCGTTGCGTTTTCAAGCATGACGATGGCTTGGTCAACAAGGATACCGATGGAAATGGCGATGCCTGCAAGCGACATGATGTTCGACGAAATGCCGAACCAACGCATGAAGACGAAGGAGAAGAGTATCGAGAGGGGAAGCGTAACGACCACGACAAAGACGCTGCGGACGTGCGTGAGGATAAGGAGTATTGCGATGGTTGCGATGATGAATTCGTGTTCGAGGATCGTGGTTACCGTATTGATGGACCCTTCAATGAGCTGGGTACGATCATAGAAGGGGATGATCGTGACGCCTTCCGGCAGGCCAGGCTGAAGCTGTCGAATCTTGTCTTTGACTGCGCGGGTAACGCGGAGCGGGTTTTCGCCGTAACGCATCATGACGACGCCGCCGGTGACTTCCTTGCCGTCTTTTTCCAACACACTACGGCGGAATTCACTTCCGGTTTGAACGATCGCGACATCGCCAATGCGAATGGGCACGCCATTGCGCTCGGTGATGACGGTGTTTCGAATGTCGTCGAGGGATTGAATCCAGCCGATACTGCGGATGATGTATTCCGCGTTGCCTTTTTGCACGACGCCGCCGCCCACCGCGCTGTTGCTGTTTTCGAGCGCGGCGTAGAGTTGGCCGAGGCTGAGGTTGTACGCGCGCAGCCGTTCGGGGGTGACATCCACCTGATATTCGATTGGCATGCCGCCAACGCTGCTGACCTGGGCGACACCGGGGACCGAGTTTAACTGGTAGCGCACATACCAATCCTGGATGGCGCGCAGCGTGCCGAGGTCGTGGTTATCGCCTTCGACGGTGTACCAGAAGATTTGGCCGAGGGCGGTGGCGTCGGGCGCGAGATAAGGCGTGACGCCTTCAGGCAAGAACGTGCTTGCCAACGCCAGCCGTTCCAAAACGCGTGTGCGCGCGAAATAAAAATCGATAGAGTCGTCGAAGATGATACTTATCATCGAAAAATTGAATTCGGACGATGAACGAACGGTTTTGACTCCCGCGAGTCCTTGGAGATTAACGGAGAGGGGGTATGTAATCTGGTCTTCGATTTCGCGCGGGCTGCGTCCCATCCAATCCGTGAACACGATGACCTGGTTCTCGGATAGGTCGGGGATAGCGTCGATTGGCGTGTTGAAGAGCACCCAAATGCCGTAGCCCGTGAACAGGATATAGGCCATGATAACGATGGCCTTGTTGCGGCAGGAAAATTCTATGATGCGTTCAATCAACGCGGGTTGCTCCGGGATACGGGTTCTGATTACCGATCACTAAGGGAGAGCAAGCGGTATGCCTTTGATGCGACGCAGTATAAACCTTTCATTTGCGGAGATTTGCGGGATTTGGAATGGGGGCTGCATCGTCAGAAACTGATTGGGGTGAAGGCAGAAGCTGGTGTGGGTTGGATGAGGTCGGGGACAGCCACCGGCAACCAAAACGCGTTGGCGGTGACAGTCCCCTGCGCGTTGCCGGTGACGGTTCCCTGCGTCAATTGTTGGTGGCGCCGTGTGCTTCGAGAAAGTCGAGGATAATTTTTGACGTGGCGTCGTTCTGTGCGCCGATGTCGCTGTTGATTGTGAGGTGGTTTTTTCCGGGGTCGTTGTATTGGGTGACTTTGACTTCCGCGGCTTCGAGCGCGGCGCGGAGTCCTATGGCCTGCAGTTCCGAGGCAACACGCTTGCCGGCGTGTACGATCAGGAATGGCGGGATGGATTTTCCTTTGGCAACGTGCTTGACGGGCGATGCGTTTTGCCAGGTCGAAAGGCTTTCTCCAAAGGCCCTTTCATATCGGCCCTGGGCGAAGAGTTCGCCGCTGTTGACCATTTTGGGAATGTCGTACCCGCCGCCATCGAGCACGATGGCGCCGCGAATCGCGCTCAGGCTGGCGCCAGCTTCTTTGAGATATGTTTCATCGGTCGAGACCAGCGCGGCGAGGTGCGCGCCGGCTGAGTGGCCCATGATGTAGATGCGTTTGGGATCGCCGCCGTGCTCCGCGATGTTTTTAGAAACCCAGGCGATGGCCGCGCCGCAATCTTGGGCGTGCGCTGGGTGGGTTACCTCGGGGGAGAGGCGGTAGTTAATGCTGACGAAAATGAAACCGTGGCTGGTGAAGAACGCGTCTTTTCTGGCCACCATGCGTTTATCGCCAAAGCGCCAGGAACCGCCGTGAATGAAGACCATGACGGGGTAGGGGCCTTTTCCGGAGGGGGTGTAGATATCCAGCTGGTTTAATTTTTTGGGGGAGCCGGGGTGGGTTATGTATTGGATGTCCTTGATTGTGCGTGGCGCTTCGGAGCTGGGTTGGGCGAATACCGCGCAGGAAATGAGGCAAAGGAGGATTGCGATAAATGTGGAGAGATGAAGATCGAGGGATCGAATACGGATACGAGTACGAATACGATTACGAGCACGAGCACGAGCACGAGCACGAGCACGAGCACGAGCACGAGCAGGAGGAATAGCAGGAGGAAGAGGAAGAGGAAGAGGAAGAGGAAGAGGACGATTGGGATACTCTAAATATTGGGCCGGCATTTTCAATAGTTTCCTTTTATAGTATGAAACTCGCTGAAGCGAAATAGGTTCCGCGCGCGGGTATTTTCGCATTCACGAACCTCTGGGATAGAATCGGAAAATGGTTGCTCCATACTCTTACCGCAAGATTCTGCGGGTGTTGCGCGACGGCTGTGTTATTCCGGCGCACCCATTGGCGTTGACATCCTCGGGCAAATTTGATGAACGGTATCAGCGCGCGCTGACGCGGTACTACTGCGACGCGGGGGCCGGAGGTATCGCGGTGGGCGTGCATACCACGCAATTCGCCATTCGCGATCCCAAGCATGGCCTGTTGCGTCCTGTTCTTCAACTTGCCAGCGAGACGGCCGACCGGTACATGCGCACGGCGCGGCGTCCGGTGATCAAGGTCGGCGGCGTGTGCGGCAAGACGCGACAGGCGGTGCGGGAGGCGGGGCAACTGAAGGAACTGGGGTACGACATTGGGTTGTTGAGCCTTTCGGCGCTGGCGGCAGAGAACGTGCCGCAATTGATTGCGCACTGCAAGGAAGTCGCGACAGTCATTCCTTTGATGGGGTTCTATCTGCAACCGGCGGTGGGTGGCCGGCTGCTTCCGGTGGATTTCTGGCGGAGGTTCGCCGCAATTGAAAACGTTGTTGCGATCAAGGTTGCGCCGTTTAACCGGTATCAGACCTTTGACGTCATGCGCGGGGTGGCGGAGTCGGGCCGTGCGAAAGACATTGCGCTATATACCGGAAACGACGATAGCATTGTGATCGATCTGTTGACGGAATACGCGGTGCGGGCCGATAAGAAAACGGTCCGGCTGCGTTTCGCGGGCGGGCTGCTGGGGCATTGGGCGTGTTGGACGCGGATGGCGGTGAACCTGTTCACGGAATGCCAGATCGCGAGGCGCGCCATGTACGGCATTTCGCCGGCGTTATTCACCCGCTCGAACGAGGTCACTGATTGCAACGCCGCGTTTTTCGACGCCGCGAACGGATACGCGGGATGCATCGCCGGCATTCATGAGGTACTGGTGCGGCAGGGGCTGTTGCGCAGCCGAAGATGCCTCGATCCAAATGAAAAGTTGTCTCCAGGGCAAAAGGTGGAAATTGAACGGGTTTATCGCGCGTATCCTCATTTGAACGACGACGCGTTTGTCGCGACCAACCGGGAACGATGGTTGGCGCCATAGGTTTTCGTACGCAGCGCCGCCATTTCCGAGGGAGAGTGCGCAAGTGACCAGTTACGGGGTAACATCGCATCTGTTCGACTCCCAGGAAAAACCAATGGCGGGTCAAAACCCGCCCTCCGTAAATGGGACAATAACGAAGGAGAATTGCGATGATGCTCGATTGGGATGATTATCAAAAGGAACTGCTGACGAAGATCGGGGAAATCGGCAAGCTCAGTCCCGATACACTTCACGGGTATCAGGCGCTCAGCAATGCTGGCGCGAAGACGGGAAAGCTGGATGCGAAGACGCGGGAATTGATTGCGTTGGCGGTCGCGGTGACGCGGCAATGCGACGGTTGCATCGTCGTGCATACGGACGCCGCGATGAAGCATGGGGCGACGCGCGAGGAGATCGCGGAGGCGTTGGGGGTCGCGATTTCGGTGAATGCGGGAGCGGCGCTCGTATATTCCGCGCGGGTTATGGATGCGTATTCCGCGAAGAAGGCGTAGCGGCATGATCGCGATGGGAAGGATAGGCGGGGGGAATCGTATTGCTTCGTGTGATCGCGGGTGAAGCGAAGGGCACTCGGCTTGTTTCGCCGAAGGGGGATGTGCGGCCAACATTGGATCGCGTGCGAGAGGCGGTATTTAGCATGCTTCATTTGCGGCTTCCCGGAGCGCGGTTTCTGGATTTGTATGCAGGTTCTGGGGCCAACGGCATCGAAGCGTTGAGTCGTGGTGCGGCGTGGAGCGTATTTGTGGATTCTGATTTTGTTGCAATCAACGCGATTGGTCAAAACGTGTTTCGCGCGAAACTTGGGCACAAGAGCCGAAGTTATCAGTTGACACTACCGGCCGCTCTTGGGGTTGTTGCTCAAAATGAGAGCGCGTTTGATTTCGTCTATTGCGACCCCCCGTACCAATACGCCGACTACCTATCAGTATTGACACAACTTGCTGATAACAGATTGGTTGCAAGTGGGGGGCAAGTTTTCATTGAACATGACTCGAAGGATGAAATGCCCTCTCCTGTAGCAGGATTCAAAGTGGTTCGCCACGAGCGATATGGCCGAGTTGGAATATCCATTTTCACTTGACGCTGTATTTGGTATCTGGTAGCATGGGGCCGACACAATATATAGGGTGTCTTCATGTGTATACCGAAAGTGCTCTTGTGGTAGGTATGCACCAACGTGAAGCGAGGTCACATGCGTTGCCCTTTTTGCGCGTTCCTGGAAAGTAAAGTAGTCGATTCGCGCTCCTCGAAAGAGGGCGATTCGATTCGTCGGCGTCGTGAATGCCTGAAGTGCGCACGACGCTACACCACGTATGAGCGCATCGAAGAAGTGGCACAGATGGTGATTAAGAAGGACGGGCGCCGTGAGCCGTTTGATCGGTGGAAGATCAAGAGCGGTATCTTGAAAGCGGTCGAGAAGCGCCCTGTGAGCCTGGAACAGGTCGAGTCGTTAATAGATGACGTCGAGCGCGCTTTGTTCAATTCGAGCGAACATGAAGTGTCCACGGACAACATTGGACTCGCCGTCATGGAACGGCTAAAGACCATGGACGAGGTGGCGTATGTGCGGTTTGCCAGCGTGTACCGCCAGTTCAAGGACCTCAACGAGTTCATGACGGAGTTGAAGGGTCTGCTGTCGTAACGGCGGCTGTCCTCGCTTTGCAAATCGCCCCGCGGGTCTGGTAAACTCTCGCCTTTCCACGCACCATAGATTTTGGGAGAAATTCTGTTATGCCGAATACGAAGACCGCGAAGGCGCGCGATATCACGAATGAGCGCAACCGCCAGCGCAACATCGCGATCAGGTCGAAGATGAAGACCTTTGTGAAAGACACCGTGACGGCGCTGGACGCGAAAGACGCCGACTCGGTGAAGAAGAGCCTTGCGAAGGCGCTATCGGAAATCGATCGCGCGGCGGCCAAAGGCGTGCTGCACGCGAATTCCGCGGGACGCAAGAAGTCGACGCTCCAGCGAAGGGCTGCTGCGCTGGCGAAGGCGTAGTTTCGCAGAGGAAAAGTTTTGGGCCACTCTGCTCCGATTGGGGCGGGGTGGTTTTTTTTGTTTTTTTGTGGACTGACACGGACGGATAAAAAGCAAAATGTTCAAAAAAAGAGGGGTTACATTGAAGTCGCACCCAGCATGGCGTCGATTCGGTCAGTGGCTTCCTGGAGTTCGGTGGTGATTGCGGTGGTGTGGCTGGGGTCGATCTTGAGTAGTTTGGCCGATTGCGCAGGGTAAGTGTGAGGGCCGATGTTGGTTGCTTCGCCGAGGTTTGCTTCGTAGGCGAGGTGGTTGGCGAGCGCCGTGACGTGGGCGAGTTCGGGGGACAGCATGGCCTGGTCGGGGTTGTGGTGCCGGCGGATGGCTTCGGTCAGCAGGGGGGGAAGGTTCCAATGTTCCGCGAGCGCGCCGCCAACTTCGGCATGGTCCATGCCGAAGACTTCAGGTTCCACTTCATGGAGAGGGCGGGGACCGGCCACTGCGCGCTTAACGGCTTCCTGAAAGTTGTCGGGGTATACGCTGTCGAGCGCGACTTTGCCAATGTCGTGCAGCAGGCCCGCGCTGAAGTAGCTTCCGTCGTCGGAAAGAGAGAGGCGTTTGGCGATGCGCTCGGCCGCCATTGCGCTGGCGAGGCTGTGGCGCCAGAGTTGGTTGCGGTCGTAGGGTGACTTGCTGTTTGGAAAAACGCGAAAAGCGGATGCGGCGAGGACGAGATTCTGCACTTCGCGGAATCCGAGGATGACGACGGCGTCTTTGACCGTGGTGACGCGGCGGTAGAAGCCGTAGAACGCGGAATTGACCTGGCGCAGGAGAGTCGCGGAAAGGCTTTGATCCGCGGCGATGTGGCGTCCCAATTCGAGGGCGGAGGTATCTGGATCGGCCAATGCTTCCATGATTTGTCCGAGGACGGTCGGAAGCGTTGGCAACCGGCTGATGCGCGAAACGGCGTCGCGTACGTCTGGTGCATCCACGTTTTGAAAACCCCCTGATCGATGTCAGCACGATAGCGCACGGTGGTATTGATCGCAACCTGGGGATAAACACGGATGTGAAGGAAACGCGGGATAGGGCAACTTATTACGCGCGTTTATTGCGGACGGCTGGCCATCCACGAAGAGGCGCGGCTTGAACATTTTCCGGTGGTTTTGACGAGAGGTTTTTGGGTGTGTAACCGCCGGTGCGGCGCGCGAGACTGATCGCGTCAAACGGCGCGCGCACTTTCACGTCGTTATCGAAATAGACGTAGACATCTCTGTGGCGGTGTTTTGGAGGCGGCGCTTCGGAGGCATGGATGGCATTGTCAATTTCGTTACCTTCTTGCCATGCCGCGACGCGTTTCGTCCATTCGTTAAGGGCGCGAGGTGTGTAGCCGCTGACGTAGAGTTCTTCATCGCCGTGGAGGCGGGCATAGACAAAGTCCGAGGTAAGGTCTTCGAGGAAGGGCCATTTACCGGCGGTGTCCGCGACTACGAGCGCAATGTTGTGCTTACGCAACAGCGCGATGAATTCAGGAGAGCGAAATGACTCATGCCGGATTTCGATCGCGTGTCGCAGCGCGCGGTGGGATTTGACAGTAAGGTATGAACGCCGGTTGAGCCGTTCATCGTGACGGCGCGCGAGGCGCGAGGCATCGTCTGTATCTTGTGGGAGCAGGTTCATGAAAGTTTCCATTCGTTCCGCGTCGAATGAGAAGTTCGGTGGAAACTGCCAGAGAATCGGGCCGAGCTTGTGTTCGAGTGCAAGGATACCCTGCGCGAAGAAATTTGCGAGAGGCTGCTTGACGCTTCTCAATCGTTTCAAGTGCGTGATGTACCGGGAACCTTTTACAGAAAAAATGAAGTCGTCCGGCGTTTCATCGGACCATCGTTTCCAGCTTGAGACGTGTTGGAGCGAATAGAAGGAGCCGTTGATCTCGATGGAATTCACCTGGCGGGACGCGAATTCGAGTTCCCGCTTTTGGACGAGGCCTATGGGATAAAACGTTCCGCGCCAGGGCGCGTAACGCCATCCTGAAATACCGATGCGCAACTCCGCCATACGATTTCCTCGCGGCATGCAGAAGTTAAATGACTATGATACGGTATGCTCGATTTCAACATCGCAGACGGAAGGAGAATTCCATGAGCTTACCCGCGGAGGGCAACAGTGCGCCCGCGATTTCGTTAAAATCCGCGGACGGCGAGAAGGTTTCGCTGTCTAAATTCAAGGGCAAACCGGTGGTGCTGTACTTTTATCCCAAGGACGACACGCCGGGTTGCACGGTGGAAGCGAAGGAGTTCCAGGCGAATTTGAAGGCGTTCGAGAAAGTTGGGGCCAAAGTCATCGGCATCAGCCCGGACAACGAGGCGTCGCACTGCAAGTTTGCGGACAAGTTCAATTTAAAGTTTACGTTGCTGTGCGACGAAGGGCATGTGGTCGCCGAAAAATACGGGTTGTGGGTCGAGAAGAGCATGTACGGAAAGAAATACATGGGGGTGCAGCGCGCGACGTTTTTGATTGATGGCAAAGGAAAGATCGCGAAGGTGTGGCCCAAGGTGAAGCCGGAAGGACATGCCGAAGAAGTGTTGGCGGCGGTAAAGGCGCTGTAACCAACGTGGGAACCAATTGATGCGAATCATCCTGACTATGGTAGGAATTTCATTGGGACTCGTGATCGCCGTTGTTGCCGGCGTGTATGGGTGGCAGCGGTATGAGGAATCTCGTCCTCCGAAAGCGCTAATTCCGATGGCCGCGGCGCCTCCACCTGCGCCCGAGGGTAAGTCGGCAACTCCTGCTGTAGGTGGCTTGTCCACTCCATCGCCGGTAAGCCTGCCGGTAACGGCGACCCCCCCGCCGACGGTCGCACCGGCGCCGAAGACAGCAAGTCCAGCTACAGCTTCTTTGCCTGTGATCGCGCCCGCTCCGATGGCAATCCCCGCGCCGGGCCAAACGCCGTCATTGGCGGGCGCGCAGGGCGCGACCGGAGCGGAGGATCAACCGATTGCGGAGGTGTTGCCAACGGCCATAGCGACGCCGGAAAAGCTTCAGTCTTTGCAAATTGGCATGACGGAAGGCGACGTCCGGCAAACGATGGGAACGGACGGAATCGAGACACCGGAAGAGCAGTTGCCGGAATTCACGCCCGCGGAGTGGTATGAATTGCGCTGGGCGAACGCGGACGGGTCGTATATCGCGGCAATGTTCAACGAAGAAC
>JAWXCN010000129.1:0-36256 GCA_034408725.1 Candidatus Hydrogenedentota bacterium
CCGTCGATTCGAGCAGTTCCGCTGCCTGGTGCCCTCGACACTGCCGGAGCGCGTGGCGAGCGATCGCAACGCCGGTGTGCAACTACTTCCTCAGACCCCGATTAGCATTGATGTTTACGACAAGAGCAATCCGGAAGAAGGAGTCTTTCCGTTCTTCGGACCCGAACCGTTCGGTTTTGACATGATTGAAGCCAACGTGTCTGGAAAAATCCTGGACGTGGCAGGGGTGAACCAGGTCGTTTCCGCGGACAGCGGGCCCGTTGCGATGCTTGGCATCGATCTCAGCACGAATCGGGACACGCAAGGCATCGCTGATCAGGGTGCAACCGGCACCGGCGGGCCGGCCACGTTTAGCGTTACGAATGCGGGATGGGCGACCGGGGCCTTCACCGGATTTTTCCTGATCGACAGCCAGTACGAGCAATTTCAGATCGTGTCGAACACGTCCAACCGGTTGAATCTCGACGCGCCCACGAACGCCAGCGGCACCCCGCGCAATGGGGCGTGGATCATCGCGAGAGACCCGACGTTCCTCGAACAGATCATTGTCGAGTTCTACGACAACGGAAACGACGGCGGATTCAACCATCTCGACGATCTGATGCCAATGGATATCGATCCAACCGTGAGCGGTATTGCGTTATACCGCGACAACGACAACAATCCGTCGAACGAAAACGGCACATTTGACGACGGCGATTTACCAGTACGGATGAATTTCCCGCCGTACCAGATCGGTGCCGCGGGCGAAGTCGAGAACCAGTTCCTGCTCGTGTTCTCGACGCCGGGAACCGACGATATCCCGACCGATCAGATCAACCAGACACGCCGGCGCCAGTGGATACCCGATTCGTTTGGCAATGGGCTGGGTGATCCCAATGCGGGACCGGACTTCTTCGTAGTCATTCAAACCTCGAATGATATACAAATCGGGGACGATTTCCGCGTGGGCATGGCCTCGTGGGGACCGAACACTCCGACCGAACCCGACCCTGACACGTTCCCGCCGCCACCCGCGACGCGGACTGGCGAGTTTGACGTGTTCAGCGAGTTCCCGTGGGGGCAACGCGCGATCGGTCTCATCACGTTCTTCCAGGATGAGACGTATTTCAAGCAGTATCCCGAAGAAGACAACAGCGGTTTCAATTGGGTCCGCTCTTCGATCAACAAGTCCGTGCAGACAGGCGTTATTCTCGCGGGAGACGACGTATCGAATCCCGATGATCTGATTATTGACGATGTTTCGCCGAACGTCCTGCCCAAGAACATTACCGGCGCCGGGTTCACGCTGACAATTACAGGCGAGAATTTTGGCTCTAGCCCGACCGTTACTCTGGACGGGGTTTCACTGACAGTCGTGACTTCGAGCGAAACCTTGATAACCGCCCTGATTCCCGGCGGGACCACATTGGATACGGATGGAGATGGCGAAGTCACACTGCGTGTCGATGATCCCTCCACCGGTAACTTCGATCGCTTCAGTGATTTCGAGATCGACACCACTGGCACGGGCGGCGGAAACGCGCCGGTCATTATTTCGATTACCCCAGACGAGGGCAACCGCGACGTCTTCCCCGTGACGATTACGGGCGAGAACTTTAGCAACGAGCCCGTCGTGCGGTTCGAAGGCGTGCTGATGCCAATTCAAGGCACCCCGACTTCGACCGAAGTGCGCGTATCGTTCCCCGTCGGCGGGTTGCCGTTTACGGGTCCGCTCGACGTTCAGGTGCGCAACAAGAAAGGCCTTCTGGGTGTCAAGCCCAACGGCTTTAACTACATCAATTCGCCAACCGGCGGCGGTGATGGCGGCGGTGGATTCGGTGGCGGCGGCGGACTGCCTACTGGCGGTTGCTTTATCGCGACAGCGGCATACGGCTCGCCGTTCTCGGCGCACCTCGACACGTTCCGTTCGTTCCGCGACGGTATCCTGCTCAAAACCGCGCCCGGCACCGCCCTGGTGAATGTGTACTACACGGTGAGCCCTTCGCTTGCCGATGATGTTGCCGGGTCGCCGGTGCTTTCGTTCTTTGTCCGCGCCGTGCTGACGCCGGTTGCGTGGGCAATGGAAGCGCCAGGCATGGCGGCGATCACGATGATGCTGGTGATGTGTGGCGGACTGGGTTGGCGCGCGCGGCGGGTCAGGGCGCGCGCAACCGTCCGATAGAATAAGTTTCACACGCGGGTGTTGCGCCGGCCAAGGGGTCGGCGCAATACAACGCTGTGTAATGGGTGGAAGCCGTCCGGCCAACGAGAAAGGAATTCATCGCGTGCGCACGAGAATTCACGTCATGCCCCGCCTCATTATAGCCTTCGCCGTATTGATGGCCCTCGCGCCAGGGGCACTGGCTTTCTATCCCTTCGGTTTCTTCAGTGCGGAGCAAGGCGGCCAATTAGAGTTCATCAAATGGCCACTCAGTAAGTTTGATACCAATGGAGACGGCGACGTAACCATTGATGAAGGGATCGAGCTGAACTTCGAGTTCAGCGACGATATTGACCCCAATTTTTTTACTGAGATTGAAGTGGACAAGGTGCTCGCCGGATTCACGGAATGGGAACTCGTGAGCACAGCGTTTGTAGGCTTTAGACGCGGACAGGACATCACTGATCCTGTTGAACTAGACGCAAGTCTCAATACCATTGATGCGTTCAACGTCGTAGTGTTCGAGTCTGAAGAAGACGTAATTGAACAAGGTGGAACCCTCACGGGCGGTTCCTATGTACTGGACTTGATCGCCAACTCCTTCGAGGACACATTCATAACAATTGGGGGGACTACAATCCCTGTGGACGGCGCGCAAATTATTGATGTCGATACAGTATACAACGCCATAAACAGGGAGCACGAGGCCGAGGAACCCGGAGTAATAAAATCCGTGTCGGTGCTTGGCGCGGGGACTTTTCTCGGACTAGGCTATAGCCCATTGGAAAATATAGATGAAGACGCTTCCGAAACCGCGGGGCGTCTGGTCGAAGACAAAGTCGTTGCTATCCGCAATTTCGACGGAGAGATTGGCCTGCGCGGTGTGACTTCGAGCATGCTCAACGCGTTCATTGCATACGATGAGGGCGGTGGTATTTTTGTGGATTCGCATCAGGATTTGGCGCCTGATGATATCGCAGGCATCACGTTTCTGTACCCGAGAGCGGATCAGGATTTGTTTTTTAATCTTGCCCAACGCGTAAGAAGCCAGGGAAGCAATAATGTTGCGTCCACTCCGATTGGAGGCGCATGGATTCGCGCGTGGTGCGATGCGGACAATGCGGCGGGTTCGAATCGCGTCCCGATGTTCGATACTCTCACCGGACTTTACAACAACGGAATCGATTTCAATTTCCGTGGCCATTTCCAGCTAAACGGAATGTTTAAGCAACTCGAAACGCTAGACGAACAATCGTTCGCGGCAAACTACGTGGTGACGAGCAGCGAATTCCTTCCCATAGTCTTTCCAGGCGAATTCCGCAGCATCTACGACACAACCCACGGCGGATTCAATGGCGGCGTTGTTGGAGATGGCGCGATTGTTTTCGATACCCTCTTCCCTTCCGAAGTCTTCAATGAAGACGGTAATCTGTTTGGATTGCAGAGCGTTGATCAGGGCACGCCGTTGGTGTTCGATCTGATTCGGCGAAGGATCGTGAGTGAGACTTCGGACAGAACGCTCGACACCATACTTGCGGCGGGCCGGCCCATGTTTGGCGATCAGAACGAAACCTGCCCCTTGAACGTCGTCATCGGACCTCCGGTTGATGGCGGGGGAGAGGAAGCGTTGACGGCCCTTCGCGGAGTACGCGACAACTTGTTGCTCCAGACTGCGGTGGGTGCGGCGATTACGGACGTGTACTACCGGATCGCGCCGTCGGCGGCCAGCGCGCTTACGCAGAATGCATCCCTGCTCACTGCCGCGCGATGGGCATTTGATGGCTTGCGCTGGGTCGTACTGCATGCCGAGTGGTTACTGGTGGCTGCGTCTGCCCTGTTGTTTGGTGCACTTGCCCGAAATCGCACTGTGCGGCTCCGGGCCGCGGCACTGACGGTAGCCGTATCGTTGTTCGCATTTGCGGGAACTGCGAATGCGCAGATGTTGCCTTACGAAATTTCCGATTATTTCGCGATGGCGGATGACGTTGTTGTCGGCAAAGTGATCGAGTGCGAGAGCCGTTGGATCGAAAACAATACGCGAATCATCACCGACATTGCGGTGCAGGTGGACGAACCGATCAAGGGCAAGCAGAACTCCGGAGGTTCGGTCCATTTGCAGCTTCCCACTGGACGCGTAGGCGCCATTGGCCGGTCGTCCGCGCAGATGCCCGCGTTTGCGGTCGGCGAGGAAATCCTCGTCTTTCTGGACGCGCAGAAAAAGGGATATATGGTCGCTGGCGGCGTCGCGGGAAAATTCCGCGTCGTTCCACATCCGAAAACAGGCGAGAAATACGTGTTTGCGACATCCATGCAAGGACATCTGCTATTCGAGCGCGAAGCCGCGAAGATGAAACAACAGGAACCAGCGGACGGCATTGAAGTGTCCAATGCCAGCGGGCCGTTGAAGATTGATTTTGAGAACCGGACGCTCGTAAAGCTCGAAGATTTTGTAAAGTACCTCCGCGATCTCGACCGCGATCAACAGAAGCACACCCTTACCGCGAAGCAGTCCGAATAACCGCTCCAGCGATATTCGCGGGAGATTTTCGCGGTGGGTCGGGATTTCCGCTTCGTTCCAAGAATCCACAGCGCCGGTCAGCGAATCTATCGGTTGAACTCCATCAGCGGCTTGGCCGCACTGCTTGCGGTCTTCCCAATTATCCCCCAAAGTATGGTGTGGCAGGCACTTATTTTTCGTGCAGGCGTTGCATTAGGGGGTTGCGTCGAGTAGACTTTCGGCTGTTCCCTGCGCCGTAAAGTGGAAAATTACGCACCTGCGTCAACCGGCTGGGCAGGCCCGCCGTTAATGGTTCGCCGGAAGACCTTGCAACCGAGAGACTTGGGCATTCGGCAGCGGTTTCTTGCGGCGGCAGCGGGGAACCGGGCGGGGAATTCCGCGCCTCACATTTCCAGCGAAGGCCCACGCACGGAGGATAGAATGGTTCGAGGATTATTGATTCGGCAGGCGCTGACTGCCGTCAACTTCGTGCTTGCGGTAGGCATTGCGTACGTAATTTATTTGATTGGTACGCAACAGTTTGGCTACGCCCAAGCGCCAGCTTCCCTCGATCTTGAAGGCATTGCGGACACTGAATTGCAGATCGCCAAGGTTGGGCCCCGCGAGGAGTACAACGCAATCGTAAACGCGGGAATGTTTGGGAATGCGGGCAAGGCCGCGCCGGTCGTGGAGGAAGATCCGAATGAAGAACCAGAGCTGGTGCCAACGACCGCGCCTTTGACGCTGCATGGAACGTCTGCGTCGTATCCTTCCGATCCGCTTGCGACGGCGATCATCGAGAATCCCACGGCCGCAACGCCCATAAAGGTCGCAACATTTTACCAGGGGCAGGAGGTCATGCCGGGGCTTATGCTGCTCGAAGTGCATCGCCGCCGCGTTATTTTGCACAACGAGTCCAAGAACCAGAACGAAGAGTTGGTTATGGCGCAGCTGGGAAGCCAGGAGTCCACTGCGAAATCGGCCTTGCCTGACCGGCGCGGACGCCAGGGCGCGGAGAAAACCGGGGACAATCCAAACCATGTCACGCTTGAACGCCAAGCCGTGCTTGATGAAGTGAATGCGTACAACTATACCGACCTCATCGCGGAACTGAATCCGCAATTGGTCGAGGACGACAAGGGCAACGTGATAGGCATATCATCGGCGACGCTCGAGAATATTCCGCTGGCGCAGTCGGCGGGGCTGAAGAACAATGATGTCATTCAATCGATCAACGGAATGAACATCGATAGTGAACAGAAAATTGGCGAAATAGCCCAGAGAATTGGCAACGCCAATACGATTCGGCTCAGTATTACGCGCGAAGGCAAACCCCAAACGCTGACCATCAAGGTTCAATAGGTTTTTCTGAATGAACACACCCCTCGCTCCCGCCGACCCCATTCTCCGCACGATGCCTCTGCCGCATGCCGGCCGCGTGATTGCGCGCGCGGCTATGTTTGGCATCGTAATTCTGGTGTCATGTCTTTTTGTTGCGCCCGCCCAACAGGGCAACGGCAGGTCCGTGTTCGCGGCGGAAGGCGAGGTCAAGGAAAGCAAGGAAGAAAAGGCGGCAGCGCGGGAACAACGCAAAGAAGGAAAAAAAGAACAGCGCTCCACGCAGAAGAAACAGGTTGGCGTCGAGGGTCCGGAACCCATGCCGGAAATGCCGGAGGCGACCGAAGAAAAGGGCGCCGATGAACCCGCCCCACTCGTGGACGCGGAAGAAGTCGAAGGTACGGCCCCCCCGCGGCCCCGTGTCAATATCCCGTCCCGTCCCGCGGCGCCGCTCGCGGCAACTGAAATGCCCTTGCCCGAATCGAAGCCCTCTGAAGGCGTATTGCAGGAACCGCCGCCACCGCCGGAATTAAAGCCGAACGAAGCGCGGCCCAAACTTGGCGCACCCGGCGGGTCGCCGTTATATCTTGATTTCGACAAACAATCGCTGGCGCAGGTGGTTGCGGCCATTGGCCCAATGATCGGGAAGAATTTTCTGCTCGATCAAACGGTTGCGGAACAGCCGGTCACCCTGATCACGCACGACGCGATTCCGAGCGATATGATCCTCCCCATTTTTGAAGCAGTGTTGAATACGTACAACTTCAAAATGGTGGAGACGGCGGGCGGCAACCTGATCAAGATCGTCCCGCTTGAACAGAACAAGGACCAGGCCGATCTCATCCTGGAGCAGAACGTAATACCGGAAGGCTACGAAAACTACATATTCCAAGTGGTCCAGATAAAGCATGCGGCGGCGAGCGAAGTTTCGCAATTGCTCACGGAAGTAGGATCGAAAGAGGCGAAGGTCACGGTCTATGAGCGCACCAACATGCTGCTCCTGTACGGCACCTCCTCCAGCATTCGCAAAATGCTGGAATTGATTGAACAAGTGGACGCGCCAGGCTTCGAGGAGGTCGTCGAGTTTTTCACCCTCGAATTTACCCGCGCCGAAATAATCGCGGAGCAAATTACCACGGTACTGCTTGGAGACGAGGCCCAAGCCGGCGCCAGTGGCCAGCAGCCGGCGCAACCGGTCGTGCGCCAGCCGACACCCGTGGCGCGCCCCTCGCGCCCGGGCACTCCAGGGGGCACCGCAGCCACGCAACTGGTCATTGGAACGCAAGCGCTGACGCTGCGCATCACGCCGGATGAACGTTTGAATGCGTTGATAGTCGTAGCATCGCAACCGCTCATGGAGCGGGTGCGCGACCTGATCGAAAAACTCGACACCCCGACACCGCCCGATTCCAACAATATGCACGTGCGCGAATTGCAGCACGCCGACGCTGAAGCCGTGCAGGAAACGCTGCAACAGTTAATTGGAGGCGGCGGGGGCAGCAGCAGCCCACGTTCATCCGCCGGCGCGGGTGGCACTGGTGCGCGGCCTGGCGCCGCCGGTGGCGGCGGCGGTGGCGCGAGCGCGGTGTCAGCGGCCGGCGGCGCGGCCGACGGCGACGTGCAATTGTTCGAGAAGAGCGTCAACATCGCGATGTACGAAAAGACCAACTCGCTGCTCATTGTCGCGTCGCCGCAGGATTTCAAGCTGCTGGACTCGATCATTTCACAAATCGACTTGCCGATGCGCCAGGTACACGTCGAAGCGATCATCATGGAAGTCGCCATTGGCGACCGCTTCAAGCTCGCCGTTGAATCCGCCGGGCTGACCGCGAACGACTATTTCGCATTGAACAACATTGTGTCGCTCGCGAACGTGTTGCAATCCGGTCCGCTCGCGGCCCTTGATACCGATGACATCACGAGCATCGGGATCATCGACGGCACCACGGAGTTGACGTTTCCCGATGGCGCGGGCGGGACGGTGACGCAGGAAGTTCCCAATGTGCCACTGTTGCTGCAGGCGCTCGAATCGCTCACTGCGCTCGACGTGATCTCTCGACCAAGTCTGATTACGGTTGATAACGAAGAAGCCAATATCGTTGACGGTCAGGACGTGCCGATTCCCACGGGTTCACAACGATCACTCGATAGTGGCGGTGGCGTAGGCGGCAGCGTGTTTACGACGACACAGCGCGAGGAAATCGGCGTCAAGCTCACCGTGACTCCGCAAATCAGCCAGGGCAATTACGTCTATCTCGATCTCGAAGTCGAAGTATCGCGTCCGATTCAGAGCAGCGTGGGTATCGATCCGAATGACACCGGCATCACGCTTTCATTGTCCAAGGTAGTCAACAAGGTCGTCGTGCGCGACGGTTCTACGGGCATCCTCGGCGGGCTCATCAGCGAAGGCACGGACCGGCTCCGGCAGCAAACGCCCCTGCTTGGCGATCTGCCGCTTCTCGGTTGGTTGTTTGGCCGGAAAGACTATCAGCGAACCAAACGCAACCTTGTGGTGTTAATAACCCCGACGATTGTGAAAGAAGGCATCGATTTAGAACGATTGACCGACGCGCAAACCGCGAAAGCCGCAACCGCGAACGCGGACGTGTTTTTCGAGCGCGGCATATTCAAGAAGATTCCGACCAAGGCGCGCATGCGCAGCAAGTATCGTCCGACCGAGGCGGCGCTCGACGAAGTGCGGGGCATCTCGGATGCGCCGGCCGCCAATGTCGAACGAGGAACGATCGAGGGAGCGCAGTAACCCGTGTCAACGCACCGCGGCAGTTTGCTCGGTGAAATACTCGTCCACCTGGGCCATGTTCACGCCGATCAAGTTCAGGAAGGTCTTGATCTGCAAAAAATCAGGCAAAAGCGGACGCGTATCGGCGAGCTGCTGATGGACGTAGGTTACGTGGAAGAAGACCATGTGCTCGAGGCGCTGAGCGAGCAGTTCGACATTCCGTTCGAGCGCGCCATCCGCCCGGAGATGGACGCATCGCTCACGACAAAGGTCCCGATCAATTTCATTCGCGAATACCGCATGGTCCCGTTTAAGCAAAACGGAAGCGGGTTCCACGTCGCGATCAACGATCCGATGAATTTGCAGCCTCTCGACGATTTGCGCATGTTATTGGGTGGCGCGGTTGAACCGGTGCTCTGCCGGGCCGATGAAATTCAAAACGTAATCGACACGTATTTCGATCAGCAGGGCGAAAACGCTCGAGACATGATCGACAACATTGTCCTCAGCAGCGACGACGACGGCGAAATCCAGACGCTGGACAACATGGATTCCGACCGGGACCTGCTGGATCTTGCGAACGAAGCGCCGATTATCAAGCTCATCAACCTGCTCATTTCGGGAGCGGTCAAAGAGCGCGCATCGGACATTCACATCGAACCGTTCGAGCGCGAAGTCCGCGTGCGCTACCGCATTGACGGCGTGCTGTATGAAAAGCTCATGGTTCCGAAATCGCAGCAAGCCGCCATCATCTCGCGCATCAAGATCATGGCCAACATGAACATCGCCGAGCACCGGTTGCCCCAGGATGGCCGCATCAAAATCCGGCTGAGCGGCAAGGAAATCGACATTCGCGTGTCGGTGATTCCCATCGCCTTCGGTGAACGGGTCGTCATGCGTATTCTCGAAAAGGGCACGTTCTTGTACGGCCTGGAAGAACTTGGCCTCGAATCACACGATTTCAAGGCGTTCGACAAACTTATTCAGAGCTCGCATGGAATCGTGCTAGTCACCGGCCCGACCGGGTCCGGCAAATCCACGACCCTGTATGCGGGACTTCAACGTGTAAGCTCTCCCGAGTTGAACATCATTACGGTCGAGGACCCGATCGAATATCAAATGGCAGGCATCAGCCAGATTCAGGTGAAACCGAAAATCGGTCTCACGTTCGCGGCGGGCTTGCGCAGCATTCTGCGGCAGGACCCCGACGTGATTCTCGTGGGCGAAATTCGGGATCTCGAGACGGCCGACATGGCGATCCAGGCATCGCTGACGGGGCACCTGGTATTTTCGACCTTGCATACGAACGACAGCGCCGGCGCGATTACGCGATTGGTGAACATGGGGATCGAACCCTTCCTGGTAAGTTCGTCGACGCTTGCGATACTCGCGCAACGCCTCGTGCGAAACATTTGCAAGCATTGCCGCGAAGAATATGAACCCGAACTCGAGAGCCTGCTCGAACTCGGCCTCACGCAGGAGCAGGCCAAGGGCAAAACGGCGTTTCGCGGGCTGGGCTGCGTCAAATGCCAGGACCGCGGCTACTACGGCCGGACGGGTATTTTCGAGTTGCTCGTCATGACGCCCCAGGTGCAAGACCTTACGCTGCGCGGCGTCGATTCCAATGTTATCAAGCGCGAAGCGAAGAAGGCGGGCATGCGCACCCTGCGCGAAGACGGCGCGGCGAAAGTGTTCAAGGGCGTATCAACGATCGAGGAAGTCATGCGAGTTACGCGCGACGACATCCTGATCGAAGTCACGGACTAATTTCGTGGGCGTGTTCGAATACGAAGCGATGGCGAAATCCGGCAAGTCCGTGCGCGGCATGATCGACGCGGAGACGCCCGCGGTCGCGCGCCGGAAACTGCGCGAGCAGGAACTTTATCCGACCAAGGTCACGGAATCGAACGCGAAAGCTGGCGCCGGCAAGGCCAGCACGGAAGAGCGCGGCGGGTTTGTTGGCCGCGTTTCGCAGCGGGACATCGCGTTGATGACGAGGCAACTTGCCGTGCTGCTTCAGGCAGGCATGCCGCTCGTGGAATCGCTCGGCGCGCTCATGGAACAGACAGCTAATGCCCGGCTGCGGAAGACGATATTCGCGGTGCGCGACAAGGTCAACGAAGGCGTTACGCTGGCCGATGCGTTGTCTGGCCACAAACGCATCTTTTCCGAGTTGTACATCAACATGGTCCGGGCGGGCGAACACAGCGGCGCGCTTGAATCCGTGTTGATGCGGCTAGCCGATATTACGGAGCGCTACGTCCGGCTTAAAAACCGGGTCACGTCCATGCTGGCGTATCCCATTTTGATGGGCCTCGTCGCCGTCGGCATTGTCACATTTATGATGACGTTTATAGTTCCGCGCATCGTGCAGGTGTTCGACAAGCAGGAGCGCGAACTGCCGTTCATTACAAACGTGATGATCGAGACAAGCACATTCATCCGGCAATGGTGGTTTGCCATCATCGCGGTCATTATTGCGTTATTCGTTATATGGCGGTTCTGGGTGGCGCGCCCGGAAGGGCGGCTGCGCTGGGACCGGTTCAAGATGCGACTGCCGCTGTTTGGACCGTTGTATGTGAAAATGTTTAGCACACGGTTCGCGCGCACGCTTGGCACGATGCTGCAAAGCGGGCTTACCATGATGACCGCGCTCGACGTGGTAAAATCGGTGCTTCAGAACAAAGTCGTGGAAGCGGCGATGGACGAGGTAAAAGCCGGCGTCCGGCGCGGACGCGACCTGACAGTCCCATTGCGCGAGACCGGGCTGTTCCCGCCAATGTTGTTGCACATGGTCGAACTGGGCCAGCGCAGCGGCGAAATCGAAAACATGTTGATAAAAGTCGCAGACACTTACGACGAAGATATCGAAGTCACGGTGAACGGCATTGTCAGTCTGCTGGAACCGCTCATGATTCTCGTCATGGGCGTATTTGTAGGGTTTCTGGTCATGTCGCTGCTATTGCCCATCTTCGATATCAGTTCGGGCATGTAGAAAGAGGAGATACATTTTATGCGCGCACCACGAAAAATTTCACGCCGCCACCGGAAGGACGCCGGCTTCACCCTCATCGAGCTGATGGTCGTAATCGTCATCATCGGCATGCTGGCGGCCATTGTCGTGCCGCGGTTCATGGGGGCGGCTGATAAAGCGGCCATCACATCGGCCAAAGCGCAGATCAGTTCGTTCAAGACGGCCCTGCAACTGTACAAGCTCGATAACGGAACTTATCCCAAGACCGGCGAAGGGCTTGATGCGTTGCTCAAGAACGAAAGGGGCAAGCAGTATCTCGAACAGGACGCGATCCCGAAAGACCCCTGGGGCAATGCGTACCAATACACATGCCCCGGACAGAATGGACGGGACTTCGACATTGTCTCGCTTGGCGCCGACGGATCGGCCGGCGGTGAAGACGGGAACATGGACATTCAAAGTTGGAACTTGCAGGCGTCAAGCTAACGACGCCCGGTGATGCATGCGCTTGTTAGTCTTTATCCTCGATGGGCATGGAACGCGCACACGGCGCGCGCGGCAGGGTGAGGTCTGCCTTTCGCGCAACGCGCGGGATGGATATACGCTCCTCGAATTGATGTTCGTCGTGTTCGTGATTGCGCTCGTGCTCGCCGTCGCGATGCCACAATTGATGCCCGCGTTTCTGTTTTCGCAACATGAAGGCGCCGCGCGCCGGCTCGCGAACTACGGGCGGTCCGCTGTCGCTTACAGCGCAATGAACCGCGAACCGATCACCGTCCGGTTCGATCTCGCCAATGGCGAATACTGGTGTCTTCGCTGGAACCCCGAAGACCTTGGCGCCGACGACGGCAGTGTGACGGGCGATTTTTTCGGGGACGATGACGACGAAAAGGCGCGCACGACGGGCAAAGAGGCCGAGATGGATATTCACGAACTGATGGCAATCGGCACGCCGGAGGAGATTGAACAACAGTCTATCGAAGTCATGCACGAACTCGAGCTCGCGTTTCGCCGTTCGCTCGAAACCCAGGCCAAAAACGTGCCGCGCGACTCGATACTCGGAGAGTTCGACCCTCTGTTCGAGGCAAAGTTTTCGCTCGAAACCGATGATGAACAGGAGCGAGAAGAGATCAGCGATTCCCTGCTGGATCACGGGCGAATTCCAGAAGATATTCGCCTGGAATCAATCCTTCTCGCCGGTGAGGAAATTTACGAGGGGATTGTGGATGTCGAAGTGACGCCGTTGGGCTTGAACCAGTCGGTTTCGTTTTTCATCAAAGGGCCGCGGGAACAATACTACACGGTCGTTTGGGACCCGATTACGGGTGGCGCGCACCTCACGCAAGGAAAGGAGGCGCAGAATGCACTCATGTCCGCGCCATAATCCTGCGCGCGCGCGTGGTTCCGAGGCGGGTTTCACGCTGATCGAAATTATGATTGCTCTCGCGATTCTTGGATCGTCGCTCTTCATTCTGCTCGAGATGCACTACAACGCGGTGAACGCGCAGGACCGGCTCAACGGAGAAATCAGCGTTCGCAATCTCCTGTCGCAGGCCGTGGGTATTGCGGAAGTCGAGATCGCAATGGGCACGCTAAAAGATGCGCAGGATTTCGGAGATCGTTTTCCCGGTTGGCGGTATACCTTCGACGCCGAACAGGTTGACGCGACATCGTCCACAACGAGTTCGACGGCGGTCTCCGCGTATCCCGGCCTGCACGACGTTCTGGTAACGGTTGAGGGCCCGGAGGGCGCGGTTCATGAATTGCACTTCTATACCGTCGTGCGCATGACACCCGATGGCGAAGTGGCGGGAGAAGAAGCGGCTGAAGGCGGCGAACAGCCGGAAGCGCTCAGCCCCGAGGCGGGCGCGCAATGACGCGCCGCGGCTTTACCTTGCTCGAAGTATTGATCGCCATCTCGATTCTCGTGGTGCTGGTCGCGGTCGTATACGCGACGTTCGCAAGTGTGACCGACAGCATGTCGGTTTCGCGCGTGCGCACGGAAGAAATGCGGTTGCGCCAATTTCTCGAACGCAGTTTCCGGTCGAACTTGTCCTCGGTGTATGTTGACGGCTCGTACGAGCAAGAGGCGTTTCAGTTCATCGGGTTGAACGACGAAAACACCGAGGGGCCGCGCGATTCACTCCGTTTTGTAAGCACGAACGCGCTCATGGGCGGCATGGCGTTGCCTGGTGATTTCAAGGAGGTGCGGTACGAGGTCCTCGGCGGGGAAGAAGGCCGGCTTGGCGAAGATTTTCAAATAGAAGATGAACCACGCCTGGAAGAAGTGGATTTGATGCCGGATCAGGCGAAGCTGGAAGCCACCGAGACGCCCGTCATGGCGTCCAACGCGCAGGCGGTGGATGAAACGGGCAATCTCGATACTTCGCAGGACCTGACGCAGAATCCCGAACAGACGATGTACGAGGCCCCTTCGTGGTCGGTGCCTATCCGGACGCTTGATTTTTTGTATTGGGACGGCCAGGAATGGATCGAAGAATGGGACTCGCAATCCCAGGGCCGTCTTCCCTGGTGCGTTCACGTGCGCATCAACTTCGCGCGCACTGACGAAGAAATTCAACGCGAGCGCGAAGAGAATATCGATATCGAAGAGAACCCGGATTTTGAATGCGTGATCTCCATTCCCATTGCGATGGGCCTTCAACAGGACGGAAGATCGCGGTCGCAGCTTGAAGACGCCGCCGACGACGCGGAAGACGCGGCGGAAAACACCGATGGCGCCCAGGACAATTCTTCCGGCGATGATGATGAGGAGAAGCCGAACGCTTCCGGCACAAACAGGCAGCAGCCCAATCCTCGCGGAGGGCTACTCGGGGGAAACAGCCGGGGCAGTGGCAGGCCCTTTAGCGGGAACCGAAGCCAACTCGGTCCGAGCTCGGGTGGACGCCGGTGATACGGCCAATGCGCATGCCAGCCAATCGCAAAAAAAACGATGAAGGTGTTGCGCTGTTGCTGGCGTTGCTTTTTGTCGCGCTTTTGACGGTAATTATCGTTGAGTACACCTACGAAACGCAGGTGGACATTGCGTTGGTCGATGCGAATCTCTCCGATTACCAGGCTTTGATTGCGGCAAAATCCGCGGTTGCGTCGGGCGTGTCACTGTTGACCGCGGATTTGATGACGCCGACCGGCGCCGAAACCGGCGAAGACGCCGAAGCCGTCCAACCTGCGACCGCGGACGCGCCGGAAGGCGCAACGGCCGGTGGCGCGGCGTACGATAGCCTGGATGAAGTCTGGGCCTATGGCGTGCCGTTTGAAAAAATCAACAACGCGATCATGCAGTGTTCGATTGATGACGAGTACGGCAAGCTGAATCTGAATGCGCTTATCAGCTCGCGGACGCAAGAACCGAATCAAACCCTTGAACAGGCCCTGCGATTTCTATTCGAGCAACGCGGCGCACAGGAAGACCCGACTGACGCGATCCTCGATTGGATCGACGGCGACGACGATCCACGTCCGAACGGCGCGGAAGCGGATTATTATCAGTCGCTCACAACGGCGTATCCGTGTAAAAACGCGCCGATGAATTCCGTCGAGGAACTTTTACTCGTCCGCGGCATGACGCCCGAGTTATTCTTTGGCGCGCCACAACAGGAACAGGAGCAATTGCCATTGCCCGAACTCTTGACCGTACACGGCCATCGCAACGGCCGCTTGAATGTCAATACCGCCGAGCCGGAAATTCTGGCGGTCATCGGCGAGGCGCTGGGCATGCCCGGCCTCGCTGATCTCGCGGTCGAAGAACGTGAACGCCTTCCGTTCAGCAGCAACCAGGACCTTGTGCAACGCGGCATCCTGCCGCCACAGGAACAGGGCGAGGGACAGGGCACGCGCCGTTCCCGTCCGTTCACGGTTTCTAGCACGTCATTTCGTCTGCATGGCAACGGCATGTGCGGCGAGGCGCGGGTTCGCGTCGAGGCATTTCTGGTGCGCGATCTAAACGGCGGCGTGGATGGCATCCGCATCGCGGATTGGAAGGAAGTTCGATGAGGCTGTCATCACGCGTTGGCGCGTTTGAGATCACGGAAGAGGAAGTCCGCCTGGCAGTGGTAAGCACGGGCGGCTCCCTGCCCACGCTGTTGGAATTCCATACGGCATCGCTAACCTACGCGAGCGATGAGGAACGTCATTCCGCCCAGGTCGACGGTATCAAACGCATCCTCGCCGCGGTCAAGGCGCGGCCCGCACTCTACGTGCTGTGTCTGAATAGCCAGACCACCGTTGTGCGGACGCTCACTGTTCCGTTTCGCGGACGGACCCGCGTTTCCGCGGCGGTCCCGGTGGAACTCGAACCGAACCTGGCGTTTTCGATAGACGATTTGATCATCGACTACAGTGTTATTCGCGAGGGTCCAGCCGAGACCGAAGTGCTTGCGGTGGCCGTGAAACAGTCCCTCATCGAGGAGCAGATTGGCCCGCTCGCCGAAGCCGGTGTTGGCATCGAAGGAGTGAATCTTGACGCCGCGGGTCTGGCGACCCTTTGGCTTGCGGGACAACGCAAGCCCACGGGCCTTCACGCTCAACTGCACGTGCGCGACGCCAGTGCGATTCTGACTATCGTTCACAATCGGTCGCTCGTCTATTTCCGCCACGTCCCGATCACGGCGGGCCGATTCCTGTCCAACGTGCCCGCGGCGTCGCGTGACACGCGCAATACGTTGCGCGCATTCGCCACGTCGTGGCAGCGCGATGAAACCGTCGTGGACATCACGGTTACCGGTATCGATCTTGACGCAGCCGCACGCGAACAGTTTGAAGATGGGCTAAGTGTGCCGGTGATATATGGCGACCTCGCAAACCATGTGCGTGGCGCCGAAAAAGCATTCCAAAGATTCCGGGCCGTCATTGAGGCGGCGCCACTCGAAAATGCGCCTTCCGCGCTTCTTGACCACAATCGTTGGGAAGCGGCGGCTGGCGTGGCGGTTGCCGCGGCCGGTGGCGGCATAGCGTATGAACTGCGCAAAGGCCCGCTGGCCCCGGCCAATCCGATGCGCGGGTTGAGCGGCCGTCTGGCCGGCACCGCGGTGCTCGCGCTTGTGACGCTGGCGAGCGCCGCCGGCTATTGCGCGGCGCAATACCGGAACAACAGGGCGGAGATCGAGCACATCGGCAATCAGGTGTGGACCATCTATACCGAGACTTTTCCGGAGCACGCCTCCGAACAGAGGCCTGATGACGATACCGGCGGCACGTTATCGATGGCGATGTTGGACGAGGCCTATACAAAAGCCGTCGAGGGCGGCACACGGGTGTCGGCGGGAATGCTGACACGGCCGCCGTTCCTCGATATCCTGCATGAGCTGTCCGAAAAATTACCCAGCGACAAAGTGCTCATCACCGAGCTAAAAGTCCTCGCGAGCCGCAGCGACGAGCAGACCCTCACGATACTTGGAGAAGTCCTCGATTCCAACGGGTTCAACGAGGCATTCGAGAACCTCAAACAGTCAACGCTCATACACGTCGAGAACGATCCCGTCCGTCAGACGCGCGACAACAAAACCACGTTCGCCATCACGGCAACGATATAGAGGAACCGCTAGTGGCAGCTTCAAGACTTCAACCTCGCGAGCGCAACGTGCTGATACTTGGCGCCTTCGCCGTCGGCGCGATGGTGGTCTGGTGGGCGTTCGATGGCCCTTACCAGGCCTATTTGAACTCCGGAATCCAGCTTTCCGAAGCGCGGCAACGGCTCATGGACGCGCAAATCAAACAGGCCGAAGTGGTTAAAACGGAAAACCGCCGCAAAGAAATTCTCGCCACACTTGGACAGGGAAGTTTTGACCTTTGGAGCCAGGTCGACAAGGCGGCAAAAGACCTGAAACTTGGCGTCCGGTGCGCGATCCGGACCGGTCGCGGCATGACGGCCCAAGGTGACAACAGCACGAGTGTCGAAGTCACACTGACCAATGTTTCTAACCAGGAACTCGTCGATCTGCTTCACAGGGTCTACGACACCGGGTCTGTGGTCGTTCTGAGCCAACTCAACCATCTTAAGCCATCGGTGGACAAAAAAGGCCTCGATTGCCGGATGACTCTTGTCGCGCCCCGGGCCTGATGCGACCCCGCTTTTAGGGGACCATCGGCGTGGGCCACCGATACCATTTGACTTTCCAACACTTCTACGGGACAATTAGGCGCAGACGGTGTGGTTTTTCAGGGTAGACTGTTCACGCGCTTTTCCGTCCTAACTTTGCCTGAAACAAGCAGTTGTATTATCCGCGGGGTCGAGGGGCACTGCCGGGGGGGAGAGCGCCCTTGACCATGCGTGTTTAGGAAGGGACGACCGTCTTGAAATGGGTCTGTGGGCAGTCATTTCCCGACAGCAACACCCGCAGTTAATTTATTGACAAAATAAGCCGTAAGCTTAGATACTGCAACACCCGTTAGTAGTATTTACATTGACTTTTGCGAATTCTACTGGTACAGTTAGGGTGCTGTAAAATGGCCGAGGAAACTATGCCGTGGCAACACTAACGAACCCATCTGGCTCTGCTGGTGCAGACGGGGGGTACAAGACTTTTGGGCAAAGCCTGGTTGCCCGTGGAATTGTAACCCAGAAGCAACTGGACGAAGCTGTTCACAAGCAACAGACTTCGATGAGCCACCGCAAGTTGGGCGAAATCCTCGTCCGCCTTGGTTACATCAGCAAAAGTCATATAGCCGAGGGTCTTGCCCATCAATTGGGGATTCCGATCATTCGGCTTTCGGACCGTGAAATTCCCGAACGCATCCGCAACCTCGTTGATCCCGCGATTGCGACGCTGTACAAGGTCGTCCCGATTGGTGAGGAGAACGGCGATCTGCTTTTGGCGACAGCCGATCCGACCAACGTGCAAACGATTGACAATCTCGAACGTTTACTGGATCGCCGGGTAGTGCCCCAGTTGACCACCCCAGAAGAGATTACGGTATCGCTCGCGAAATACTACAACCTGAACGAGAAGACGGTCGAGTCCATGCTGTCTACCGTCAGCAGCGCGAGCACCCTGAGCACCTTGAGCACCATGTCCAACGTCAGTTCGCTGGCGTCCTCAATGAGCAGCATGGGCAGCAACGTGTCCGGCAGCGAAATGAGCATGAGCAGCATTTCGATGGACAGCATGGATTTGGACCAGAGCATATCCGTGCCGAAGTCCGCGGGCGGCGTTGTTACGGACGACGACGAGGACAGCGACAGCCCGGTCGTGCGCTACATCAATCATCTCGTGCTCGAAGCTTTCCGGTTGCGCGCGAGCGATATTCACGTGGAGCCCGGCAAGCGGGACGTAAAGGTGCGGTACCGCATTGATGGTCTTCTCCATTTGATGCCGACACCGCCCAAACGCGCGCAACCCTCGATCATTTCGCGCCTGAAAATCATGTCGGGCATGGACATCTCCGAGCGGCGCATCCCGCAGGACGGTCGCATCAAGATTGCGCTTGGCGGCAAGATGGTGGACTTGCGCGTGAGCTGTCTTCCGGCAGTTCATGGTGAAAGCATGGTCATGCGAATCCTGGACAAGAGTGCTTTGCTGCTTGGCCTTGGCCAATTGGGATTTGCGCCAGACGACCAAAAGAATTGGGAAGACCTGCTCAGCCAGGCGACGGGCGTGGTGCTCGTGACGGGCCCGACAGGTTCTGGTAAGACCACGACGCTCTATGCTTCGTTGCACCAGCTCAACCAGCCCGACGCCAAGCTGATCACCGTGGAAGACCCCGTAGAATACCAGTTGCGCGGCATCAACCAGGTGCAGATCAACCACGATATTGGCTGGAACTTTTCGCGCGCGTTGCGCGCTATTTTCCGCCAGGACCCTGACATTGTGATGGTCGGTGAAATTCGTGACAAGGAAACGGCGGAGATCGCCATCAAGGCGGCGCTGACGGGTCACCTGGTGTTCTCTACGTTGCACACCAACGACGCGCCCAGCGCGATTATCCGTCTGGTGGACATTGGCATCAAACCGTTCCTGGTGGCGTCTGGCGTGCGCGCGGTATTGGCGCAACGCCTGGTGCGGACGATTTGCACGGCATGCAAAGAAGTGTACAAGCCGGTGGACCTCGAAAAAGATCGGCTGGGGCTCAAAGTAGACTGGAACAAAGCCGAAGTGTTTCATGGCCGCGGTTGCGACAACTGCAACAACACCGGTTATTCCGGGCGTGTCGGTGTTTATGAGTTGATGCTGGTCACCGATGAACTGCGGCACATGATCATGGACGGCGCGCCGTCAGGTCCCTTGCGCCGGCACGCGCGCCTTGGCGGCATGACGACCATGCGCGATGACGCGTGGCGCAAGGCATTGAACGGAATCACGACGGTCGAGGAAATCAACCGGGTAACGGCTATCAACGAGCCGCTGGATCGCACGGCTACCGCGTAGCCGGAGCCGAAGGAGTTTCGCGAATGGCGTATGAGATGGTGAGCTTGCTGCGGATGCTAATCGACCGCGACGGTTCCGACCTGCATCTCGCGGTCGAGAACCCGCCCGTGGGCCGAGTTCATGGGCATCTTCAGTATTTCGGCGAGGACCCGCTCTCTCCGGACGACACCGAGCGCCTCATGAAATCCATCGCTTCCGTGGATAACCAGCAGGAACTTCAGGAAGTTGGCGGGTCCGATTTTGGGTTTGCGTTTGAAGACATCGCGCGGTTCCGCGTTTCGATTTTCAAGCAGAAAGGATTTGTGGGTCTGGTGCTGCGCCTCATTCCGCGCAAGATTCTGACCTTCGACGAAATCGGTCTGCCCAAGAGCCTGCAACCGATCATCACCCAGCCGCGCGGAATGATCCTGGTCACGGGCCCGACGGGTTCGGGAAAAAGCACCAGCCTTGCGACCATGATCGACTGGGTCAACACAAATTTCGACCATCACATCATTACCATTGAAGACCCGGTTGAATATTACCACTCGCACAAGCGCAGCATCATCACCCAGCGCGAAGTCGGCGTGGACGTGCCGACGTTCGCCGAGGCGTTGCGCCGCGCGCTGCGCCAGGACCCCGACATTATTCTGGTCGGTGAAATGCGAGACCTGGAAACGATCAGCGCGGCGGTGACGGCGGCGGAAACCGGCCACCTGGTGTTTGGCACGCTGCACACCACGGGCGCGGTGCGCACCATCGACCGTCTAGTCGACGCGTTTCCGACGAACCAGCAGGAGCAGATTCGCACGCAGCTTGCGGGTAACCTCAAGGCGATTATCTCGCAAAACCTGGTTCCGCGGAAGAGCGGCTTTGGCCGTGTAGCCGCGTTCGAAATCATGATCACGACCTCCGCCATTCAGAACCTGATTCGCGAGAACAAGTCGTACCGCATTACCTCCGCCATTCAGACCGGTCACAAGTACGGCATGAACCTGCTCGATGAGCATCTGCTGGCGTTGTTCCGCAAGGGCATCATCAAATACGAAGACGCGCTCGCGAAATGCCAGATGCCGGACGATTTCGAGGCGAACGCCCGCGCGTTGGCGCCTGATGGCGAGAAGATACCCGAAGCCAAAAAAGTACAATCGGCGATGCACTGAACGAAAGCTGTTTAATTCTCAATGGCAACTCTGAAAGAAAGGGCCCTCGGCGACATTCTGGTCGACCAGGGCGTCATCAGCCCGCTTGAACTCGATGAAGCGCTGCAACGCCAGCGTCTCACGGGCGACATGCTGGGCCGGGTCCTCGTGCGCATGGGCCTGTGCGAGGAGCAGGACGTTATCGACGCGCTTGGCATGCAGGCCGGCATGGAGAAGGTGGACGTCACCAAGCTCAAGGTGTCCGACGATATCATCCGCAAGATCGGCCCCGACGTCGCCAAGTTTTATACCGTGGTGCCCATTCGCGAAAGAGACGGCAAGCTCGTCGTTGCCATGGCCGATCCGCTCAAACTCGACATATTGGACACGATATCCCAGCTTACGGGCCAGGAAGTCGTTGGCGCGATCAGCAATCCACACGATGTCGCCGTTTTCATTAAAAACAATTACGCTTTCGAGAGCGAAAACATCGAATCTACGCTAAAAGACCTCATTGAGCGCCACGGCGACGCCGCGCTCACGCTCGAAGAGCTTGGGCAGCAGGAAATCGTCGGCGACGTCGACAACCTTGTACAGTTGGCGCAGGAGCCGGAGGTCATCAAGATCGTCAACCTCGTGTTGCTCGACGCCGTGACCAAGCGCGCGTCCGACATTCACTTCGAGGTCTACGAAGCAGATTTTCGTATTCGTATCCGCATTGACGGCGTGCTGCATGAGATTACGAGTCCGCCTAAGGCGCTTGCGCTCGCGCTGACGTGCCGCGTGAAAATCATGTGCAGCATGGACATTGGTGAACGCCGGTTGCCGCAGGACGCGCGCATCGAGTTGAAGATCGGCGACTCCGAAGTGGATATTCGCGTCGCCACGCTTCCGACCTTGTTCGGTGAAAGCATCGTGATGCGTATTCTGGACCGGACGGCGGTCAAGATTGATATCGAGAAGCTCGGTTTCGAGCCCGTGCAAGTCAAGCAAATCCGGAACTGCATTGCCCGTCCCAACGGAATTTTTCTTGTGACGGGCCCGACCGGTTCCGGCAAGACGACGACCCTGTACGCCTGTCTCAACGAGTTGAACGAAGTCGGGGTGAAGATTATCACCACCGAAGACCCGGTCGAATTGAAGATGGACCGCATTGTCCAGGTCCAGGTGCGCGAAGAAGTGGGCCTTACGTTTGCCGCGTGCCTCCGGTCTATTCTGCGGCAGGACCCCGACATCGTCATGGTCGGTGAAATCCGCGATCTCGAGACCGCGCAGATCGCAATCGAAAGTTCGTTGACCGGTCACCTCGTGCTCAGCACGCTGCACACGAACAGCGCGTCAGAAACCATCACGCGCCTGCTCGACATGGAAATTGAACCGTTCCTGATCACGTCCTCACTGACCGCCGTGCTCGCACAACGCCTCGTCCGCGTTGTGTGCAGGCACTGCCGCACGTCGTATAAACCGGACGAAGAGGAAATGGAGCTGCTTGGCCTCCCGGACGAATACCGCACTGCGACCAATCTGAAGTTTTGGAAGGCGGAGGGTTGCGCCGCGTGCGATTTCATCGGATACATGGGCCGCGTTGGGTTATTTGAGCTGCTGGTCGTGGACGAGAACCTCTGCGACCTCATTAACCAGCGCGCGATGGCCTTCGAAATTCGCAAGTATTCCCGCAAGACGGGAATGCGCACGCTTCGTGAAGAAGGCATCATCAAGTGTTTGAAAGGCGTGACCACGACGACCGAAGTGCTCGCGCACACCGACAAGTACGAAGACTAACGAAGCTGTGAACAGGAGACGGCACAGTGGCCAAGTACGCATATAAAGCGATGAACCGGGACGGCAAGGAAGTGTTCGGCGTCATTGATTCCGAGACGAACGCGCTGGCGATCAACGACATCAAGAACCTGGGCTTGTTTCCGACCGTCGTGCGCGAGGCCACGAAGAGCGACGAGCGCCGCGCGCGCCGCTCCAAGAAGGGCCCGGGCGAATTCTATATGGGCGGGATCAAGACCAAACATCTGGTCGTGATGACGCGCCAGCTTTCGACGCTGATTGACGCTGGCCTTCCGCTGTTGCGCAGCATCAACATATTGATTGCGCAACAGAAGGCCTCGAAGCTCAAAGACGTGCTCCGCGAGGTCGCCGGAGACATTCAGGCCGGCTCGACATTCTCCGAAGCCTTGTCGAAACACACGAAATACTTCGATCGCCTGTACGTGAACATGGTGCGCGCGGGCGAAGTTGGCGGTATGCTCGAAGTCGTGCTGCAACGTCTCTCCATCTTCATGGAACGCCGCCAGGCGCTGAAACGCCGCGTAAAAGGCGCGATGATTTATCCCATCGCGGTGCTCTTGATCGCCGGCGGCATTGTATGGTTTCTGCTGACGTACATCGTCCCCGAGTTCGCGCAGGTGTTCGCGGACTTCGACGCGCAACTGCCCGCGATGACGTTGATGCTCATCGACATTGGAGATTTCTGCCGGTTCAAATGGTGGATTGTCGTTTTGTCGATAACGACCAGCATTAACGTGTTGCGGATTCTCGGAAAATTCAAGACCACAAAACGGATCATGGACCGCGTGTGGCTGAAGCTTCCGCTCATCGGCGACCTGGTGACGAAAGTCGCCGTGGCGCGTTTCGCGCGCACGCTCGGCACCCTGATCACTTCCGGCGTGCCGATTCTGCAATCGCTGAAAATCACGAAAGAGACCATCGGCAACGAAGTGATTGAAAACGCGATCATGAAAGTACACGACAGCATCAAGGAAGGCGACACCATCGCCGCGCCATTAGACGAGTCAAAGGTGTTTCCCGCGATGGTCGTGAACATGATCGACGTCGGCGAGGAAACAGGAAGCCTCGATACGATGTTGTTGAAAGTGGCGGACATTTACGACGCCGAAGTCGAGGCGGCGGTCGAAGCCATGTTGCGCCTCATGGAACCCATCATCATCGTGGTGCTGGGCGGCATTATCGGATTTATCGTTATTTCGCTGTACCTGCCAATCTTTTCGCTGGCAGACGCGATTAGTGGCCAGTAAAAGCAGCGGCGCGCGCTCGGATGCGCCCCGCGGCCGATAGGAGAAAGACGTCATGAAACCGAAGTCAGGATTTACGCTGGTTGAATTGCTGGTGGTCATAGCGATCATCGCGATCCTCGCCGGTATCGTAATTCCGAACGTGCCGAAGTACATCAATAAAGCCCGCGCGACGCGCGCGTTCGCGGAAATCAAGGGCATCGATCTCGCCACGACGAAGATGCTGACCGACGTGAACCGCACCGATTTCAAAAGCGGCTTTTTCGATGCCTGGCCCGCGGGCGGGAACCTGGTCGATCAGTTGGAGATGTACCAGACCACGTTTTACCTGCTGCTGCGCAAAGGCAAGTATGCCGACTCCGACGTCGAATGGAACAGCGGCATAGCGTTGAACCCCGAGGTCAAACGCAAACTTGGCGACAGTTACATGGACCTTCAGAAGGACCCGTGGGGCAATCTCTACTATGTCGTTCCGGGTCCGTTTAACTACCCGGAATACCGCAATACCGACGGTCAATACAGCGTACAGTTCCGCATATATCAGCCGGACCTTTCCGTGCCCGGCGGCGTGACGAGCGACGTGAGCTGGAACGTCGACGGCGTCACACTCGTTACCGATCCCGACGATCCGAACGCCGAACAGTTCAATGTCGGCTACCCCGCGTCGCGCAAACAGATCACGTATGTCTGGTCGACCGGCAAGAACCGCAGATCGAACCAGCAGTTTGACGATGGGTACGACCCCAGCGTCGATGCGGCGGAAGTCGGCCTTGATTTCAAGGGCGGCGGCGACGACATCAACAATTGGGACGGCGATTCGAGCTGGGTGACGTTTTACAACTAAATCCGCATGCGCTCCGTGCCCGGTGCGGCGCGCGGCATGACAAGTGGTAAGAGACGAATTGACACTATGAACACGCGGCGTAATAAGACGCTCGGTTATACCTTAACCGAACTGCTCGTCTCGCTTGCGATCATCGCGACGGTTTCCGGTCTGGCGCTTCCCGCGATCATCAAGATCGGCGGATTCCTGAGCAGCGGGAACGGTGAAGCCGCGCGCGAATTGTATGGCGTGTTACGCGCCGCGCGCGTGTACTCGATCACGTTTCGCGTGGACACCGCGGTCGTCTATACCGTGACTGGCCACAAAGACTCGATGGACGGCGAATGGTCGTATGTGTTGGACGGTTTCGGAATGGCGCGCCGCGCGAACCGGGATGAACTGCGCTCACTCGCTTTCTCGGGCGCTTCGGAAGCTGAAATCAATTCCGCGTTCATTCCCGTGCAAACCTTCGAAGGGCGGTTCCAGCGAATGCCGCGGGGCACCTGCGTCACTGGCCACGCCGATGCGCAGGTCGGGCTGAATGCCGATGGCACCGTCTTTGAGTTGCCGCCGCAACTTCCCAGCGATTTCCGGCTCGACGTGCCCGAAAAAGGCATGATCGAGGTGTATCTGTATCAGTATGACGACGATATTGAGACGTGGCAGGGCGTGCCATACGTCAGCAATCCGAACGAACCTGATCTCACGCGGTTGCCGATGCACGTCGTGGATTCCCAGGTCCACAGTTACCCCGCGCACGTGTTCACCGCCAACGGCGACATGCTCGCTTCCGACGATTCGCCCGCGGCGCGCTTTGTCTTGAACGTTGGCCCCGCGCCGGACGCGCCGTTGGACAATCGATTCACGATATTGCCCGAAGAGGTGGGCGGCCCGGTAATGGCCGCGCCGGTCCGGATTGAGTTGTTCCGGACGACGGGGCGCGTGAAGATTACATCCTAGGAGTATCAAGCAGTGTTTATGCAGTTACGAAAAAAAGAAGGGTTCTCCCCGGTTGAAGTATTGATCGCGATGGCCATTCTCGCCATCGGCATCATCGCCGTGGTGCGCCTGTTTCCCTCTGGTCTTGCATTTTCCCGCATCGCCCAGGAACGGTCCATCGCGGCCGAGCTTGCGCAGAACAATCTGTCGCGCATGCGCATGGCCGGCGCGAGCAACCTGCTCGGCGTGGCCCAGGCGGGCGCGCTGTACGGGTTCAACTCGGCGGCCAGCTCCTATGGGCTCGGCATTGGCGGTCGCAACGACGTGGGCAATATTGTCGGCGGATACGCATCTTCCGTTCGCCGCGTCAACGGCGCGGGTGAACAGGCGTTGGTGCGCGTTACCTTCACCGTGGACATGCCCGACGGCCGGCGCGAAAATTTCGTGACCTATCTCACGGACTATTAATTCGTGCAGACGGCGCGCCCCATGAAGACACGAATACAAGACGGGTTCACGCTCACCGAGCTGCTCGTCGCTACGGCGATCTTCACCATTTTGATGTCGGCGATTGCCGCGCTGTTTGTCTCGAGCCTTCACGCCGTCCGCGCGGGCTACCAGTCACAGGAGGCGTTTGAAACTGCGCGCGGCGCGTTCAACGTCATCGAGCGCGATCTCACGACCGTTTTCACCTCGCGCGATTTCGGCCAGCATTACCAGTTCTACGGCAACGAATACGGCATGACGATGGTCGGCCTTATCCGGTCGCGCGACGGTTCCGGCCGCGAATACTCGCGCATTGGCCGCATCACCTATGTCATCTATCCCGTTGTTATTGCGCGCTGGGACACAGCGGCCAACCAGCACAACTTTTTTGTCACTGAACCTTTCGCATACGAATACGCGCGCCGCATGGGCATCACCGACGTGGGCCTTTCCAACGATGGGCTGTACAAAACGCGCGGCGTCCGGTTCACCGGCTATACCGAGTCATCCGATGTCGGTGATTCGGAAATTTGCGTCGCGGCGCTTGTGCGCTACGTCGAGCCCGGCGTATCCGATCTGGACACGTTTCCCTTCGAGTGGAATGAGCTCGCGGATGAATATCTGGCCAATCCCGAATATCCGCCCTCGGGCAGCGGCCTTACCATTCGCGAACACCTCGATGATTCACTCGAAATAGCTTCCGTCAATCCTTCCACGGACACCCGCGTGCTCGCGCGGCTTGACAATGCGCGTGAACAGATGTTCGCGGCAAAAAAACGCGACCTCTGGCTGCGCATGCTTTCGTGCCAGGAGTTCTGGATTCCGCAATTGAACACGGGCCTCGCCGTGCTTCCCAATCCGTGGGGCCGCCTGGACCCGAATGACGCCAGTAGCACGATTGAACACTGTTGGCTATTGGGCGGCCCCAGCGCGCCCAACGGCGCAGTCATTGATCCCCGCGACTTCGTGGTCGCGGAAACGCTTGGCGTACACACGCCTCAGGGTGATTTCGGATTTCCCATGCGTCCTTATCGCGTGAACCCGCCGTTCGTGCCGTTTTTTGAATTCGGACGGGTGAACGCCGACACCGTGCCCGATCTCATGCCGATGTGGGGCGCGAACCGTTTCGCATACCTGAGTATCCCGGACGGCGTTGACAACGATAACGACGGGACAATCGACGAGAACGACGAGATATTCACGGTTGATGGCCTTGACAACGACGGGGACGGGCTCTTCGACGAAGTCGACGAGCGCGTCGTCGCGCCGCGCATCGATCAGCTCAATCCGAACCAGTTGATCAATATTCTTGCGATTGACGGGCTGGACAACGATTACGACGGCGTAATCGACGAAGCCGGTGAGACGGTGGAAAACAACCTCGCCTTCGGATCGCCGTTGCTGCCGCGGTTGCCGGAAGCGGTGATGGTGCGCCTGCCGATGGTGTATCCGCCGTCGCATTCCGGGGCGCCCGTGTTCGAGCGCAATTTGGAACAGTTAATCGACGTGCCGACCGCGTACACGCGGTCGAAACTGGCCTACGAAGGTCCCTAACAGCTCGGTGGTTTTTGGGCTGGTCCGCGCGCGGCAAACGCGCGGGGCCGGATAGCGAGGCTGGCGTTACGGGGCGCCAGCCCCCGGAGATTGCTCCGGTGAAACTGGGCACAGAGCAAGGATTGCGAATGAGCGAGCGGTGCACACCCGCGCTGGACGGCCGTAGCCGTGGTCCGCGCCAGATTGTCCATGAAGAGCGCGGGGCCGCGTTGATTATCGCGGTGGCGATCTTCGTCGTACTGCTGTTTATCGGCCTCACGTTTTATTCGCAGGCCCGGCTCGAACTGCGCACCGCCACGAACAACCAGGACAGTTTCCGCACCGATATGATCAACAGCGCGGGCACGGCCATTGCCGTTGCCCAGCTTCGTCTCGACAAACGCCAACACCCGACCGCGACCTCGCTCGACCATGGGTGGAATACCTTGTTTAACGGCGCATGGCTCGCGGGAAAACCCTGGGCCTTCCGGCAGGACAGCCACGGCATCCGCGTGCTCGATCAGACCTGGACCAGTTGGGCGGGGATCGATCCGCGCAAGCGCGTGCCCTACATTGACTACTGGGCCGACGTAAAGGTCCTCGAAGCCGAGCTCGCGCGCGTCACGTACAATTCACTCAATGGGGTGGATCTGGACGGCAACGGCGTCATTGAACCCGACGAAGTCGATCAAGGTCTTGGCAGCGCGCTTGCCGCTATCAAGAACCCGCTTTGGGTGCCGCGCTACCAGTTTGACCCGAACGACCGCGACAACTCCGGCCTCGACCTGCTGCTCGACGCGGACTGGCAAGGGTCGATTGATTGGCCCGTGCAGTACGCCTACGATTTCTCGAACTATAACGTCGCGTTCAACACGCCGACAGCCATTCCCAACGGCGACTACGATCCGTTTGACGCGGCATGGCCCGCGCGCGTCACTACGCCGCAACAGAAGATCAACGCTTTCGCCGATGTCGACAGCGACAACGACGGCCTGCGCGACGCAATGTGGCTGCCCATTGCCATTGAAATTTTCTTCGGCGGCATAGACCGCAACGCGGATGGCAGGGTTGGCGCGGGCTACATCGAGATCGACATCGACAACGACGGCGACGTTGACGTCGTGAACGAGGGCAGCGACGACGAAGGCGGCGACGGCATCGACAATGATCTCGATGGCATCGTCGACGAGCAGGACGAAGTCGCGCTGTTTGTTTACTGGGGCGGCAACGACGGCAAAGACAACGATGGCGACCACGATCCCGACGGCCTGCGCAGCGACGGCGTCGATAGCGATAACGATGGCGCGATTGACGAAGGCAACGGCGGGAACGAGGGCATCGACGAACCCGACGAACAGCGCGTCTTCCTTACCGCGCCGATCATAGCCGATTCTTACTGGGGCGGAAACGACGGCGCTGACAACAACGGTTCTGGCTCGGATAACATTGATAACGACGGCGATGGACTGGTGGACGAAGCCGGCGAGGGAATCGATGAACCAGACGAACAACGCATCTTCCTGACGGCTGACGACCGGATCGACAACGACGGCGACGTCGATTTTGACGATCCGGGCGAAAGCATTCCGTTGCTCAACGACTTCATCGTGCGCATCAACCTGCGGACGTTAAACGAGTTTATCGGCCCGTTCGCGGCGCAATTTACGTCCGACACGGATACGCGATTGCAGGTGACGAATCCCGGCGACCCCTTCGGCGTCTCAGTCGACCGGCTCGACAACGATTTCACCCAGATCATCAACGACGTTCACGGCCACGCGTACTACGCGCCCGACGTGCCGGAATTGGTTGATCCGGGCGATCCCACTTCCGGCATCAGCCTTCCCTGGCTCAATTTCCTTGCCGCCGGCCAGCAGAACCGCGCGCGCTCGTATAGCACCATCCACACGGGTTTCTATCCGGTTTCGGGCGCGATTGGAAGTATCCCCGGCCTTGCGCCCGTGCTCACGGCATCTGGCGAATCCGTCTGCGAAATTGCCGGGCGCGTCGCGATCCACATCGTTGATGAAGCTTCCAAAGTGAATCTGAACAACGCTGGCGCAATTGCGACCGTCGTTCCGCAGGAAAATCCGGGCGCGTCCGCCACCGACGGCTTTATTTACAGCCAACACCGCGACCAGTTCACCTTCGCGCGCAACGAAGGCAGCGGTTCGGGCGAATACGAAACGCGCGTGCTCCCGATCATCGGCATCGAGCGCGCGCTCGACATCGCCATGACCCGCGACGGCGAACACAAAGGTCCTGACGCCGGCAGTGGCAAGCCGCAGAATTTCCCGCTGCTCAATCCGCTCGATGACAACGACAGCGACGATGACGGGACGATTGACAACCCCGCCGAAGCCGGTTACGCCTATGACCTTTACTTCCCCGGATTTGGCCGCGCGGACGACAACGCCAACGCGCTGCAACTGCAATTTGACGGCCTCGATAACGACGGCGACGGCATGTACTACGTCTACGACGGGGTTGATAACGACGGCGATACCTTTACCGACGAACCAGACGAAGCCAGTTTCGGAATCGACGAACCCTTCGAGGGGATCGACGAACCCGCGGAACTTCAGTCGTTCCGGCCGCTGCGCCACCGCATCGCAGAACTCGATGGCGTGGACAACGACGGTGACGGCGCGATCGACGAAATTGGCGAACTCGGCGACCGCCTGTACCACACCGGCGACGAAATGCAGGGCGCGCTCGCGCTTGCGTCGAACCAGACCGGCGTCGGTTTCGTGGCCCCCCTGCGCAGTATCGTCACGGTGCAATCCACCGATCCGAATGCACGCTACCAGCGCTACGTCCGCGACGGGAACGGCGATTTTGCGCGCAACATTCCGCCGGACACCGCGCCCGTCACCGGCATGAAACTTGACCTTAACTATGCGCTGGCCAGCAGCATCGCGCCCGCGCTGCGCGAAGACTGGTCGTATCCCGCGACCAACGAACTGCTGCTGACGGAAGCGTTCTATCCACCGGACCTTGGCAACGCCGCGCTCAGCGGAAACCCGTACCTGATCGCGACGTCCAACGCCGCGAGCTTTGCGACCAACGAGGACGATTACGAAGCACAGTTTGTGCTTGAAGCCGCTTACGTCGCGGGCCTGCGCCACGAATCTGTCACGCGCGTGGATACGCCTATTGGCGTGTTCGACGCGCGTCACACCAATTTCACGAACCCGAATCCGCCCGGCAAGTATCTCGAAGCCGACGCCGGCCTCCGCGCATACCAGCTCGCGCTGAACATCACCGATGCGCGCGATACTGATCGCGTCCGGAACACGGAGACGTACAGACAGGGCGACGACTGGTGGAGCGCGTTGGTGCGCGATCCCGCGCTTCCGATTACGGTTCCAACGCCAATTGTCCGCGAAATCACCTATGAATTCGCCGGCGCGGAAAGCATCCGCATCAACGAACTCATGGTCCGCGCCGTGCGCCGTGTCGAAGCGGAATCGAATTACGAGAACACTACCCACCCGGAAAACAACACAGAATTAATGAGCGACGGTGTTGCGCTGGACTTCGATGTTGTCTCGGATACGAATTCACTCAGCACGACTGATCCAACCCAAGGTTGGGTGTTGTTCCCGGAAACAGTTCCCGTGGGACCCGGCATAACATCGGGTTTCATCACCGAAACCGCCGCAGTGGACACGGAAGAGAATGTGCTTCAATTCCTGATCGGTCCGAGCGCGCAATTGCCGCCGGGCCGCTACTACCTCATGGTCAATACCATCGGAGAAGATGGCCTGCCCAGTGTCGAAGACGCGACGGACATTGAATACCGCGTCAAATATGTCCGCACGGTAGCCGGAGAACCGGACATCCTCGCCGATCTGGCAACATTGGATCCGTTCGGTGCGAACTTGATTGCAACGACTGTTCAAGCCGATCCCGCGATCGGTTCCAGGAATGGCGCGAACGCGTTCCCCGCGACCGTTGGCGATGAAAGTGGTTTGGTGTTTCTTCCCACCGTGGATTTGCGCGTCGATCCTGCAACATTGCCTCTTGGCGCGGCGGCCTACGCAGGCATACCCGATGAAGCAGGACTTCAAAACGAGGCGTTCACGGTAATCATACCGCCCTACGCCGCGACGACTACCGAGCAATACTATCTTTGCGTGGCGATTTCAGCGAATGCATCCGCGCTCGATCCGATTGCGATCAATTTTCTTGATTTCAGCCAGGAACCCGACCACGAATGGATCGAAATCGTCAACGTCTCCGAATCGCGAAGCGCTATCGATCTTAGCGGGTGGCTGCTTGAAGTGGGTGGCGGCACAAGCGATCTGAGCAATACGATCTTTACGATTCCCAATGGCACGTCCATTGCCCCGAACGGATCGCTGCTGCTTACGGCAAACAAGTACGACCAAAATACGGTGTTCTTCGCGGACAACGCGGATGCCACGGCGCTCTTCTCCAAAAACGGCATCAGCATGACCAACGTGCCTCTTGATCCGATTGCAAATCCCACCGTGATCGGGGCGGGAACCTCGGAAGCGCCGATTCCCCGATATGCCGCGCGAGGCGAGGCGGGTTTTGCAAGCACCATCGGACTAGGCACCAATACGTGGACCGGCCAGTGGGGCGTACCTGTTGGATCGGCAGCGGGCGCCGAAAGCATTTTCCAGCGCGCAACTACGGCCGTGGATTTCGTGGATCGGGACGGCGACGGAGCAGCGGAAGTTGGCACGGTCGAAGACGCGGTGGTCTCGACTTTTGAAGGCGCTACTCCCGCGGGAGACAAGCCGTGGGACCGCATCGTTCAACTGATACCGCCCTTGGCGCATCCGCTTAACCTGCGCAATTCCGCGTTACCGCTTCCCGGTACGACCGCGGGAGATCGGTTGGACGTTGTCGCCGAGATGGTGTTGCGCGGCGGAATCCTTCCCAATAATCCCGATTTCGATCTCGTGGACAACGACAACGACAACGCCGAGCTCATGCGCGATTCCGTGGATAACAATGGCAATCGCAATATGTATGTGTTCGACGGCCTCGACAATGATGGCGATGGTACGACCGACGACGCCGACGAATGGAATTGGGTAGACAATGATGGTATCGACAATGAACCTGACGGCCTCACAGATGAAGGCTCGGACGGCATCGACAACGATGGCGATTCTCTGATCGACGAACTTGATGAACTCGAGTTAATAGACGAGCTTGATGAAGGCGTCGATGAAGGCAATCCCTTCAGCGCATTGGGTGTGCCCAAGCCGGGCAGCTTTGACCGATTCAGCCCAGTTTTTGTCAACGCGACAGAGCCGGGCTACGTGCGCGGCGTTGCGTCGTATCCAGAATGGAAGAATTTTGTCGAGCGCCGCTTCTATCCCGGCGACAATGTCCGCGTGACGTTGTACCGCGGGTTCCCGGAAGAGGCGTATGCGGTTGATCGCGTGACGTACAACCAGAACGACGTCGAGAACCGCGCGCCGGACGACGTGCGCCGCCTCGACGAAGTGATCACGACCGCTCCTCCGGACTATCTCACCCGGTTCCGCATGCTGGATGGAAACACCGGCGGCGCGATTTCACGCGCGTGGCCCGAGAACACGATGGGCCTGGACTTTTATCGTTCGCTCGAACGGAAGCATCCGCTTTATGCCGGCGACCGTTTTGGCCTTGCGAACCGGTGGACCGCCACCGACGGCAATTACGACGATTGGGGCCACGGCACGAACCGCTGGTTCTTTGACAATGTAACCGCCGGCTCGTCGAGCATGCTCAGCGAGCTGCAATTCGACGACGTTATCAACGGGACCACGGTGGCGGTGTCTGGCGCGCTGTACTTTGGCCACGGTCTAAGCGGATCGCCGTTGCGCGCAAACTATTTCCAGCGCGTGCTCGAAGACCCGCGCCTGCAACATCCGTCCGGGCCGGACCAGCCATTGCGCCTCGTGTCCAACGACGCGCCAGTAACGGAAGACCCGCTCGTCGGCGACAACACCACGCTGCTTTCCCGCGCCCGCGTGCGCGACGCGAATTTCCGGTCGCCGGGAGATCTGATGACCGTGCCGCACCTCACGCTAACGCGATCGTACCAGCTTGGCAACTACGATCTGTTGGGCCGCGAAGCGTTGCAAGGGTCGAGCGTGTTGCCCGAAGACTTCATCGATGGCGGGACGCCGTCCTACGTCAAGGGCGCGTCCATCGGCACGGACTATCCCGAGGATCTCCGCGCGCTGCTCGATATCGCGTCGCAAGACTCGATCTCGCTCAACGTCGGCCAGGCGAATTTTTACCCGTTGTACCCCTACGTCCAGCACCTTACCGCCGACAACACGCTCGTGGAATGGGAAGCGTCGTCCAACGATTTCCGCGGGCCACGTGCTTGGTCGCCCGTGTTTTTGACTTCCCTTGATCCAAACGGCAGCGAACCCGAAAGCGCGGACTTCACCGGCACGCAGACGATCACGATTTCGCAGACGGGCACGCCGCAGTTCCCGCACTTGCAACTGCCGGATGGCACGCCGATCGCGAATTATCCGATGCAGATGGCGTTCATTTATCGCAATACCGATCTCAGCCGCGTGCCGCCCTTTGGCAACACGCAGTGGCTGCTTCAGGAAAACGCCACCGGCACCAGCGACGCCTCCGTGCGCTGGCCGCTTGAACGCCGCGCGATGATGTACGTGTCGTCCAACCCCGACGGGTTTGATCCGAACCTTGTCTCGCATCAGCAATTACCGCCGGTGGGGATTAACGATATTCATCCCTCCGAAGCGCTCTTCGTATGGGACGGCGCGGACGGTCTGCCGAACGGCGAGTACGACGTCTATGTCGTGACGATGCCCGACACGTCGAACCTGATCGAATCCACGCGCCGGTTCGACGCAAACCGCGAAGACTGGTTGCCCGAAGCGCTCGAACGCGCGCGACGTCAATTGCCCATCGACATCATGTTCCTCACGGACAAGGACGGCGACCGGAAAGTCTGGATGGATCAGCCAGGCAACGCGCAGGCCGGGTTGCCCGACACCGTCGAGCTTGGGTTCAACTCACAGGATGCGGCTATCCCGCGCGAGAAGTATCCGCTCAAGGCGGGGCTTGAACCTTCCTCCGACGGCATCGTGCATTACGGCGTCGTCAAAGTGGAGAACAACTACCTCGCGATGTTCGCGCGCAACTGGGCGGTGCCCGGCGTATCCAACGTGAACGCCGTGTCCCGCGTCGTGCTCATGACGCGCGACCGTACGCCGGGCCGGATCAATGTGAACACCGCGATCACGCAACCGATTGCCGAAAATACAACGGTGACGCCGGACTTTCACGCGTTCAATCCGATGGCCGGACTCATCGGCATGATGGCGGAATACGCGCCGGGAGCGCTGGACACCGGCACGTTCATCCCCACCCCGTGGGGCGACGCCGATAATATTGGCACCGGACCGCCGTACACATTCGTGCTCGGCCAGTGGTACGCGCGCGCGATGCAGCGCTCCAACCAACTCGTGCTCAGCCGCGGCCAACGTTTCGTTGACTACAACAACAACGGCGTTATCGACACGCTCGATCCCCAGGTGCGCTACGACGGCCGCTACCTGCTTTCGGCGGGCGAACTCGTAGTCAGCGGCGACGAGTCCGCGTTCGAGTCACGGCCCCTTGTGACCCTGCCCGACATTTTGCTCCAGTACGACGTGGGTGTGGTCACTCCGAACGGCAAGGCGCAGGCCTTCGACGAGTTGAAAGAGCGTTACGCCCGCATGGCGAACAACGTCACTACGGTGTCCGACACCTTCGAGATATTCGTCACCGCGCAAAGCGGCAGCGCGTTCGACGCGAACCGCGACGGAATTATCAATTGGCGCGACGACAGCGAGTTCCTGGTCACCGGCGAAAAACGTTCCCGCACGGTGTATGAACGGTAGAAAGAGTTTGTCCACAGATTGCACAGATGAAAACAGATTTTTAAGACGAAGAACACAATTGAATTGAAGATGATGAATTTTTCCGCGGATTACTTTTCTTCTTAAAATCTGCGTTCATCTGCGTAGTCTGCGGACAAAATGAATTGGATTTTGTGTTAATGGTCCGCAGTTTGACTGAGGAGTTTGTTGGTAATGCGCCCACTCTATAAAACGGCCTTCCTGTTCGCGGTGGCTATTACCCTTGCTGGTTTCGCCTCCGCGCAGGAGCGGTTTGTTGCGTGTCTTGGCGGAGCGAACTGCCCCGCTGGCGACGGCAACTCTCCCTATACGAATTTACAG
>JAWXCN010000130.1:0-8619 GCA_034408725.1 Candidatus Hydrogenedentota bacterium
AAAAGAATTGTTGCCGGCACTCGGCGGGTTCCCTACTCTGGTGCGCCCCGCGAATTATCCCGCGGGTGTTCCGGGAAACGGAAGCATCATTCTGACGCTCGAGGATGGGCGGCGCGCAGGCGTCGCAAATCTCATCGGCCGGGTTTACATGGAAGCGTTTGACGATCCCTTTGCAGTGGGCGCGAAGGTGGTGAGCGCGTTGCGCGAGCAAACGCCAATCGTCCTGGTGGATTTCCATGCGGAAGCAACGGCGGAAAAAGCGTCGATGGCGTGGCATCTGGACGGACAGTGCACCGCGATTGTCGGCACGCACACGCACGTGCAAACTGCCGATGAGCGCGTGATGCCCAAGGGGACCGCATTTATTACCGATGTGGGCATGACAGGCCCGATGGATTCTGTAATCGGACTGGAACCCGCTGAGAGTATTCGCAAATTTATGACGGGCCTGCCCGGCAAACACACGGTCGCAACGGGCCGGCCGGCGCTTTGCGGCGTTGTCATCGACGCCGATGACGCGACGGGGAAAGCTAATTCGATTGCGCGGGTATATCGCGAGAAGGCGTAGCGGCGGGACCGCGGCAAACAGACACATTCGAAACTCTCGAGTACGATAACGAGCGCGAGCACGATAATTCGGGCCGACTCGATCAAACGGGGTTGGTTGATATAGATGTACTTTAAACAGCTTGAGCTGATTGGCTTCAAATCCTTTGCGGATCGAACCGTGGTACGCCTGGAACCGGGCATTACGGCCATCGTCGGTCCGAATGGATGCGGCAAGAGCAACATCCTGGATTCCCTGCGGTGGGTGTTGGGCGAGCAACGCGCAAAAGAATTGCGCGGCTCGCACATGCAGGACGTCGTGTTCAACGGCAGCGAGAACCGGCACGCCGCGGGCATGGCCGAAGTATCGGTGACCTTCGACAATTCCGATTCCGCGTTGCCAGTCGATTTTTCCGAAGTGCAAATAACGCGCCGCGTCTACCGGTCCGGTGAAAGCGAATACCTGATCAACAAAGCGCCGTGCCGCCTGAAAGACATCCATGAAATGTTCATGGACACCGGCATCGGCACCCAGGCCTATTCAATGGTCAGCCAGGGCAAGATGGACATGATCCTGTCCTCGAAACCCGAAGACCGGCGTTACCTTTTCGAAGAAGCCGCGGGCATCATCAAATATAAAACGCGCAAGCGGCTTGCCATGCGGCGCCTCGAATCCGCGGAACAAAACCTGCTCCGGCTGGGCGACATCGTGAACGAAGTCGAACGCCAGATGCGCTCGCTCAAACGCCAGGTGAATGCGGCCATCCGCTATCGCGAACTGAGCGAACAGTTGCGCGAAATCGAAATCCGCGCGGCGTGGCTGGAGTTTGTCCGCCTTACAACCGAGATTGAAGAACTGCGCGGCGAGTTTGCAAACGCGCGAGACCGCTACGAAGGCGTTTCGGCGCGCATCACGTCGCTCGAAGCGCGCCACGAAGAGATTGCGCTCTCGCGTCTCGAAGTCGAGCGCGTGCGCCTCGCGCGGCAGCAGGGCGTGTACGAAATCGAATCCGAGATGGAGAAAATCGAACGGGAAATCGCGTTGCTACGGCAGCAGATCGAGTATGCGGTCACCCGTAGAAATGAAGCCGGCACGGATCGTGAAACATTGCTCGAACGCGCCGCAACACTTGCGGCGCAAACCGCGCAAACGGATGAGCGCGCAGGAGAGGTCCGCGCGGAGATCGAAGAATTCGCCGCCGCCATTACAAACAAAACGGATGAGCATGCGCAGGCTACGGAACGCGTCGCGGAACTGGACGCGCGGCTCGAACACATCCGCGCACAGGCCTCGGAACGGACAACGGACCGCGCGCGCACTCAAAGCGCGCTGGAAACACTTGCTGAATCCCTGACCACGGTCGATACCCAACTGCAAAGCCTGTACGAAAATCAGTCGCGCATGACGACGCGGCGCGAAGAACTGATCGCTTCGCTCGATACCGCGCGAAAGTCTGAATCCGAGCGCATGGGTGTCTACACGCAGTCGGAACGCCAGCGCGATGAGGCAACCACCGCGCGCAATTCCCAGCAACAGGCGTTGCAGGAAATTGATGAGCGTTGGCGTTCGATGCGCGAGCAGTTGAGCAGCGTCGATGCGCGCCTGACGTCGTTGCGCGAGTTGCGCGACACGTATGAAGGTTTCGCATTTGGCGTTCGCGCCGTGATGAAAGCCCGCGACGCCGGTGAACTCCGTGGCGTCATTGGCCCGGTCGGTGACCTGCTCTCCTCGGACAAAGATTATGAGCGCGCCATTGAGGCTGCACTCGGCGGCAACATCAACAACGTCGTTGCGGAAGATGCGGAAGCCGCGAAGAGCGCTATCGAGTTCCTAAAACGAAATACCGCGGGCCGTGTCACTTTTCTACCCCTCGACACCTTGCGCGGCGGCATGCGCGACGACAGCAACGCTCTCGCGGGCCAACCGGGCGTCATTGGTTCCGCAATCCAGTTTGTCCGTTATGAGCCGCGCCTGCGGAGCGCCGTCGAGTACTTGCTGCACAGCACGGTTATTGTGGAAACGCTGGACGATGCCAGCCGCATTACGCGCGGCCGCGCGCATCATCCGCGGCTTGTCACGCTTGATGGTGACGTGGTCTCGTCCGCGGGCGCGGTCACGGGTGGCCGAACAAAACATGAAAGTCGCGGTCTGCTGGGCCGCAGCGCCGAAATCGCGGAACTCGAAGAACGCATGGGCGGAATGAAATCCGACCTCGGCGCCCTCGTGGACCAGCGAAATTCCATCAACCAGGAAATCGCAACGGCCGCGGTCGCCATTGCGAACCTCGAACGTGAACTGACCGGTCTGCGTAAAACCATAAACGATCTCGGCGTTGACATTGCCCGGCAAAGCACCGAACTCGACAGCCTCGTGAATGCCGCGCATACATTGGACAGCCAACGCGATGAATTGAGCGCGCGCCGCAACTTGTTGGAAGAGCAGCGCAAGGACGCAATGCTGCGCGCAGATTCCATCCAGACCAGCGACGAAGCACTCCAAATCGAAATGTCTGATGCGCAGGAGGCTGCGTCATCCGCGCGACAGGCCCTTTCCGTGTGCGCGAGCGAACTCGCCGATCTTCGCGTGAAACAGGCAGCTGTCGCGCAACGCCTGGAAGAAGTGGAACGGGATCGGCAACGCGAATCGCGTGATCGCGATCAGGCACTCGCCACCGCCGAACAACGCGACCAGCTTATCGAGCAACTTACAGCCGAACAAGGCGGACTGGAAGAGCAGATTGCCCAGTTTATCGAACGATCAAAAGCCCTCTCCGAAACGCGGGAAGTTGCGAATGCAAAAGCCGTCGAGGCGCAGAACCAGTTGCAGTCCTTGCTCGACGAATCAGAGTCTCTCGACAAGGACCTGAAAGAACACCGCGAAACCGCTCGAGGCGCACAGTCAGACGTGCATCGCATCGAAATGGGCCTGCGCCACAACGAAGACCGCGTAGGTTTCTTCCAGGAACGTATCGCAAGCGAGTACGCAGTATCGCTCGCATCGCTGAGCGCCGATCAAGCCGGGACCGATGACTTCGACGAGGAAACGCGCACCTCGCTTGTTACAGAAATACGGAGCAAACTTCAGCGAATGGGTGACGTGAATCTGACCGCCATCGAAGAATATGACGAACTGGAGAAACGCTATGGCTTTCTCCAAACCCAAATGCGTGATCTCAACCAGGCCCGCGAAGCCCTCCTCGGAGTCATCGAACGGAGCGACAAGCGCATCCGGGAAATGTTCATGGAGACGTTTAACCGCATCGGCGAGAACTTCGGGCATTTCTTCCGCCGTTTGTTCAACGGCGGCCAGGCGCGCGTTTACCTTCTGGATGAAGACGATCCGCTCGAAACAGGCATCGAAATCGAAGCCCGCCCTCCCGGCAAGAAGCCAACCTCGATTTCCCTGCTTTCCGGCGGAGAAAGCGCCATGACAGCCGTCGCGCTGCTGTTTAGCATCTTCAAAGCCAAACCCAGCCCGTTCTGCGTACTCGACGAAGTGGACGCGCCTCTCGACGACGCGAATATCGGCCGCTTCCTCGGCCTGCTCGAAGAATTCACCGACCAAAGCCAGTTCGTCGTTATCACGCACAACAAACAGACTATGGCCAAGGCCGACGCGCTCTACGGCGTAACCCAGCAGGAACGCGGAGTCTCACAATTGGTGAGCGTGAAGTTTGACGGAAAGTAGGCGGCTCCACCGCATGGCGTAATGAAAATCCTACACCTCTTCAGCAATGCGAAGTTCACAGGACCTGCCGAATTGGCGCTGAACCTGTGCGTGACATTGCGCAGCATGGGGATCGAAGCTGATCTCGCGTTTCCCGCCCTTCCCGGGACCAAACAGCACACACTCCTCGAAACCGCACGCGATCGCGGAATCGAGCCGCTCCTCCAGTTTCGACTGAAAAAGCATGAAAATCCTATCACGAACTTCTTCGATGCTCGCGCACTGCGCCATTTTCTGCTGACCCATCCCTACGATATCGTCCATTGCCACCTCGATAACGATCACCGAATCGCATTGGCCGCCACGCGCAAACTCCGAAGAGCGGTCGAGGACGACCGCCCTCCCGGGGGATCGGCATCTGCTCCCGGAATTCCCGTCGCGGGAGGGCGGTCGTCCTCGACCGCCGCAGTTATCCCCGCCGCGCGAAGGCGGTCGTCCTCGGCCGCCACCGGCATTCCCATCGTCCGCACCAGCTACGAGGGTCTCGGCTTTCCCAATTTCCGCCGGCACGCCCGACTGCTGGCTGGGACCGCGTATCTCTACCAGCCGTCGCAACGCGCACTCGAACACGACCACGAAACCTACGGGTACCCCGTCGAGTCTATGCAAGTAGTTCCTGGGGCTGTAGATGTGCTGCGTTTCGACCCAAACCGGGAAGTGCCCGATGCGCGGCGATGGCTCGGAATACCACCGGACGCATTTGTTGCCGGCATTGTCGCACGAATGCAGACCCATCGGCGTTATGAAGACTTCTTCACTGCGATAAAGAGCCTGAACGAGCATGGAATTGACGCGCATGCTATAGTAGTAGGTCGCGGCACGCATCAGGAACGGGTAGGGAAAGCTCCTGTGCGGGAACTCGCGCTGGGCGATAGGGTTCATTTCCCCGGGTATGTCACTGGGGAGAATTATGTCGGTATGCTGAAAGCCTTTGACGCAAAAGTTTTCCTGGTGCCGGGAAGTGATGGCACCTGCCGCGCCGTCCGCGAGTCTATGGCTATGGGAAAGCCCGCGGTCGTTTCCGAGCGGGGGATGCTTCCCGAAATTGTCGCCAACGGAGTCGACGGGTTTGTGACCGATGGGAGTCCTGAAAGTCTGGTGTCCGCATTGCGGACGCTCGCCAGGGACCGGGCGCTTCGCAAACGGATGGGCCAGGCGGCTCGGGCCAAAGCCGTGGCCACGTTCTCACTCGAGGCGCAGGCGCGTGGTGTCGTGAATGGGTACGAACAAGTGTTGAACAGCATGCAACGAATACGGGTACCAGACAGTGATTAGTGCAGTAAAAGAAAAAGCATTTCGCGTTCTTACGCGTCTTTTCCTTCCCAGCCTCGCGCGCAACATGGAAGAAGAAGGCACCTTCAAAGTTTTTGAAGGCGATAGCGCGATATCCGATGAAAACGAATACTTCCGCATTTACGACAATGGCGCGGACGTGACGCTGTTTATTTTTTCGGGAATGGACGTCTTGTTTGCCGGCGAGCCGCGGTTCGAGTTCCGCAAACAACTCCAGAACATCGGGCATCCCGTAAACTTTGTGTTCATCCGGGAATTGCGCCGGTCTGCGTATCACGCCTCGCCGAGCGGGTCGCACGACGGACTTGAGTATTACACGCGCAAGGTAACCGAGCTGAAAAACCAACTGGGCGGACGCATCAATATTGGCATGGGGGCGTCCGGCGGAGGCAGCGCGGCGTTCTATTTCGGGTCCCGATGCGGATTCGACCACATGATCGGTTTCAGCCCCGCGTTTCCGGAGACGGTGTGGACGGGAGTTGGCCCGCAACTGAAAGCGCTCGCCGATGTGTCGTTGTTGGTAACACGGCCGTTGGACTATTTTGAAGTTGTACTCGTGGCGCTGGCCGCGAACGTGATCGCCCATTCCATACGGCGCTCTACTCCGAGCGACAGGTTCTGGGATGTCTACGATCGCTATAGCGAAGCGTCCTCCCGGTGTACCGGCACGATAATTTACGGTGAGCGGTGCCGGCCTGATGCCCACCAAGCGCAACTCGTGAAACATCTTCCCGGGCTAAAGCTCATGCCCTTGCCAACGGGCAGGCACAATGGTCCCGGATTCCTGAAAGAGCGCGGGCAGTTGGCGGACACGCTCAGCAATGAAATCCGGTCTGTACTGCGGCGGCTGGGCGCGCCGTTGATGCCGGCCAAGGCGCACGCGGCGGAGCACGTTGCCCTGCACGCGGAGACAGTAGCCGCCGTTAAGTGACCCGCTCGTGATGCGGCACGATTGGAGTTGCCTGGTTGGACACGTTTGAGCAATCGAACCTGACCCGAGCGCAGATGGTGTTTTGGTTGGGCCAAAAGCTCAACCCCGACACCCCGCTGTATCACACCGCAATCGGGATGGTCATCCCGAAGGCGATTGATCGCGTCGCGTTCACCGCCGCCCTGCAAAAAATCATCGACAATTCGGACGTATTGCGCACGGTCATCGAGATGAAGAACGGCGTTCCGATGCAACGCGCGCTGGACCCGTTTTCATATTCCCCCGAATTCCTGGACTTCTCGCAGGAAGCCGATCCCGTAGCCGCGTTCCGCGCATGGTCGGACGAACGGTGTCATCAACCCTTCGATTTCGAGAAACGCCTGTTCGACAGCGCCCTCGTAAAGCTCGCCGATGAGTCCTACGCCTGGTTTTTCTGCCAGCATCACATCATCTGCGACATGTTTTCGATTGTCATCATGATCCAGTATCTATCGATGCTCTATGACGCCGCACTCGAGGGCACGCTAGATGATGCGCCCCCGTTTCCGCCGTTCACGGCGTATCTTGAACAGGAATTTGCAAACCGCGGCGCGCTGGGCGACCCGGCGCAACGCGCTTACTGGGAAGCCAAAGCCGCCACCGAACCGGACCCAATTTCATTCTATGGCAAACCGCTTCCGCGTCTCGTCGGCCCGGCAGTCCGCGAGAATGTGGATCTTGGCGAAAAGCTGACGCGCCAAATTCGCGAACTGGTCTCGGGTGGGACCGTCGCCGCGAAATCAACGCCGGCAGCGCAATTTAATATATTTGCCGCGATCCTTTTTGCCTATCTCTACCGCAGTTGCGGTGTCAAACAGGCATCTATCGGAATGCCGTTTCACAATCGGCGTAATGACGCATGGAAACAAACCCTCGGCATTTTTATGGGCGTCTTGCCGTTGGGCATCGAAATAGATGACAACGACACGCTTCACACGCTCATTGGGAAAGTCAGCGGCGAAGCCGCCGCGAACCTGCGAAATAGCCCCTATTTCATTCACAACCTGTTGCACACGCGCGCGCACGACGTGCTTGTCAACGGCCTTTTTGCGCCCTATCCCTTGTTTGGCGGCGTGCATTGCGATCTGCAATGGCCCCTATTCCGGAACGTGCTCGATCCGCTTGTACTGAACTTTTACGAGAACCCGCTCACCGGAAACTTTGGAAACCTGTTTGTTTTCAACACCGCCATTTTCTCGGATGAAATGCAGCGCCTGCTCATCCGCGACTACGATCGCATGGCACACGCGCTGCTCGACAATCCCGACGCCGCCATTCGCGATATTGAATTACTCACCGATGACGACAAGCGCATGTTGCTGGTCGACTGGAATGCAACCGAGTCGCCCTTCCCGTCCGATAAGACGATCCACCAGTTGGTCGAAGCGCAAGTCGATCGGACACCTGACGCGGTCGCCGTGGCGTTTCAGGATCAGCGCCTGACGTACCATGAATTGAACACACGGGCCAACCAGCTTGCGCACTACCTCCGCGCGCAAGGAGTCGAACACGAAGTGCTCGTTGGACTCTGCGTGGACAGGTCGCCGGAAATGGTCATTGGCCTACTTGGGATTTTGAAAGCGGGCGGCGCATACGTCCCACTCGATCCGTCCTACCCCGCCGAGCGCCTGGGTTTCATGCTGGAAGATTCCAAGGCGCATGTGCTTGTTACAACGGACCGTCTGCGCCGTACACTGCCTGTGAACGGAGCGAAAGTCGTCTGCATGGACCGCGACTGGGCCACTATCGCCAAGAGCATTGCGGATAATCCGGTGAACGGCGTTGGCGCAGGCGATTTGGCTTATGTCATTTACACCTCCGGTTCGAGCGGAAAACCGAAGGGCGCGTTGCTCGAGCACCGTGGCGTTTGCAATATCGTCACACACAAAGCCAGGGAGTTCGGGCTGGGTCCCGGCACGCGCATGTTGCAGTTCTGCTCGTTGAGCTTTGATCCCTCGGTGGTCGAGATTTTTTCCACGCTCACGAGTGGCGGCACGCTGTGGCTCTTGCCGCAAGATGACGTTAAACAGCCCGAAAAGGTCGTGCGCACCATCAAGGAAGCCCGGATCACCAACGTCATGAT
>JAWXCN010000131.1:0-14377 GCA_034408725.1 Candidatus Hydrogenedentota bacterium
ACTGCCAACCAGTCTTCCACTGCCGCGTCAGTTCGCAAATGGCCGTTTTGCACTGGCGAATGGCGCGCCGCTTCCAAATGGTAATGCGGTGCGCGGACTGGAGCTATATCGCAGTCAATCCGCCCCGCTCGATAGCGGCAACTTTTCGTGCGTAATCTGTCACACGCTGCCAACCGGCGCGGGTACGGACCATGCCCTAATCTTTCCTGGCGGGTTGCCGGCATTCACGCCCATACCGGCGGGGCCGAAGGGCGAGCGGCATCTCGCGATGGTTTCGGTCGATGGCTCAACCAATCGCGCAATCAAAGTGCCGCAACTGCGCAACCAGTTCGACAAAGTCGGTTTTGAATTGACTCCAGGCAATCCAAGTCTTAGTGGCTTTGGTGTCTTGCACGACGGCAGCATCGACAGTGTTGCGCGCTTTGTCAGCGAGCCGGTCTTCGAGTTGAACACCGACCAGGATACCGCGGACCTCACGGCGCTGGTCCTGTCGTTTTCCGGTGGTTTCGCCCCTGGAGGCGGTCCCGGACCATTCCCCGAAGCACCCGGCCCGCCCAGCAACGACGCCCATGCCGCCACCGGCAAACAGGTGACCGTCACAAGCGCTGCGAAGAACGCAACGATTGACCAAATGCTCAGCATGGCCAATACCGGCGCTATCGATGTCATTGTCAAGGGCCGCATTATCGGTTACACACGCGGATGGACGTACGAGGGCAGCAACCAGTTCCGCTCGGACTGGTCGGGTGAAGCCTTGATTTCCAAAGCGAATCTGCTCGCAAAAGCCGCGGTCGAAAGTGAGTTGACGTTTACGGCCGTACCCGTCGGCGACGGCGCGCGCATGGGCAGGGATCGCGACAACGACGAAGACCTCGACTTCGACGAATTTCTTGCAAGCGACCTGACGCCGCCCACCGCGGAGCTTTCAAGTGATTCGCCCACGGTGGTGAACGGCGCGGTTACCGTTGAAGTCGCGTTAAGCGAACCTTCGGAGAATTTCGCGCAGAATGACATCAACGTGACTAACGCAACGATTACGAACTTCACCGGAAGCGGTTTGTTGTTTACGTTTACGCTTACGCCGGCGGCCGATGGCACATTCACCGCCAAAGTGGGCGCGGGCGCGTTTGACGATTTCGCCGGTAACGAAAACACGGCATCGAACACCCTCACGCGTTCAAACGGCGATCCGGGCGGCACGTTGAAAGTGAAAAAACCCAACGGCGGAGAGAATCTCACCGTTGGCGCGAAATTCAAGATCACGTGGAAATCCACTGGAAACGCCGGCGACAAAGTGCGCATCGAGCTCTGGCGCAATGGCGCGTTCGTACGCAACATCAAAACCAACGCCCAGAACGACGGCAAACAACCGTGGAACGTGCCCGAAGACCTCGCCAAAGGCAGCGGCTACACGGTCCGCGTCGTATCGAAGTCCAATAGCGTTATCGAAGATTCAAACAACAATGTGTTTAGCATCGTAGAATAAGTCACGTAGTTTTGGGGGCGGCCCGTTTTTCGGGCCGCCGTTCTTTGTTGCATGGTTCCCACTATCCACAAACTGGTTGTACGGTCCGGCGGGGTGTGGCGCTTCTCCATGCGCGACCCATAATTAGCGCCGGGTATCCGTGCTGGATTGAGATGTCCTGAAATTCGTCCTTCGTTCGTCGTAGGATTGAGCCTCGAAGCATGCAACCAATCAGGTGGAAGGTGCAGCAGAGGCGGATCGTTGCGTTTGAGCGCATCGAAAACAAATAAAGAGAAAAAATGATGAACTCAGGACCAGGTGCTCCAATAGAACATGACGCGGCCCCTGCCTCAATGCCCGTTCAATCGCTCAACCCAACGCGGAGAAAATCCAGAAAACTTCATCTTCATTGCAATCGCCGTGCTGGCCGCCCTGTTCTTTGCGGTTGTGGCAATGCAACCTTCCGATTTTCGCGTCACACGGTCCGCAATGGTCTCCGCGCCGCCGCAGGCTGTTTTTGATCAGGTGAACGACTTCCACAAATGGGAGGCGTGGAACCCCTGGGGTAAAATCGATCCCGCGATGACGCAAACCCATGAAGGGCCGCCCGCGGGTGTTGGGGCAAGTTATTACTGGCTTGGGAACAATGAAGTGGGCGAAGGACGCATGACGATTACAGACAGCAACCCGCCCGACCTTGTGCGCATAAAACTCGAGTTCCTCAAGCCTTTCGCAGCCACCAATACCGCCGAATTCACCTTCAAACCCGAAGGCGATCAAACAAACGTAACGTGGACCATGTACGGCAAGAACAGTTTCATGTCCAAGAACATCGGATTGTTCATGAACATGGACACGATGATCGGCGGCATGTTCGAGAAAGGCTTGGCGGAAATAAAAACCATCGTGGAATCGCCTCAGTAACACCCGCGCCGGACGTCAATCACAACGCATTGAATCTCCTTCGTTTCTCCAGATCCAGGTTTTTGGAAGAAGCCTATTTGGACTGCGGCGGCCCCCAAGGCGCCGCATTGGCTGTTTATCACAAATGGCCTACCCCTTTTACCGTGCACGCATGAAGTCCCCTCCCATAATCAGCCAATGCGGTGTCTGCGCTACCCGTTCCGCCACCGCAGTCCAAATAGTCCTCTCCAAAAACCACGTCCCAACAAGAAGCCTATTTGGACTGCGGCGGCCCCCAAGGCGCCGCTTTGGCTGTTTATCACAGTCGGTCTACCCCTTTACCATTCGCGCACAAAGTCCCCTCCCATAATCAGCAATGCGGTGTCTGCGCTACCCGCTTCGCCACCGCAGTCCAAATAGCGCACTTTCCAAACCCGGCCTTGGAGTGCGGTAGCAGAGTCCGCTTCGGACGGCGCTACCGCTTTGGTTCTTTCGCCTTGTTTTTTTCGCATCGTATCGGGCAAACACCCAAAATCGTCTTTTCGCGCACACTCGAGAAAATGTATTGGACTAATTTAAGTCTGATCAAAGACAATACCGCCGGCGAAATAGACGAAACATAATCGTGGGTTGCACTACCACCCGGGAACAAAGGATTCCAAATGACTCTGCTAAAACGCGTTCTCCAACCATTTCTTCTGCCTGCGTTTCCGTCTTCCGCCCTGTTGTTTTTACGCCTGATCGTTGGGCTCGCATTCATTTTTCACGGTTGGGGGAAAATTCAGAGTCCATTCGCATGGATGCCACCCGATTCGCCCGTTCCGGGTATCTTGCAGTTCCTCGCCGCGTTCTCCGAATTCGGCGGCGGCATCGCCCTCATACTCGGACTGCTCACGCCAGTCGCCATGCTCGGACTTGGCTTCACCATGGCCGTCGCCACGTGCATGCACGCACTCGTGTTGAAAGACCCGTTCGTGAATCCCAAAGGCGGTGGCTCGTATGAACTCGCCCTGGTTTACCTGGCTATCGCAATCCTCTTCATCGCGCTCGGGCCAGGAAAATTCTCGCTCGACGCAATGCTTTTTGGAAACCGCCAGCCAAAGGAACCTGCACAATAGATTCGTTGCGCTAATAGCGGAATGGCTAGACGATATCATTCCCGCACGATAACAACCCGACGTCTTCGCTATATCTTCAGTTTGAAAGCTTCCGCAATTAGTCCGCAGGAATGCAGCCGCGCGGCGTGCTCGTGGATGGCGGAGGCCACCATGACTTCGTCGGCGCCTGTTTGCTGAATGAAATGCTCAAGACTTTGGCGGACGGTGTCGCGTGAGCCCGCGAATGCGTACGTGAGCATTTTCGCTGCTTGATCTCTTTCGAGGGGCGACCAGTACGCATCAATGCTATCGATTGGGGGTTGCAGCCGGCTTCGGACACCGCGAACGAGGTTTGTGAACTGTTGTTGGATTGATGTGAACAGTCTGCGCGCTTCCGCATCGGTGTCGGCGGCGACGATGCTTGCGCCAACCATGACATAGGGCCGTTGAAGTTGTTCGGATGGTTGGAACTTTGTGCGGTATACATCGAGCGCCTCCATCAGAAGGGCCGGCGCGAAATGCGACGCGAAAGCGTAGGGCAGGCCGAGCATGGCGGCGAGTTGAGCGCCGAACAAACTCGAACCAAGTATCCATAAGGGTACGTTGGTGTCCGTTCCAGGAACGGCTTGAATTTTTTGTCCGGGTTGCAATGGACCAAGAAGCGCCTGCAACTCGAGCACGTCCTGCGGAAATGTCTCGGCGCTGGCGGGGCCGCGGCGTAACGCCCGCAGTGTTAACTGGTCAGTGCCCGGCGCGCGGCCAAGTCCAAGGTCGATGCGATTGGGATAGAGGGATGCGAGCGTGCCGAATTGTTCGGCGATGATCAGCGGCGCGTGGTTTGGAAGCATGATGCCGCCCGCGCCGACGCGGATCGTGCTGGTGCCTCCCGCGATGTACCCGATGGCGACGGCGGTAGCCGCGCTGGCAATGCCGATCATGTTGTGGTGCTCGGCAAGCCAGAATCGTTTATAGCCGAGGGCTTCCGCGTGGCGCGCGAGCTCGAGCGAGTTGCGGAGCGCGTCGCCGGGCGTGCTGCCTTCAGATACAAACGCAAGGTCGAGTATGGAGAATGGGATATTCATAATAGTGCGTGATTACGTGCTGGGTGCAGAAATATTTTCAAAAAGCCTGCCTTTTCCGCCGGAATCTGGCCGTTCGCAGCCATGCCGTCATAAACTCCCGGCATGAACAGCGCTGCACCCCATCACCAGCCACATCCACGATCAGACCAAAGCTAGCGCGCATTGCGTAATGCCAAACACTACCAACCCGATCGTGCGATCCTTGTAATCGGAAAGTGGTTGGATCGCGTAGGCATCTGTCATTTGGTCGCTCCTTGTAGTGCCGGACCAAAAACCATACTACCCCCATATTGCAAGGCGTATCCATATTTCGTCATTAGACGCCCATTGACAAAACCCGGCAATAGGTACAGAGTAAACGGGTGGCGAAGTCTGATTGCGCACGGATGCACGCCAAAACCCGCCACAGGACGTGCTGCCCGCAATACCAGACGGAGGTACGATTATGGACCGCAATTCACGCCGTCAATTCATGGGAGACGTTGGCCGGGGCATGCTGCTGGCCGGACTGGGGACGACCCTCGCCGTTGACCTCGGGCTTGCCCATGCCGATGTGGCGGAGCTGCCCTCGGCACTTACGTTCGGCGAACTCGAACCACTTGTCGCGCTGATGCAAGACACCGAACCAAACAAACTCACCGCGCTGCTCGTCGAACGGCTGAAGTCCGGCACGAGCCTGCAAACGCTCGTGGCGGCTGGCGCGCTCGCCAATGCCCGGACTTTCGGCGGTCAGGATTACGTGGGTTTCCACACCTTCATGGCGCTCGCGCCTGCGTACCGCATGTCGCAGGAACTTCCGGCAAACCAGCAGGCGCTGCCCGTTTTGAAAGTGCTTTATCGAAACGCCAACCGCATTCAGGAATTCGGAGGCCGCGCGAGCGAGGTACTGCATCCCATTATCGCGGAACCGGTCCCCGCTGGCGTGGATCCGGGCGAATATCTGCGCAACGCTTCGCGATCCGGTGACATTGAACTGGCGGACCGGACATTTGCCGGCTTCGCCAACGCCCCCGCAGGCGAAGCGTTTAACCACCTCCAGTTCGCGGTGGAAGACGAAGTAGACGTGCATCGCGTCGTGCTCGCGTGGCGCGCGTGGGACACGCTCGAGCTTGCGGGACAGGAATGGGCGCACTGCCTGCTGCGCCAATCCGTGCGGTACTGCGCGGACCGCGAACACGAGATGATGGAACGCGGTCACACGCGTTCGTCCATTCGAACGGTTTTGCCCGCGCTACTCGATCAATACAACCTTCTTGGCGGGCCGATGGGACAAAAATCGGGCGACGACGCCTGGGTTCAGCAATTGGCCTCGATTATGTTCAAAGGCACGCGCGAACAGGCTGCGGACGCTGTCGCCCAGGCGCTTCACGAGGGGTTTGCGCCAGAGTGTATCGGCGAGGCGATGTCATTAGCGTCCAATATGCTCGTACTCCACGATCCTGGCCGGCCGGAGAAATGGGCCAATGCCGACAAGCCCATAGGCAGTTGTCACGGAGACTCGGTCGGCGTTCACGCTTCCGATTCCGCGAACGCATGGCGCAACATTGCCCGCGTCAGCAACCCGAGAAATACCGCCGCCAGCCTAATCGTCGGCGCGTTTCATACGGCGGGGCAATGCCAGTGGTCCAACGAACAACCTTATCCGCTTCCCGAACAGATCGCGGAGGTTAAAACCGAAGACGCGGCAGCCCTGCTTGGCGAAGCGGAAACTGCCATCCGCGAAAAGAACCAGTTCCGCGCGGCGGCCCTTGTTTCGCGCTATGGGCAATTGGGTCATGATTCCCGGCCCGTATTCGACCTGATGCTAAAATTCGCCACCAGTGAAGATGGCGCGCTCCATGCGGAGAAGTATTACCGAACCGCTTGCGCGGAGTTCGACACGATGCGGCCCGCGTTTCGCTGGGGACAACTCACCGCGCTCGCGCGCGTGACTGCAAGCGAATACGGCCATCAATCACCAGGCTACGAGGAAGCAAAAAAACTGTTGAGTGCTTGATCCACTTCGTGTCGAAGCGATCACCTTTGATACTTAACCGAGCTGGACGGTTCCGCCCGTGGCCTGGATGCGGACCGGTTTTGTTATCCGGATCGGATTCGGCGACGCACCGGCGTGAACATTGATTGTGCCTGCGGAGAGCACGAGTTGAAGCCCTTCGCTGAACGTATTCATCGGTTCGCCGGCTGTTCCGCGTTCAACCCCAGCGTAAGCGAAATTCACCCACACCGGGCTGTGCGGAAACATTTGCGCATCGGTCGGATTCGATCCGAATCCCGGCTCCGCGCTGTCGCTGAACCCGTCGCCGTCCGTATCCGCGTACCAAGGGTCGGTGATGTGTCCGTTCGCGCCGTTGGCTTCATTGACGTCGCTGATGCCGTCATTGTCGTCGTCGGCATCGACGTTGTCGGGCATGCCGTCGCCGTCGGTATCAAGCGGCAACGACGCCGTCAACGGAATTTCGCCGCGCAGCATCCGCGACATTTCGCACACGATGCGCAAATACCAGTCAGTCGGGTAACCTTCGTAATCGATCCAGTGATCGGTGACGGGATGGTTTCGCGAAACCTTGAACATCGCGGTCGATTCGTCTACCTCATCGAACATCGCCACGAACATCATGTCCACGCCGAGGTTCTGCCACGCGTACACCTGTTCCCAAATAAAATCGCCGCCCCGCCGCGGAAACAGCGATGACCCCGGCGGCAGTTGCATGAGGTTGTCCCAACTGAATCCAGGAAACACGACGGGCAGATAGCCAATGCCAAGGCTTTGCGTCTCCTCGAGGTCAGGGCCCCAAACGTTCTCGACAAAATTATCGATATCGTTCTGGTTCGCTATACGGCCGACCATCCACGGATTGATGATGTCGTAGCTTCGATATACGGCGGCCCATCCCGGGTCTGTTTCCGAATCCGCGGTGAGCGTGCGCCAGAACGTCGGCACGCCGCCGATGACGAGATTGCCGCCGTATTCGGGATCGTTCTTGAAGTAGTTGATCACCTGGCTGGCCTGCGCGGGCGAGTAACCGCGCCCTTCAAAGCCAAGTCCCCAGATGACGACAACCGGTTTTCCTTCATGGTGCAGGTAGCGCGGATCATTGAGCATGCCGCCATCGACGAGAAACTCCCAGTCTTCGGTGATCGCGTTGAACAGGTTTGCGGCAGACGTGCCGGAAGTGTCGTATTCAAGCGCGAACACGCGACCGTGGGCATTTGCGGAATCGCGCACGTTTTGCAACACCTGATTCCGAATGGCGAAAAACCGTTCATCGCCCAGTTCGGACACGAACCTTTGCAGAAATACGCCATCGATGCCGTAGTCTTCCATCCATTCAAAATGGAGATCGACCGTGCCGGGCGACGCCGAACTAAACAGTTTTCCTGTCGAACCGTCTTGCAGCATGACGCCGGGCGCGGTAAACAAATCCGCGGGATCATATTCACGCACATCCGGCCACATCTCGACGGTGTAGAGTCCGGGCCCGATCGAATCGGTGTCGCGGCTCCAATGTCTCCAGCCAACCGAACCTGGATTGCCATCGCCCGGCGCCATGAACCAACCCTGGTAACCGCACAGGACTTTATCCGTCAACGTGGTCGCATCAATAACATCAGCCTGCGAAGATATAACGGCAAAGGCAAACACCGCACCAAATAAAAACCGCACCTTAAACTCCACTCGCGCGCGCGAAGCGCCTTGGACTGCGGCGTGTCAGCGCCGCTTTCACTTCATTCACTTTACGAACTATTGTTTCATCAAAATAATTTTCGTACTACGCCAAAATCTCATGAACCACATGACCATGAACATCTGTCAAACGCCGGTCTATGCCATTCTGCCGCACCGTCAACCGTTCATGGTCTATTCCCAACAAATGCAGCACCGTCGCATGCAGATCGTAACAATACGTTTTGCCGTGCTCGGCCTGGTAGCCCCAGTCGTCGCTCTGCCCGTAGGCAACTCCGGGCTTAACACCCGCGCCCCACAACCACGTCACAAAACTTCCGCCGTTATGATCGCGCCCTAGACTCGCCTGCGCGAAGGGCGTGCGCCCGAACTCAGTTGTCCAGATCACCAGCGTGTCGCTGTCGAGCCCCCGCGCTTTCAAATCCTGTAACAAAGCTGCAATCGGCTTGTCCACACTCGCAGCCATCGGCGGCAGTTCTTTCTGTATGTTCGCGTGGTTGTCCCAATTGTTGACCGCGCCTTGCGGACCGCTCCACACCTGCACAAAGCGCACCCCGCGCTCGACAAGCCGCAACGCCAACAAACATCGGCGGCCGAAATCCTCCGTCACCGCATTGTCCATGCCATACGCGTTACGGATGTATTCGGGTTCACGCATGACGTCGAATGCTTCCGGCGCGGACAATTGCATCTTTGCGGCAAGCTCATAACTGGAAATGCGCGCGTCCAGCCGTGAATCGCCGGGGTGTTGCGCGGCATGGTCACGATTAATTTTGTCGAGCAGTGCAAGCCCCTGTGAATCCGCTGATGCGTCCGCGAATGCGTATCGGTCATCTGGGAACAAATCGGGTACAGGTTGCGGCGACGCGGCATTGATCACCGTGCCTTGATGCACCGCGGGCAGAAAACCCGAGGAAAAACACCCGCGCTGATTGTACGGCAGACCCGCCGCGTCGGGCAGCACAACAAAACTCGGCAAGTTGTCGACCAAACTGCCGAGCGCATACGAAATCCACGCGCCCATGCACGGAAAACCGGGAAGCAGGAATCCTGAATTCATCATGTACGTGCCGGGACCGTGGACATTGGTCTTCGACGCCATCGCCATGAGAAACGTCATTTCATCGACAAGCTTGGCCTGCTCGGGAAACATCTCGCTCACCCATCGCCCGCAATGGCCGTGTTGTTTGAATGCGAACGGACTTTTCATAATCGCGCCCGCCGGCGCGGTAAAACCTTCGGGCTTTTCCGTTGGCCCGAGCATCTGCCCGTCAAGCCGTTCGAGGTCGGGCTTGTAGTCGAACAGGTCCATCGGACTCGCGCCGCCGGTCATGAACAATTGAACGACGCGATTCACTTTTGCGGGATGATGGTTCAGAGAGCTGGCGGATGCGTCGCGCGCGAACAAGTGCGCTAGCGCGAGTCCCGCGAATCCGCCGCCAGTGTTAACAAGAAATTCGCGGCGGCTCGGAAAAGAATTTTGGATTCTAGATTTTGGATTCTGGACTGAAGTTGGCATGGAGTGTTTAATCCACGAACAGAAATTCGTTGCTGTTTAAGAGTACACGGCAGAGTGCGGGAAGACCTTGCGCGTCCGCGAATGCGTTAAACGCGGCGCGCTCGCCATCGGTAGGATCGCGCAACCACACCAACCGCACTGCCCGCGTCACCATCCCATCTGCTTGACCCGTTCGCGCCCCCGCTGGGAGGGCGGTCGTCCCCGACCGCTCTAATTCGCTCACGTCGGCCTCTACCCGCCGCGCCAACGCCTCGCTGTGCGCAAGCACAAATGCGTTGTTATACAAAGTCAATGCCTGCAATGACGACGCGGAGAATCCGCGGGTTGGAGCAAGCAAACCCAAATCCGGAAAATCCAGCGCTTCCATAAACGGATCGGCAATACCGCGCCACACAAACCGATAGATGCTGCGGCGGCCCGCGCCGGGGCTGTTCCAATCGTAGGCTTTGTAATCCAGCGCGGGCGTAAGTTGCGGCCCTTTGCTGTGCGTAAAATGCTGCACACTTGGACCGCCAATGGCCAGATCAAGCCTGCCTGAAATGGACAACGTGAAATCGCGGTACGCGTCTGCATCCAAACGATGCGCGTTTTGTCTCCAGAGAAGCCGATTGCCGGCATCGATCGACGCAGCATCTTCCCGGTGCGCGGACGATTGGCGGTATGTTTCGCTGGTGACGATCAAGCGATGAAGTTGTTTCAGAGACCCTTTTGCATCGTCGCGAAACCACACGGTAAGCCAGTCAAGCAGTTCCGGGTGGGAAGGCTCGCCGCCCATTTCACCGAAATCGCTGGGCGTGTCGCAAATGCCGCGTCCAAAATGATAGTGCCAAACGCGATTCACCACGCTGCGCCACGTCAACACATTGTCGGGATGCGCAATCCAATCCGCCAATGCCGCGCGCCTCGCTCCTTCACCTTTCTCGTCTAACGCGAATCGTGCGGGCAAATGCGTCAACGCGGAAAGCGCGCCGGGCCCGACTACCTGCTTTGGCCGCTCGATATCCCCGCGTTCCATTAAATGAACGACCTTTGGTTCTTCCAAAGATTTCAATTGCGGCGCGGGTTCGCCCACGGGCATTGCAACGCTTTTGGCCGCGGCGTACACATACGATTGCTCGGGAATTGTGGCCAACGCATGTTGCGCGACTGACCGCAACGCGTGACCCGCTATCGCCGTGCGTTGCGCTTCCGTGCGATCCGCTTCAGCCACCGCAAGGGCGGACACCACCGTTGCGGGCAGTGCTTCCGCGCGTCCGCCTTCATCGGCGGTCGCCGTCAGACGGTACGCGCCGATTACGTGCCCACCGCCGTGCTCCTGCTTGATCGTGACGGCCAGTTTCGAGCCGGGTGCAAGCGAAACTTTTTCCGATAACTCAAATACAGCATGATGCGATTCACCCACGGCGGGGTGGATACCCCATGCCGTATCCGGCTTGCCGTCGATCGCGCGTTCAATGCCCCAGCCGTCCTGGTTGAAGTCCGCGGTCGCGCGCAAAAACGTCAGCGCGCGCGATTCCGCCGCGCCCGGGTCGAACACGCGCGCCTCGAATTCGGACAAATGAAAATTGCCGTTATCGTTGCGGCCGGGTCCTTTCATTGGCAAAGAGTCGAGAGTAATGACATCCAGACGGATTGCCGTAATTTCAGTGAGTGCGGTCGTCGCGGTGATTGTGTACGTGTCCTTGTCCGGCCGGTTTCCCCCGGAAACGATGACGCCATCCGCGCCGCGCGTTTGCGTTGCGCCTTCGGCGGAAAGGAAGGTTTCGAGATCGAGCGGGCCCCACGCCGCGCCCGCGCCGCGCAGGGCGGTCCAATCGCGCACCAGTGGTTCATACTCGGCCGCGAGCAGCACTGTCGCGTCATTCGTGTCCGCGGCAGCAATGATGCCGATCCAGCGTTTTCGTTCCCGCGCCGCCGCCGGTTCGGCGTCGAACGCGACATCGCCTTTCAAAACACCGGAAAACACTGCCTGAAGCGCATAGTAATCTTCCTGCGAAATCGGGTCGAACTTGTGCGCGTGACAGCGCGCGCAATTCGCGGTCGTGCTCACAAACGCCGCCATGGTTTGCGTCACCATGTCGTCGCGATCGAGATAATCAAACGTTACCTCGGCGGTGCTATACGTGCTGAGGTCGAATGTCCCCGCGCCAAGGAAACCGAGCGCGGGCGTCTGTTGTGTTTCATCCGGATAGAAAACGTCCGTCGCAAGTTGTTCGCGAATGAAGCGCTGCCACGGTGTGTCGCCGTTGAATGCGGCGATGACATAGTCGCGGTAGCGCCATGCGTTGTCGCGCGCGACATCGTGTTCGTATCCGTGCGAATCGGCAAAGTGAATTGTGTCGAGCCAATGCCGCGCCCAGCGTTCGCCATGGCGCGGCGAGGCCAGCAATCTGTCTACGAGATTCTCGTAGGCCAGCGGATTGGTATCCGCGATGAACGCGTCCACTTCTTCGGGAGCCGGAGGTAGTCCAACAAGATCATAGCTGATGCGACGGATAAGCGTGCGGCGATCGGCTTCTGGAGAAGGCGCGATACCCTGGGCCGAGAGTGTCGCGTGAACAAATGCATCAATCGCGTTCCCGTCAGCGGCTGGCTTCTCGGGCCGCTCGAGCGGTGTCAATGACCAGTGCGGCGCTTCGTCATTTGTCGCGCCCGCAAATTCGTTTGGCCAACTGGGCCCGGCATCGATCCACGCGCGCAATAGCCCGATCTCGGCTGAAGTGAGCCGCGTGATATTGCTCGATTCCGGCGGCATCAACATGTCCGGATCGGCGCCGCTTACATATCGAATCAGGGGACTGTCTTTGGCATTGTGCGGGATGATCGCCGGCTCGCCGCTGTTTCCGCCTTTGTGGGCTTTTGCGCGATGGTCGAGCCGATAGTTGCTCTTCTGTTTCTCCGGACCGTGACAGCCATAGCAGGATCGCTCGAAAATCGGCCGGATATCCGTCGCGAAATCGGGCGCAGCCAACGCCGGAGTCGCGAAAAGAATGCACCACACCCCAGCGCGCGCGAAAGGACGTAACTCGCTTAAACCGGTGGTGTTGGAGAAGCTTCCCACGGTGTTGATCCTCTACTGCATGGCCTTACCATAGTCCAGCATACGCGAAAACGGGCCGGATGTCATGCAGTCCGGCGGGGGTAATCGTAGCGAGACAGAGGACACGGCGATGATTGTGGGCCGACTTCGTTCTCCCAAAAGGGCGTGTCTCGAGTCCTTTTTCAATGAGTAGGAAATTACGAGAACGATGACGATAACGAAAAGTATTGTGCGTGTTGTTGATTGGGTGTGCGGTTCGGGGACAGCCACCGGCAACCAAAACGCGTTGCCCGTGACAGTCCCTGCGTCTCGTTTACTCAGGCTTCCACGTCAACTGAAACTCAATTTCCTCACCTGAAGCAGCCCGCTCATGCTCAATATTGATTCTCGCGGTTGATGGTATGGCAACGCGCTCGCCGGCAACCTGGATGCGAAAAATCTTTCCCGCCTCGATGCAATCGGCCAGCCGACGCAACTTGGCCACGAATTGTCCGTGAGGATAGTCCTTCACAATGTCCCGCTTAACTTTTCGGTTCTTGGCAGCCATTACACTTCCCCCCATTTCGCGCGGTTACGGCAACTCGCGAATCCGTAAATTCTTGAATTCAATCGGCGAACCCTCGGACTCGAGTGCCAGATACCCCGTGCTCGGATTGGCCCCCGTGCCGCCAGACACTTCCTCTCCGTTCACCCAAAGCCGCACTTCGCCGTTTACCGCGCGAATATAGTAATGGTTCCATTCTGGCGACCCCTTGGAAAGATTCTTCCTTGGAAAACTGCGCGAACCGTCCGGAGACAACGGTTCCAACGGTTTCAGTTCCACCCCGACAGCGAATACATCGCCGTTGGACGTGAACCATTCGGCCTTCTTTCCGCTATCTTTCTCGTACCTTTCAGTGTATCCATGATCAAGGATTTGCACCTCGATACCCTTCGGCAACTTCCCCGGGGCAAGATCCGTTACCGATTCTTCCGTGACCCACACAAAGACCCCGGAATTTCCCGCGGACTTCATGTGCCGCCATTGCAAGACAAGCTCGAAATTGGTCACCTTGTTCTTCGTGCGCATCACGCCCACCGGCGTGCCGGTGCAGTAGATTACGCCGTCCTTGAACGACCACGTATCCGGATTGCCGTTTACATTCGTAAAGTCTTCTTCCCCCAACGCGCGCCAACCCGGACCCTCGCCGTCAATGCAAGCCTTGGGCAACCCGGCGGTTTCGTCCGCCGCCTCCGCGCCAGGGGTGTAGAGGGTGACCACCCCCAATAGACACAGAATGAAAGTTAGCGTTACAACGAACTGGCATCGGTTCAATTTAAGTCGAGTCATGTCACTGCCTCTAGTTGTTCTAAGTTTTCGGGTTCGACTGGGATGATGCCGGGAAGGAGGAAACTTGTCAATTTTGTAAGGGGGTTGATATGTTTGCATTGAAATATCAATCAATGCGCTTGATATTTCAATGCAAGTAGAAACCCGCCACCGATCTCGGGAATATTCCCGCGCTCACACGCTTGCGCCTTTCCCGGCGAGCGCTTCGCATTCCGCAATCCGCTTCGACAAGAACTCCTGCTCGGATGTCACCTGG
>JAWXCN010000132.1:0-9883 GCA_034408725.1 Candidatus Hydrogenedentota bacterium
GGGATACCCTTTGGCATTTGCGCAATGGACAGGAGCGAGTCGAGTCCTTTCAGCGCGCGCGACCGCACAGGAACACCGAGCACGGGCAATTTTGTTTTCGATGCGGTCATGCCGGGCAGATGCGCCGCGCCACCCGCGCCTGCGATGATTACCTGTATTCCGCGCCGTTCCGCGGTTTCCGCGTATTTAAACATTTCATTGGGGGTCCTGTGCGCGGAAACCACGCGGCATTCGTGTGGCACTTCCAGTTCATCCAGCATGGCGCTGGCGTGTTGCATCGTGGGCCAATCGCTTTTGCTGCCCATGATGATGCCAACGAGAGGCTTGCTCGCTTTCTTGGCGGCCATTCGCACGATCCTTCGCTGTACAACTGCCTTGACGGACATTCGCGGAAAGAAGGGAAGGTATCACAGGGGAGTGGGGAGTAGCGAGTGGCGGCGGTCGGGGACGACCGCCCTCCCGTAATCGCGTTACGGGTGATGTTGCGCGGCGTTGTCGGTGGGAGACTTTGCGGGGCAATCGCTGCAACTGCAGCTTCCGCCGGCCTTGCCGGCAAACGTGCGGTAGAGCCGCCGCACAAAGTAGAACACGCATCCGCCGACGATGAGCGCGACGATAATGGCTTCGAGGCTCATACGTTCGCTCCCCATCCGGCCCACATGCCGGCCTGATAAGTGAGAAGGGCCGCGATGTACGCGAGTATGGTCATATAAGAGAAGGCGAAAACGGGCCACCGGATTGATTGCGTTTCTCTGCGAATCACGGCAAGCGTTGCGCCGCACTGGCAACACAACGCGAAAAACACCATGATCGAGAGCGCGACGGGTATGTTGAATAGTTTTGTTCCGTCGTTGCCGGTCGCTCCTTGCATGTAGGACTTGAGAGATTCAGATTCCTCATCCACGTCGCTGCCGAGGGCAAAGATCGTGCCCAAGGTCGCGATAATAACTTCGCGCGCCGGAAACGAGGCGATGGCGGCCATGCCTATTCGCCAATCCCAACCGAGCGGACGCACGACCGGTTCGACGGCGAGACCCATCCGGCCGAAATAGCTGTTGCGAAGATGCGCGGCGCTTTCCTTGTTGTCGATGTCCGTGAGCGCCGCCGCGCGCGCATCATCGGAGATTGCAGCTTGTCCGACGCTCCCGCGTTCTTCGTCAAATTGTTGGGTGATTGCGCCGGAGTGGGGGAAATATGCCAGTGCCCAAACGATCACGATGACGGCGAAAATGATCGTCCCCGCGCGCACCACGAATTCTTTTCCGTGACGGTACACCCTGCGCGCGATGGTGCCCCAGAGCGGGAGCTTATACGTTGGAAGCTCCAGCAGAAACGGCGGCGTCTCGCCTTTCAGCAGTGTCCGCTTAAGTATCCAGGCGACGGGAATGGCGACAACGATGCCAACGCTATACATCGCGAATAGCACGATACCTTGGAGGTTCAGCCATCCGCCGAACAACATGGTCTCCGGAATGAAGGCCGTAATCATCAACGTGTACACGGGCAGACGCGCGGAACAACTCATCAGCGGCGCTACCAGGATCGTCGTGATGCGATCACGCCGGTTACCGATGGTGCGCGTCGCCATGACACCGGGAATCGCGCATGCGAACGAAGACAGCATGGGAATGAACGATTGGCCCGATAGGCCGCAGCGGCTGAGAAGCTTGTCCATGAGAAACGCCGCGCGCGCCATATAACCGCAGTCTTCCAGAATCGCGATGAAAAGCATCAACACCAATATCTGCGGCAGGAAAATGATGACGTTGCCTACGCCCGCGATGATGCCGTCCTGGACAAGGCTCTGGAGCATTCCTTCCGGCAATGCTGTCGCCGCCAGTTCTCCGGCGGCGACAAATGTCTTGTCGATGAGGTCCATTAGCGGTCCCGCCCAGGAGAAGATTGCCTGGAAGATGACCGTCATGATCGCCCCGAAAATCAGTGTGCCCACAATTGGATGCGTGAGCACGGCGTCGATTTTGTCGGACGAGGTGGTGGCCCGCGTTTTAGGCTTAACAACACCGGCGGCAACGACGCGCCGGATCCACGCGTAGCGTTCGCGCGCTTCTACGGCGGCGAGCGATCCGTTTTGGCTGGCCCGTTGTCGCGAATCCTCGAGGTGATGGGAAATACCGTTGCCGCCGCGCGTAATGCGTTCTTCGACATATCCGCCGCGGTCTACGAGCAGACGAAACACTTCCAGCCTGGGCACGTGCCGGCCGACGCCAGCGGCGTCGTCATTTAAGAGCTGTGCGAGCGCGTCAACCTCCGAGTTCAATGTGCCGGGGAATTCCGGCCCTTTGCTAGCTGGAGGGATGGGCTCGTGGATAACGCGCGTGAGCGTGGTCTTCAGTTCGTCGATGCCCACGCGCTTGTGTGCGCAGATGCGCACGACGGGCGCCCCAAGTTCGGCCGAAAGCACTGCGGTATCAATGGCGATGTTTCGTTTATCCGCGAGATCGCACATGTTCAGCGCAACTACCAATGGCTTCCCAAGTTCTTTCAACTGGGACACGAGGTAAAGGTTGCGTTCGAGATTCGTTGCATCGACCACAGCCAACACGGCATCGACAGGGTCCTCACCGGTTTGCTGGGACAACAGAACATCCACGACGATCATTTCATCCGGAGAGCGCGCCGCGAGGCTGTACGTGCCCGGAAGGTCTACGAGGTGCGCGGTCGAACCGTTGAGGCGGATCGTCCCGATTTTGCGTTCGACGGTAACGCCGGGATAATTGCCGGTGACCTGGGACAGGCCGGTGAGTGCGTTGAACAACGTCGTTTTCCCGACATTCGGGTTTCCGATGACTGCGATCGTGATGGGCATGGACTTGTCCTAAGCCAGCTCGACGAGGGCCGCTTCGGATTTCCGTAGGGAGAGGTGGTAGCCCTGCACGATGATTTCCATCGGATCACCTAGCGGCGCCAAGCGCACAACCTGCAATTCCGTGCCTTCGATGATACCCATTTCCTGCAACCGCTGGTGGATCGCGCCAGCGCCGAGCAAGTTACTGACGATGCCGGTTTGTCCGGGCTTCAATTGGTTCAACGTGCGCATGGCGTATTTCGCGCGTACATTACGCGGGATCGGCGTCCTCCAACAATTCGTCGAAGCACATTCCGGCGTATGACGGTTCCGCGACGCGCACAAAGACACCTTCGGCGTCCGCGCCGCGCAAGCAAAGGCGTGTTTCTCCGAGCTCAAGTATCATCGGGATTCCATTGCTGACGACGCGAAGCGACGCGCCCGAGACCAACCCCATTTCGCGCAATCGCGCCGTTAGACCGGTTTCCGTAAGCAGTTCGATTACTACAACTTCTTCCCCCGCGGCGCAAGCCGTGAGTGGGCATTCGATGCCTGTGCCCAACGATGCGGCAGGATTGCTTTTCGTATTTACCCGTGCCATGGACTACGTTGCGCTTCCCGGTTTGCGGCCCAGGGTCATGTGCAGCATGCACTCTTCGCCTGGCGGCGTAAGGCATTCTCCACCTTCGCAGAGCGGGCAATGTTCCGCCGTCTTGCAACCTGGCTGGAAGTTCGCCATCGCGCTGTGAATCTTTGCCGCGCGCGATTCATCCGTCAGGATGTAGCGCATGAGCCAGACAAGCCGGCGGCCCGTCTCGAGGCTCATCAGGTGCTCCATTTTGCAGGCGTCGGACATGGCGACTTCGCTCGACATGCCGAGCACTTCTTCGAAAAACTTCGTGAGAATCCGGAAGTTTTGCTCGACAAGTCGCGCCATGTGTTTGCCGTCTTCGGTAAGCAACAGAAAACGGTGAGGGTCTTCCGTAATCCACCCACGCTTTTTCAGTTGAGAAATGGACATGGAAGCCGCGCCTCGCGACACCTCCAGCATTTCGGCCACATCGGTCACGCGCGCATAGCCAAATTCATCTCGAAGTGCATCCACCGCCATGAGATAGTGTGCAGCGGAATGCGTGATATCATTCTTCTCGAAGTCGCGCCACCGGGTAGAATCATTGATTTGTTTTGACATCTTTTGTTCTCGCTGATCAGTATGCCGATCACATGTATGGTGCGATTATACGCAGCGTAACCCTACCTGTCAAGCGCTCCCCGCACTCACCGGCCCGACACCCCCTTGACCTACATAAATATCGGTGGCTACAATAGTTGCAGGTGTGTCTTTCGCACCTTGTTTGGGGGAACAGTGTCATGGATGCCGTCGATGTGTCGGTCCTCCTTATCGCGGGACGGGATGGCGACGTTTTGCAACAGTCGCTGTCCCATCTCGAGCAGCAATCCTATCCCGCGGCGCGGTTCGAAGTATTGGTGGTAGACCAGGGATCAAGCCGGGCCATTAGCGAAATACTGCCGCGGCGCATTGCGGGATCGCCCGCGCGCATGCGAATTGTGCCGGTGTCCAACAGCAGTATCACCGTCGCGCGCAACGTCGTGCTGAATGGCGCGCTTGGGCGCTGGCTCTTGTTTCTTGATTTGGAATTGCTCGCGGGGCCGCGCCTGGTCGAGCAACATGTTGTCGCGCAGCACCAGCATGGCGGCGGTTGCGTCGTCGTGGGTAACGTCCAACGGCATCCGCAATCTATAGATCGGCGGAGCGTTCACCATGAAGCCCTCACCGCCGGCGTTCCTTTCGTCCACAACCAACCGTTGCGGTTTTTGGACTGGCGATACTGGAACTTGTCTGTCCCGCGAGAGGCCGTTGTTCAAAATAACGGGTTCGATGAATTATGCGCGGTGTCTGGATTGGAAGATGTGGAGTTGGCTTGGCGCCTCGAACAGGAAGGAATACAGGGGTTTTATTCCGAGGAAGCGACTGCCTATGCGTGGACGCGAGCGCCAATGGATGAAGAACTGGCACGCCGCTACGCGGATGGCTATTCACTTTGGCGTGTTCTGGACAAGACGCACTCGGACATTTTGACGAACCGGTATCTCGGCACTGGTCGCAGAGGAGCGTCGCGCGCAATGAATTGGCTGATCACGCCTGCGTACCGTCAGTTATGCGGGTCTCGCGCGGGCCGCATGCTGCCGGTGGCGTGGCTGTGCCGAAAGTTGTCACACCATGCCGTGTTGCAAGGTTACAATGACGCGCGGCGAGGCAAACCGCCGCGCTATCGCCCGCAGTTTTAGGGAGGGCGCGGGTCCACCCGCGCTTTCATTTACGGGCATGTTCAAAGGGAGGGGCGCGGGTCCTCCCGCGCCATCCCGATCGGGTATGATTACGCAATTCCGAATTGGGGGCCATGCAAACATGCTATTTCAAAAGGCGCGCGTCTATTGATCCGCCTTGTTCATACCGCCGACGTCCATCTTGATCGCTGTTATTCGCAGGCGAGATTTCCCAGCGCATTTGGGAACCGCAGGCGCCAGTCCATTCGAGATGCGTTCTTGCGTATCGTGCGGCGCGCAGGCGAATGGCCGGCCGATGCATTGCTCATCGCGGGCGACCTGTTCGAGCATGACCGCGTCTCGCGCGACACCGTCGCAATGTTGCAGAGCGCGTTTGACACAATTCCCCATGTGCCGGTGTACATTGCGCCGGGCAATCATGATCCATTTGTAGCTGATTCACCGTACGCGCGAGATCGCTGGCCCGAAAACGTATTTCTTTTCACGAAACCCGTCTGGTCGGCATTTACACTCGCGCGCGTTCCGCTCACGGTACACGGGTTTGGGTTTGATGGCCCGGACATATCGGTCAATCCGTTTGGCGCGCTGGCGATACCCGGCGATGGCCGCGTACACGTCGCCGTAGCCCACGGATCGGAAATGGGATCGCTGCCGCCTGGCAAAGGCGCGCACGCGCCATTCGACGTCAACGCTGGCGTACCGGAGGGATTACACTATCTTGCGCTGGGCCATTACCACGGCGCGAAGCGCGTTCCAACGCGCAATGGCGCGTGGGTGCAGTATGCGGGTTCGCCCGAGGGGCACGACTTCGGAGAACCAGGGGTGCATGTCCACGTCGAAATCGAAATCGACGGTCCCGAAATACGCGTACGCGAAATGCCGTCGGCAGCAACGGTGTTTGAAACCCATTCCATCGATTGTTCCAACCTTGAAAGCTCACAGTCACTGGTTGAAGCGATACGTGCGTTACCTGCGTCGTTTTCTGGGTCGCGGATTGCGCGGCTCGTGCTGACCGGGTCCGCGCCGCAGGACATCCACGCCGAGTTGCCCGCGCTATATGATTCGGTGCAGGGACTTTTTGATCACCTGGAATTGACAAATCAACTGGAACTCGCCGAGGATTTCAACGCTTTGGCGCACGAACAAACGAGTCTCGGTGCGTTTATCGCGGAAATTAATTCTCAATTGCGCGACATCACCGATCCGCGCCGCCTCCGTCTCCTCGAACGCGCCCGCGAAGTGGGCCTCGCGGCCTACCGCGGCCGAATGCTGCCCATACAGGGCGTGATGGGGGAGTAGGCGGTGCGCTTCACGTCAGTCTGGCTGGACGGTTATGGCCGATTTGAGAACCGCATGCTTTCTCTCCTTCCCGGACTGCAAATTGTGTGCGGACCAAACGAGCAGGGGAAATCAACGGTCCGGCATTTTTTAACGGACATGCTTTACGGGCAGCGGCGCAATCAGTTGCGCACGTTCGACGAGTCCAACGAGTTGCGCCGTCCCTGGAAGGGCGCGTCACGTTATGGCGGGCGTCTGCGCTACGTTCTGGACGACGGCCGCGAATTCGAAGTGCAGCGCGATTTCGACAAGAAGCAGGGAACGGTCACGATTTTTGATTGCAAACACATGCGCGATGTCACCGCCGAATTCCCGCGACTCAAGAACCGGGAAGCAAATTTCGCCGAGGAACACCTGGGATTGAGCAAGGCCGTGTTCGTTCATGTGGCGACAATTGGACCTATGTCGCTTGACGATCTCGGTGACGACGACGCGCTCGGCCAGATTCGGGAAAAAGTCGTTTCGCTCACCGATTCATCGGATGAATCCGGTACAGCGGAGCGCGCATTGCGCGTGCTGGCCGAACGCGGGACGGAAATAGGACGCCAGGTGTCGCATTCCAAAAAGCCCCTGCCCGTGGCGCGCTTCCGGCTCGATGCGCTGGACAATGAGCTCGCGCGCGCGCGCGCCACCGCAGCGGATATTGCCGCGACGGACGCACAGCGCGCCGCGGCGTCCGGGCAACTCACGCTGGCCAAAGAGCAAAAGCAGACATTGGAGGCGGAACTCCGGCAAATCGAAAGCCGGAGCCGGGCACAGCGGTTCGCGGAAGCGCAGCGGCTCCAGGCGCGGATCGATGAAGCGACGCAGTCGTGTTTCATGTTGAGCTCGGCGCGCGAGTTTCCGCTTGAACACACCCCCGACGTGCAGCGCGCGGCCAATGCAGCGGCAACCGCGCGCGCGCAGTTTGATCGGACGCTCGCGGAGCAGGCCGAGCTCGCGAAGCAATTGCGCGAAGAGTCGGAATTGCTCGATGCGGATGGCATACCACAAGCAGTGGATATCCCGGAATCCACCGAACAGGAACTCGTGACACTGGAAAGTAAAATCGTCCGGTTACGAGAACGCGCTGAAGAACTTGGCACGGAATTGGTCAAGGCGCAGGAGCGATTCGCGCAGGCGCAGGCGGACCTTCAATTGCTTCCCGATTTCAGCCGTCTCGGGGCCGACCCGGTTGCGTGGTTGACGCAACTTGCGGCCTCGTTTCGCGTCGCCCGGCAGACTCGCGGCGCGGCGATTGAAAAACTGCGCCGCGTGCGGGAAGAGATTCAACGCAGAAAACAATCTGGAAGTGGGCCGGCCTCCGTGTTTGCGGAGTTCACCGATTTTACCGCCGAAGCACGGGCCTACGAAGTAGACGCACGGGTGTATGGTGAAAGGTCCGTGCAACTCACGCAGCAGATTGACGAAATGGAACACGATGCCAGCGATCATCAGGATCGGATGCCCGCGTATCTTGGGCTGGCGGCCCTGTTATTGGGCGTTGCACTCGTGTGCGCCGCCGTCGCCGCGTGGCGGGAATTGGCATTTGTGTTTGTGCCCGCGTCGCTCTTCGGGGCGGCGTCATTCTTAATGCTGGTTCGATGGTCCTGGTCGCGCCATTTAATTGGCGACATAGCCCGCGATTTGGATCGTGCCCGCGAAGAGCTGGCGGAACTTGATCAGAAGCACCTTGGGCACAAACAACAAATGGACGCGATCATTGCGAAGGCGGGGTACACATCGCTTCGCGAGATGGAGGCGCTGCATGAACGCCACCTGCGCGACTCCTCCGATCTCGATATGCTCGCGGCGACGGAACAGCAACTTGCGCGCGAAGCGCACGAAGAGGCGGAGCAAGTCGCCCATCTCTTTGGCCGCGTAACTGAAAGCTTTCAGGCTACCGGCGAAACGGTTGCCCACGAAGATGATATTGACTCCGCCGCGGGCCGCGCGATTGCGCGGTATCAGGAGTACCGGGACGCCAAGCGCCGTTTGAGCGAAAGCCGTGATCGGCCCGGGCAACTTCAAAAACAGCTTGCGGACGCGCAGACCGCGCTTGAGCAACTTCAGCGCGATGAAGTGGGCCGCGCGCTCGCGTTGCGCCAGGTGCTTCGCGACACCGGCTTTCGCGAAGAGTCGCGTTACACGAGCGTGCTGACGGCGTTGCAGGCCTACCGCGTACGCACCGCGCAGGTGCGCGAAAAACTTGGGCGGGTCGCGATCATGCGCGAACGCGAGCACAGTCTTGCGGTACGGCTCGATGCGGAACAACGGGACCATGAAAAGCAGACCGTTGCCTTGACCAAGCGCCTCGCCGCGGGTGGCGTAGACACTGTCGATAAATGGCACGCGCTCGCAAAACAGGCCGAGTTATATCGGAAAGCATGGGACGATCGCGCAGGCTCCCAGGAGCGGCTTGAAGGCACGCTTCGCGGCGAAACCCTCGAGTCGTTGCGCGCAGCCGTTGAAAAAGCGGGTACTGGAGCCGGCCCACTTACGCGCACGGAAGATGAAGTGAAACACGACCTCGAACGCTGTCTCGCACTCATTGAAACGCTGGCGGCTGAGGAACATTACGCACACATTCAGGTCACACAACGGGCTGCCGGCCAGCGTTCGATTAACGAGATCGAAGAGGAGCGTGAAGCGACTGCATTGCGGGTCGCAGAACTGGAACTGGAACTGGAAGCTACTGCGCTTGCGTTGTCCCTCATTGAAGAAGCAGCGCGTGACCGTCATGCGCGGATCGCCCCTCGTGTAGCGGCAACCGCGGGTCAATATTTACGGCGTATCACAGACGGCGCGTATGACGAAGTGATGGTGAGCCGTGAACTGAATATCTCCGTGCGGATACCTCAAACCGCGCAGATTACGGATGATCCCCGGCGCCGGCTGAGCAAGGGCACGGTGGACCAGGTGTATTTGGCGCTACGGCTCGCGCTCGTGCAGACGATCAGCGCCAGCGGCGAACGCGCCCCATTGCTGTTGGACGATCCCTTTGCCAACTACGACGATGCGCGCCTGGCCAACGCGCTTGCACTGCTCGCGGAAGCCGGACAATCGCACCAAATTCTGCTGTTCACCTGTCGCGACGACGTTTCGCGCGCCGCGGCACAGTTATCCATTCCGGTCATGAACCTGTAAGAACGCTCTGCTGCGCGGACGGCCTTCCGAAACTTCAGGAGTTCTCGTGCGCGACGACGCCAAAATTGTAAACGTACTACACGTCTTGCGGCGGGTCAGTGTGTAGCGCATCGCGCAAATGATTGGAAAGGTCTTTGATTTGAAATGGCTTTTGAATAAAGCTCGAAATATGCGTTCGATCAAAACGGTTGGTTACCGTTTTTACGTCGTACCCGCTTGCGATGAGCACCGGCAATTTCGGTTCCATCCTGCGTATCTCTGCGTAGGCGGAGTCTCCATCGATGTTCAGCATCGTAAGGTCCA
>JAWXCN010000133.1:0-8637 GCA_034408725.1 Candidatus Hydrogenedentota bacterium
GCGCTGCCGTGGAATCAATGGGCAGAATATCACCGGCCAATGGATTCTCGGTGAGATTCGGGGCGCCTCCTTCTCCGATTACGATTTGGCCCTCCGGCTTTCGCGGGCCAACCACTTGTAATACAAGCGGGGCCGTGGATACGGTCGTATACTCGCCCGCATCTGCGTCAAAATAGCAATATTCGATGGACGGGATACGGAGGTCGCCGGGCTTCGTGGGAGTGAGGCGATACGAAAATTCCTCTGCCGGCTCGCTTTGCGTCTGGCCTTTTTTTTTCTGCGCGCGCTTGGGTGTATCGACAAACGCGCCCGGAAGTTCGGGAAGTTCCGGTTCTCCCACTGCGTCGGGGTTCCCGTTGCCCTCGACTCGCAGTACAAACGTCGCGGGGACGCCTGGCTCTGTTTGGTTGCGCCGCAGCTCGGCCGCGATACGGTATTTGCCGACGCTACCACTGAAGTTCGCCGGTGGTGGTGGGAGCGGTTTTACCGTAACAAACACAGGGTCCGTGCGGCGTTCCACTTCACGTGTGACCGATCCCACGGCGACATATCCGGAGAGGGTCCATGGCCCGATGCGCAGTTCGCCGGTCGTCGTAGGGTATAACGTCTGCGCTAAGGTAAACACTTCGTAGGTTTGGCCATCGCGGGTATCAAATCGTTTCGGTTGCGATTCTGGCACTCGCGGCACCGCATAGAATCCAGTGACTTCCGGCATCCCTCCTGGAAGGGGCCTTATGCGGCATTCGGAGTGTAACCATATTTCCATGTTCAACTGGACCGGTTCGCCTTTGAACGCCTCAATCTTGTCCGTCCGGATTTCAGTAAATATGACCTGGTCCGCGGTCAGTACGCGGCGGTTGCGTTGTGCCGCCTTCGGTGTTCGATCTTCCGACACCGTTAGTGTAAGCGGCGCAGATTCAACGCGTGCGCCATCTATGTTTGCTGAAAATGGGGGTATGCTCAGACTTCCTGCTTTTTCTGTTATGACGCGAAACCCGAATGTCTTGGACAGTGAAGCTACGCCGTTTATGATACTGGCCTGAATTGACGTGCTTATTGGCTGGGACGCGATAGTCGCTCCGGGGACATCCGGAACAATGACTTCCCCAATATCATTGCCAACAGCTTCGACGTCGATCTGAAAAGGCACGCCGCGGCTAACCGTCGAATCGTTAAACGTCGCGGTAAGCGTCGCCGCATGCGAAGTGAAAACACAAAGACCAAGACACGCAACCAGTCGAAACATCACCACCAGGCCTGCTCGCGTATTCGGGTTTTCCGCGGCGCTTTCCGCAGGTCCTGCTGCATTTCCTTATCCTTTTCGTCGAGCGAGTCCAGCAGCGCCTCGAGAGTCTGGCCCTGTGGCGATTCCTGGCCGGTTTCGTCGCGGGGTTGCTCTTGTGCGTCCGATGATTCCGGGGGCGCATCGTTTGGTTGCGGTGGCTGGTTCTCCTGGTCCTGTTGTTCCTGTGGTTGGGTTTCGGAATCGTTTTGATGCTGTTGTTGCTGCGGGTCCGAGGGCTGCGGTTGATTCTGGTCCTGCGAGTCTTGTTGTTGGTTTTCATCCTGGGGATTCTGTTCGCCCTCGCCTTGTTGTGGCGGGGGTTCCTGCATGGCGCGTTTCAACATATATCGGAGGTGATCGATGTTTTGCTGCGCGCCGGCGTTCGACGGGTCCGTTTGCAGTACGTCTTCGTACGCGTGGATCGCATCATGATAGGTTTGCAGTTTTTGTTCCGGAGTGGCCTTGTCGCCGAGCAGTTTCGCCGTTTGCGCGAGGGAATTCGCGCGATTGAAGGTTGCGCTTGAACGCACCGCGTCATTCCCTGATTGCAGGGCCCTGTCGAACGAGTCTTTTGCTTGCGAAAACGCGGTCTCGCTTTCCGCTTCCTTCTGCGATTGCAGGGCTTTCAAGCCCTGCTCGTATTGGGCACAGCCTATATTGTATTCGAGCACGGGGGAATTGGGATGGTCCACCTGAATTTGGTGATATTCGTCTAGCGCTTTTTCCGCCTCGCCGCTGCGAAGCAGGCCATTCGCGCGTTGGACGCGGTCATGCATGGATTCCGCAACCGCCGTTGCAGACAATATCAGAACGGCGAGAATACCTGGGAGGGCGCGCGTCCCCGCGCGCTTGGCTACGTCGTGGAAATGTGCTAATACCAAGCGCGCGGGGACGCGCGCCCTCCCAGGATTGTTAGACATTCGACGCATATTCGCCACCTTCGACACTGTTCGTTTCGCGCTTGCGCATGCGCAACCAGCGGAGCCACGGCATGAGCACGAGCCAGATTCCCTCGGCCGCGAACGCGAGTACGGCCAATCCGAGAGGCCATTGAAAGCGATTGAGCATTCTTTGCCGCAGTTCGCCGCTCCGATCGCGCGTCGTCAGCGTATTGAAACGGTTGTGAAGCTCATCAATGTCCCATGCATCGGCGCGAGACCGGGCATAGGCGCCACCGCCTGCGACGGCGATGCTCGCCAGCGTGTCTTCATCGAGCCTGGACTGGTGAGGCTCCTCATCCAGGTACCGCTCCATCCATGCCGGTATTTTCACGGTTGCGCCATCGGGATCACCAATGCCGAGCACAAACACGCGCGCCAGACTTGATGCGCGCCGCGCGGCTTCGACACCGTCTCCATCGAGTTGTTCTCCGTCGGAGATTAGCAGTATGGCGCGGGACGACTTATTGTTCGCGCCGGCGTCCTGGTCTTCTTTTTCCAAAAGGTCAATCGCCGTAGTGAGTGCTTCGGCGATATTTGTCCCTTCCATGCTGATCGAATCGGTATCGATGCTGTTCAATACCGTTCGGAGATAGCCGTGGTCGAGCGTCAGCGGGCATTGCAATTGCGCCGCGCCTGAAAACGCGATGAGGGCAAACCGGTCCGCGGGCGCCCTGTCCAGCAACGCGGCGATTTCCTGTTTGGCGCGTTCCATCCGGTTGGGCAGCGGGTTCTCGGCGCGCATGCTTTCGGAGGTGTCGAGCAGCACCACGAAATCGCGGCTATGCTTGCGGACTTCGCGCATTGCCTTGCCCCAGTGTGGTTGCGCAATGGCTGTCAACAAAGCAACGAAACCCAACAATGTCAGCCAAGCCATGGGTTTGCGTGATACCGCGTGCATGCCTGCCAATAAGCGCGGCGCGAGCTTGGCTTCAACGAACCGTTCGATCCTGCCCTGGCGGCGCCGCTCCAGAATATTCAGAATAATGTAGAGCACGACTGTCGCTACAAGAGCGCCGGCAAACCATGCGCCGGGATACGGTATGTCGAACTCAATTCCAAACATGTCAGGGTACCGGTTCAAACCACATTCGACGGCTCGCTATCGACGCTAACACGAGCAAACCACCGGTGAGTGCCCAGGGAGCAAACGTCTCATCGTATTCGTAATAATCGCCGATCTCGACCGTCGTGGTTTCCAATTCGCTAATTTCATCATACGCGGATTCGAGCGAATTGTAGTCCGTTGCATGAAAAAAACGGCCATCCGTAATTGTTGCGATGCGTTCGAGGGTTTCCGTGTCAATCGGCACCTGCCGCGCGCCGGAAATGTTACCCAAGATCGCATCATTCGATCCGCCCGCGGCGATGGTGTAGACGCGGATTCCATATTCCTGCGCAATCTCCGCGGCGGTGAACGGATCGAGTTCTCCAAAATTGTTGCGTCCGTCGGTGAGCAGGATAATCACCTTGGCCTTGGCCTCGGATTTGCGCAATTTGCTGACCGCGAGTCCTAGCGCGGAGCCTATCGCGGTCGCTTTGCCGGTGTCGCCGAGATCGATGCGCGTATTCGCAATGTCGTGTTCGAGAATGCCGTAGTCGACCGTCAGAGGAGTCTTGGTCCATGCGTATTTTGCATATAGCACCAAACCGATCCTGTCGAGACCGAACCGTTCTTCCGGTTTATTCTTACGGTTCTGAATAAAATCGGCAATCGCCTGCTTGGTGACATCCAGGCGGTCCGCGACGCGCCCTCCGCCACGAATGTCGGTTGCTTTCATGCTCATTGAGACATCCACGCACAGCATAATGTCTATAATTTCCGCCTCGTCTTTGTGGACCGCGAGGCCCTGAAGCGGCCGGGCGAGCGCGATCAGAAGCAAGATGAGTCCGAGCGCGCGCAACGCCGGGGGCACCCGCCGCATCCACGCCCGATGGTCGGCGCGGATGCGCGCGAGCGTTTCACCTGTTGAGACTGTTATTGCGCCTGGCGCGCGGGTGAAACATTCGGCCGCGAAGAGTAATAGCACGGCGAAAACGAACAGCAATACCCACGGGTGCGTGAGCGTATGAAAATGAAAAAGGCCAAGGAGGCTCATGCGGCGGCCTCCCGCTCGGGAGCGGGCGAGGGGATGGTCTGCTCGACAAATGCCCGCACGTCTCCGAGGTTTCGATTGGCTTCTTCGACCGTGGGTTCATGACGCGCAAACTTTACCCGGTCCGAATACCGTAAAAATACCGCCAGCATGCGCTGTTGGTCGTCGTTCAATACTCCCCGGATTGATGCCTCCGCGAGAAATTCCGGTGTCGTGCGTTCCGGCGCGTGGATTGCGAATCGATCTTCAATGTACTGCCGTAAGATGGCGGAGAGCTCGACGTAAAATGCTCCCAGCATTGCGGGTTCCTTGATTCCCTTGGATTCGAGGGCCGCGAGCCGGGCGAGCGCGGTCTCCCACGGCGATAGCATGGGCTCGCGGGTTGCAGGGCTTGTCCGGCTGCGCCACACGAAGAATGCAAAAAGCGCCGTCGCGATAAGCACCGCGGCCGCGATACCCGCCCAGAACTGCCAATACTCCCAGATGCGTCTTGGCACATTGAGCGGTTCCAATGCGGGCGCGAACCGCTGCGCCAGGGCATCTTCGTCCGGTGTCAGTTCACGCACGGTGATGAGCGGCGATGGAACCGAAATGGTTTCGGCATTTGATATCGTGACGATTGCGGGTTGCGGTTGAAAAGTCCCGGCCTTGGCTTCGGGGGCCTCGAGGGTGTAGCGATGCGTGACGCGTTTGCGTCCTTCCGGCAACGCTTCTTCAAACAACTCGGGTGGGCCGAAGGGGACCAATCCGGCGAACCGATCCTTCATATCTTGTATCGTGACGCCTGCGGTGGCGGGCGCTTCGGCGATGATCGAGAAGGTGATCGCTTTATGCCAGGGAATTTCAGGGGTGTCCAACTCGATACGCGCATCGGCGCCACCCTGCGCGAACGCGGCGGCGCACAGGAACATCATGGATAAAGCAATTCGACTACTTACACCCATCGCCACTCCCTCACACTACAAACCGCTTCTCTCGCATCCGGAAGAAGCGGTGCAATTCTTTTACATAAGGTTGGTCAGTGCGCACATGAATCGAATCCACGCGTGTTCGGCGTAATGACATATCGCGGTCTGCCGCTCTCTTTACAGCGGCTTTCGCATAGTCATTGCGCACGCTATGGTTGCTCGTATCCACGAGGGTCTCGCGCCCTGTTTCGGCGTCCCGAACGGACAACAGCCCAATGTCGGGTAGCAATTCCTCGCGAGGGTCTGACACGACGACGGCGATGACGTCGTGGCGTCTGTTGGCGACGCGCAGGGCATGTTCGTAACCCGTGGCCATGAAGTCGGAGACCAGAAACGTGACGGAGCGGCGGCGCGTGACGCCGTTGAGAAAGTGGAGCGCATCCGGGATATTCGTGCCCTTACCCTTCGGCTGGAAATAGAGAATCTCACGGATCACGCGCAACACGTGGCGGCGGCCCTTGCTCGGTGGAACGTAAAGCTCGACATCGTCGGTGAAGACGATAAGACCGACTTTATCGTTGTTTTTAATCGCGGAAATGGCCAGCACGGCGCAGAGTTCCGCGGCCAATTCATTCTTGAACCGGCGGACGCTTCCGAACCGGCCCGAACCGCTCGCATCCACCATCAGCATAACGGTCAGTTCGCGTTCTTCGGCCAACAATTTTACGTGGGGCGTTCCGGTGCGTGCGGTGACGTTCCAGTCGATCATGCGGATTTCGTCGCCCGGCACATACTCCCGGACCTCGTGAAATTCCATTCCCTGGCCTTTGAATACGCTTTCGTATTGGCCGGTGAAAATGTCGTTCACGATCTTGTTCGTCCGGATTTGAATCCGTCGAATTTCCTGCATGATTTCTTGTGGAATCATGGCGCGCCGTGCCGGATGTCAGGGTACCGGAACCGTGTCGAGGATCAGCTTGATGATGTCTTCGCTGGCCTTGCCTTCGGCTTCGGCTTCATACGTAATAATGACGCGATGGCGAAGGACGTCCATCGCGACCTGTTTCACATCGTTGGGATACACGTTGCCTTCTCCCTGTAGAAAGGCTTGCGCCCGCGCGGCCTGCTGCAAGTAAATCGTCGCGCGCGGCGATGCGCCGTATTCGATCAGGTGCTTGATTGGCAATCCGAATGCTTCGGGTTGGCGGGTCGCGTGTACGATATCGACAATATAGTTTTTCGCTTTTTCATCGACATAGATTTGGTTCGTTACTTCGCGCGCGTGCAGGATTTCATGTTTGGTGACGACCGTGTCCACCCGGGGTTCATGTAGCATGTCCACCCTGTCCATGATTTCACGCTCTTCAGCTTTGCTGGGGTAACTGATACGCAATTTGAGCATGAACCTGTCCACCTGCGCTTCCGGCAGGGGGTAGGTGCCTTCCTGCTCGATGGGGTTCTGCGTCGCGAGGACCATAAACGGCTCCTCAAGCTTGTAGGTCTGGTCACCAATGGTCACTTGGCGTTCCTGCATGGCTTCCAAGAGCGCGCTTTGGACCTTTGCCGGGGCGCGGTTGATTTCGTCGGCGAGGATGATATTGCCGAAAATCGGGCCTTTCTTTGTGGTAAAATTGCCGTCTTTCGGGCTATAAATCAGGGTTCCGATGAGGTCGGCTGGGAGGAGGTCGGGTGTGAACTGAATCCGGCTGAACTGGCACTGAATGGCGCGGGCAAGGGTTTTGACGGCAGTCGTTTTCGCGAGGCCGGGCACGCCCTCAATTAACACGTGACCATTCGCGAGAATACCGACCAAAAGCCGATCAACCATATACTGCTGACCAACGACAACCCGCCCGATTTCCTTCCGCAAACGCTGTACGAACGACGCTTGCGCCTCTACGTTGCGCCGGATTGCCTCGACCGAAACACTCATAACCATCCTTTCAAAAAAGCGGCCGACCCACGAGCGGAAGCCCGCCGCCGAACTATTGGCTCATATGGAAATACTATCACACGCATGGGGGCGGCTGCGCGATACATGCAGACACACGAACGCCCCGAAAACGGTGCGAGAAACCAGGCAGGGGTTGTGTGGGGTTTGCACCAGGAGAGGGAACTGGTTGGCCGTGAGCTTGGGGAGGACTCAGGGCCGAGGGGGTGCAAGGGGGAATCTGGTTCCTCGTTTTAACCGTTCTCGGGGCGCCGTTGGTACGTGGATTCACTCGTCGCACCGAAACTCGAATCAAAAATCCCGCAGTATTCAACTTGTTTGGTAGTGTGTACGATTCGTATAGGAGCAGGTATCGTGCCGACATTCAAAAATGTCATAAGCCATGCAATGACAAGAAAAGCGCGCTGGAAACGAGAAAACTGCCGTCCCTTTTTAAGGTTTGGACTTTACAACCAACTCTTTTGGGGTTTTACCCGGTCCATTACTAAATATGCCGTTCGCCGGATGAATTTGATAGAGTATTCGCGCGGTGCGCTATCGATGTCCGATGTGGATAGATTTGCGCGCGCACACTAAACCATTCCTCGCCGGACAGAACTGTGGCGGGAATTTCCAGGAGTTTGCCTCATGATTCGGACTAGCCTATGGATATCTCTCGTGGCCGTCATATTTATCGCCGGTTGCACACCCGAACAAGCTCCTCCAAACACGCCCACACCCGTTACACCCGTTCCGGTTGTCACTCCCGAGCCCATCGTCGAACCGGACCCGAAAATGGATTCGCCCGCCGCGCCGGTGACGGGACAGCGTACCTTTACACTGCAACCTGATTCGGAAATCACGTGGGAAATGGCAGTCAGCGGAACATTTGGCGTGGGCACGCGCAAAGGCGGGTGGGCCATTTTTAACGGGACAATCGACGTCGAAAACGAGAATTTTGAAACCGCGAAAATTGACATCGAAGTCGATATGACCTCCGCCTTTTCCGACGACAGCGCCCTCACGAAGAAGTTGAACGGCGACGAACATTTTTTTACGCCTGCTACGTTTCCAACATCGGCGTTCAAATCGACTGCTGTTAAGAAAACGGATACGGGCTATGACGTGACCGGCGATTTTACGATTAAGGGAGTAACGAAGAGCGTGACATTTCCGGCGGCGGTCGTTTTCTCGGGTGACACATTGACGGCGGATGCGGCGTTTGACATGAACCGCCAGGATTACGGGGTCAATTACGACAGCGCGGTGGGGGATTTTGTCATTAAGGACCTCGCCACCATGACCCTGAAAATTGTGGCGAAAGTTGAATAGCGGCTGACCCGGAGCGGGGAGATCGAGCGAGTATGAAGTATCGCCGGTTCGGCAAGACCGAACTTCAAATTCCTGTCATCAGTTGCGGGGGAATGCGATTTCAGCAGTCGTGGAACAGCGGCGACGACGTCTCGGAGCAGAGCCAGAA
>JAWXCN010000134.1:0-2840 GCA_034408725.1 Candidatus Hydrogenedentota bacterium
CGATTAATTGGGATTGCGAACCCAAGTCCCACGCTTCCGCCACTCTGCGAAAAGATCATGGTATTGACGCCGACGACCTGTCCGCGCGCGTTGACGAGTGGGCCACCGCTGTTGCCAGGATTGATTGCGGCATCAGTTTGAATCATGCCCTGGTAGAGGCGTTCGCCGTTTCCAACGCTTGAACTGACGCGCCGGTGATTTGCGGAAATCACGCCGACGCTAACGGTGGGCTGCGGGTCTTTCATCAGCATTCCGAATGGATTCCCAATCGCGATGACCCACTCGCCCGTCAGCAGGTCTTCCGAATCACCCAAGGGAATGGTGGGCAGGCGTTGCGGTTCGCGGACAAGGAGCACGGCGATGTCCGTCCGATCATCCGCACCCACGACCGTGACCGGCAATTCGCGCCCGTCAGGAAGCGTGACGGACACGACTTCGTCGGCGTCTTCGATCACGTGGTAATTTGTAAGGATGTGGCCTTCTGCGCTCAAAATGAAACCGCTTCCCACGGAATTAATCCTGCGCTTTTCAATTTGGTTTGTGGGGCGCGGAATATCGAAGAACCCCCAAAACTCGTCGAACATGGGCGGCACATTGCGTTGCGCGCGCACGACAGACACGTTGATAGAAACGACGGCGGGCGCGGCGCGTTCAATCGAGGTGACGATGGCGGTACGGCGGGAATCCGCGATGGGGTCTGCGAACGCTATCGAGAGTGCAGATAAAAATGCAGTTAGCATGATTGTGCGTTGCATGGAAAGTAACCTTTCTACTTCAAAAGCCCCATAACGTGTCCGTGCCGGCGTTGAAAGTTTGGGGATGTACGCGCGTATTCGTGATTGCAATGCTGGCTTCGGTTAGATGTCCTTTCAGTATACGACGAAAGCGCGGTGGAATTGATTCAGAATTAAGACGAGGAAGGCAATCACGCATTAAATCCCAGGCGCCTGGCGTGACGCCAAGAAAAGCGCCACTGCATGGGCGATGCGCGCCTTGGAGTGCGGCAGCGGGTAGCTGCCGCTTTCCATTTCCTGGGCAAAGTCGCTTCGCAATTAAACGCGATTGCTCTGGTTTCGATTCACGTGTTCCCGATGCCTGCGAATTTATTGAGGCATTCGGGTATCCGAAGTGAAAGCGGCGTTGACACGCCGCACTCCAAGGCGCTGCGCGCGGCCAAACGAAGTCCGAAATCTAAGCGGTGCTATGGCGTTGCGGGCCCTAGTTCTGCAGGAGGCGCCGGTTCGGTCGCCGTTTCCGCCGCCGGCGGTGTTGCCTCGGTCAGTGGCGCGGATGGTTCAGCATTTTCAGGCGCGGGCGCTGGTTCCGGCATGGGCTCGATCACTTCAGGCGCAAACGGAGCATCCGGCATGGGAGCAGGCGCTTCGGGTTCCGCATCGGTTCCGCCGTCCGCGGGCGCGGGGGCCGGTTCGGGGAGTTTAAGCGACGCGCTGCCGACAAGAATTTCGTCGACCACCAGTTTCTCCGCGCGGAAAACCTGTGCCTTGCCTGAAAGCGCGATGGCGCTTGTGCCGTTCTCGTCGGGTCCAAACCGGAATACATGGCTCGTGCCGTCTTTCATAACGACAGTTACCGTCGCGACGGGTTCAACTGCGAGATCGGGCTGACCGAACAAAATGTCGGAAACTTCGAAGTCAACGATTGCAGTGGCGAGTGCTTCGCTGGCTTCCATGTTCGGTTCGGCGACGGCGCCGTCAACAGTCAGGGTCCAGCCACCCGCGTCCGTTCGGGCAAGCTGGAAGGAGTCCGCGGCGCGCTGGACGGTGATGCTGGTTATCTCATCTTCGAGGATGTCCAACAACTGGCGTTGATAAATATCTTTTGGCGCGGGGAACGCGCGGTCGAGGTCGCCTTTGCTCATCACCAGGACACTCGGTCCGTTGTCGAGGCGGGCATACTGGCCCGCGATGCCTTTGGACGGCGCGCCAAGAGGAAGGGTGTGTTTTTCGCCGGATGCAAGCGTTACCACGGCGGTGTGTGTGGGTGCGTCAAGCGCGGCGGCATCCGCGGTGTCCGCGTAGTCCGATGGCGTCCACGCGGACAAGACATTCGCGACAGCGTCGAGCGTTGATTTCTGCGGCGCGAGATCGGCAGTGGGCGCGGAAATGCTCCATTCCTCGCCTTGCTTGACGAGTGAGATGTTGCCGGCGGGTTGCGTCAGATCGATTTGAGTGATCTGAGCCTTGTCGAGCGTCAGACCCTTTAGCGTGAACATATCAGTCCCCTTCGGGAAAATTTTCTCGAAGGTGAACTTGCTGAGCTTATAGATGACGTCCTTGTTCGCAGAGGCGACGCGCACGTAGCCATCGCCATTGGGATCGAGCCGTCCGCCTTCGATGAGGACTTCGCCCTCCTTGCCATCGACGGTGATTGCGCAGGTGAACTGCGGCGCGTCAAGACCCCAATCCGCAAGTTTCGCGGGATCAACGACGTCGGTCGCGCTGAGCGGCGCAAATGCGCCGGCGAGGTTTTCGACGCCGGACTGTTTGACTTCGAGACCGGCGCCGCCTTCCGCGAGGGCCCACGTGACTTCCGTTTTAGTCGCGGAGGGCGTCGGCGCGGCGGCATCGGTGGCGGGGTCTGCGGGCGGCGGAGCGGGTTCGACGGGCACTTCCTTCGTTTGCTTCGCAATGGCGATGCGCTTGTCCGGCGTGGTTACGACTACTTTTGAAATCGTATCCTTCGCGATGTTGACGACTTCCTTCTTGAGCCAGGCATCGGCCGCGGGTTTGGCCGCGGCGTCATCTTGAAAAATTCCGGCTTCGCTTTTGAGGTTCGCGCCGAGGAGGTAGACGTCGGTCGAATTCGCGGCGCGCATGAAA
>JAWXCN010000135.1:0-8622 GCA_034408725.1 Candidatus Hydrogenedentota bacterium
GAAATGGACCACCTGTCAGGGCGTAGCAATCGCCTAACGGTCCAATGCAAACCGAGGATTGACCTGATGCGAACGACTTTTAACCGCAGGGATTTCATAAAAACGGCGAGCGCCGCGACGCTTGGAGCGTTGGCGGCGGGATATCCGCGCGCCGCGCATGCGGAAACCTTGGGCCAGGCGTTTCACGGGACGGCGGATCGCATGATTGTGCTGTGGATGGGCGGCGGCATGGCGAGCACCGAGACCTTCGATCCAAAGCGTTACACGCCATACGAAACCAACCTGAACCCTGATCGCGTTTTAAGCACATTTCCCACCATCGATACGGTAGTCGACAACATTAAAATTTCGCAGGGGCTTGAGCGGATCGCGAACGTCATGGACCGCGCCACGCTCATCCGCACGTATAAGGCGGCCGACCTTGGATTCATTCTCCATTCACGGCACCAATACCATTGGCACACGGGGTACGAACCGCCGCTATCGGTCGCCGCGCCGCACATCGGCTCTGTCATCGCCAGAACGCTCGGTCCACTGAATCCCGATGTACCCGCGTTCATTGACATTGGGCAGGGCTTCGACAACGGCGAGGGTGAAGAATTAAAAGCATTCCATACTGCCGGATTCCTGGGCAGCGAATATGGTCCATTCTTTGTGCCGAACCCGGAAGAGGCTCAGGCCAGCGTACAGCCGCCGAAAGGCATGACGATGGAGCGGTTCCAGGCACGGCACAAAGCGTTCAAACGGTTGACGGAGGAGAGTTCCTTCGGCGATGTTGCGAGCGGGTATCAGAAAGAATCGATGTTGCGTTCGATGGAAAACGCGCACCGTTTGCTGACATCTCCCGCGGCGAAGGCCTTCGATCTCTCCCAAGAACCGAAAGAAGTTTACGATACTTACAATACGGGTAAATTCGGATTGGGTTGCCTGCTCGCGCGACGATTATCCGAAGCCGGCGCGCGTTTCATCGAGGTGACGACCGAATACATTCCGTTCAAATTTTTTGATACGCACGAAGACGGGCATACGCGCATGGTTGAACTGAAAAAGATGATCGACGCGCCCATTGCGCAGTTGGTGCTCGATCTTGAAGAACGCGGACTTCTGGAGCGCACCCTGATCGTCATCGCCACAGAATTCAGCCGCGACATGCTCACGGAAGGCAAACCGGGCGCGCCCGTTAAAAATCAGGTTGAAGTGCCGCCAATCATTACAGAAATGAAACACTACGGCATGCACCGGCATTTCACCGACGCCGGTTCGGTGGTCTTGTTCGGTGGCGGCGTTAAGACGGGCAACCTCTACGGGACAACCGCCGACGAGCGACCATGCAGTTCGATCGAGAATCCCATCAACACTACGGACCTTCACGCAACGATGTATCACGCGATGGGCATCCCGCCCAATGCGGGGTATATCGTCGAAGACCGCCCCTTCTACGCTACGAAAGACGCCACGGGCAAACCTGTGACGGAACTGTTCGCATAAAAAAGCAGGGGAGAAACCGCCTGTTGGCGCTCAGGACAGAGCTTTTTCGTTTGCTGTTTCGATAGCGAAGGTATCCTTCCATGCGAACCATGATCGATCCAGATACTGCGCTCGCCCTTGTTCTGGAGCACGCACATCCTCTTGCGCAGATCGAAGTACCGTTGCATGAATCGGCGGGGTTAATCTTGGCGGCGTCCATTCACGCCGACAATGACTATCCTCCATTCGATCGCACGATGATGGATGGATACGCGGTACGTGTCGCGGACGCGGGGCATACGATTCCCATTCGCGGGGAAGCAGCAGCCGGGAGTTCGATTACGGTTTCGCTCGAACCGGGAACCGCTATCGAGATCATGACCGGCGCTCCATGCCCTGCTGGAACAGAATTGGTGGTTGCGAAAGAAGATGTATCGGTGTCCGGTGACGCAGTATCCCTGCCAGAATCGATTGTCTATGGCCAAAACATTACCAGGCGCGGAACAGAATGCGCCGAGGGCCGGGAAGTCCTGCGCCGAGGGGATGTCGTAACGCCAATTGCGCTCGCGTCCATCGCAACTTTCGGCGTGCATCGGGTGAGCGTTTATCCGCGTCCCAAGGTTGCGATTATTACGACAGGCGATGAATTGGTGTCGTCCGGAGAAATCCCGGGCCCCTCGCAAATTCGCAATTCGAATGGGCCCATGTTGGCCGCGATGACGGCAGCCCTCGGCATCTCCCCCACTCTCGTTGCGCATGCGAAAGACAGACCGGACGAACTGCGGGCGGCGTTGCAGACGGCGGACCATGCGGACGTAGTTATCCTCACGGGAGCGGTATCCGCGGGCAAGTACGATGGCGTGCCCGATGCGCTTGCAATATTCGGGGCGACCCCGGTGTTTCACAAAGTAATGCAGAGACCGGGGAAGCCAATTTACTTCGCGACCCGGGGAGACCAACTCATTTTTGGGCTCCCCGGCAACCCTTTGTCATGCCATCTCGGATATCACCGGTACGTTGCGCCGGCCATACGCGCGCGAATGCACGGGGTGCCCGTTCCGCCTCGCGCACACGGCGTGCTTGAGGACGCTTATGTCATGAAAGGGCCAAGGACGGTATTTCAACTTGGGCGCGCGGAGGATGTGGATGGGACGTGGCGCGTCCGGTATTTCGCCGGGAAGGGCTCGGCGGACATTTACACGGGCGCAACGGCAAACGCGCTCCTACGGTTCGACCCGGGACAGGGTATGGTGCAGGCTGGCGAAGCCGTGGATTTCGAATGGTTGCTGCTCGGGCGCTGACAAGAATTAGAAATCCGAAGCTGCGATACGATTGCGGTTTTTTGGAATCTGCTCTAAACTTGGATTAGTCGTTTTGGGTCGCGGTAGGTAGAAAAACTGTGGAGTGGGGTCTTGGTTAGTCGTGTGCACCACAAATTGTCGCGGTACCTCGCGGCATCGCAAACACTCGGCATCCGGGAAGCGACCCGGTTCGAGTGGAACTGGAGCCGGTGCCAACCCGTCATTGAAATACGCCTTCCCGAGTACAAGGCCCCGCTGTTTGTTCGCCGTTTCGAGTCCGACATGAATGTTTTTTCGCAGGTGTTCTACGAGCATGAGCTCGAATCGTTTCTGCCTGCGAATCCCGAACTGATCATTGATGCCGGCGCGAATGTCGGCTATACAACCGCCTTCTACGCGCACCGGTTTCCGGAAACGCTCATCGTTGCGGTCGAGCCGGATGCGCGCAATTTCGAGATGCTGGTCCGCAACTGTGCGGATTTCTCCAACGTGCGGTGTTTGCACGCGGCGCTTTGGCATCAGGAAGCAGTAGCCCGCGTCGCGAACCCCGATGCGCCAAGCTGGTCGTTTCAGGTCGAGGAATGCTCGCCGGGCGAAGGTGTCACGATTCCCGCGCGGAGCATCGAAGGTATTCTTGCCGAGTCCGGACGTACCCGGATCAATTTATTAAAGTTGGATATCGAAGGCGCGGAACGAGAGCTTTTCTCAAAAAATGCCGAGCGTTGGCTCCCCAATGTCGATGCGATTGCCCTTGAAATTCACGGGAGCGATACCGAGCAGATTATCCTTTCGGCCATGCCGCCCCACCAATTTGAACGGGGAGAGGCCGGCGAGCGGCGTTTCTTTAAGCGAATACTTGCTACCGCGTAGTTGTCGGATTTCGCCGGCTTTCGCTGTTTCACCCCGCACGGCAGCGCCCACCACTCTTCTTCCCACTCGCGCACAAAAATGCTGGTGGGTTCTATGACCAATGCGACGAACCACCATTCCGCCGGCGAGTCCGGTTCGAGCAGGCGCAGGATCGCGAATCCGTATCGTTCCGGGTCGTAGTCCGTATCGTCATCCGCATCACGTCGAAAGTGTGATACTTTTCCCGCGCGTTGAACGACGCGAGGTTGCCGAGCAGATCGTAGCCACGCAAGTCGAACGGCGTTGCGCTGTAGTTGTTCGTGAGCGCGTCCGCGCCATCAAGCGTGTAGCCAGTGTTCGTACGGTTTCCCGCCGCGTCATACGTGAACGCCGTGGGCGACGCGTTGGACGGGTCCACGCTGGTCATTCTCAAACGGCCGTCATAGGCGTATTCGTAACTGAGTTCCGGCCCGCCGCTGCGCGTGCCCACGCGCTCAAGCTTGTTGTGGTCGGCGTCCCACGTGAACGAGCGCGAGTCCAGCACCGCGCCGCCGGACGTAACTGTGTGCGCAGTAGCAGAAACCCGCTTTACGCCAAAATCGCCCGATGCGGTTCTCGCAGGCACGACTGCGCACAGTAAAAGCATTGCCAATCTAATAATGCTCATGGAAAATTCCATACGTTTTTGGCCAACTTCAGGTCACGTGCCCCATTAGAGGGCCTTTAGCCTCCGCACGCCCAATACTATTCCACCTCTTCTTCAGAGAGCTTCGGAACTGGACGCTCTTAGTCGCGAATCTGACCAGTACCCATTGCGTCTTACGTAAGCGTCATGGATTGCGCCGCCGTCATGCGCGAAAGGCGATCGTAGACGTTCGTGTCAATGTTACGCTAAAGTGAAATTACTCAACCTTGATGGGTAAATGATGACGTATTCATCCTTTTCAAGCTCTCGAAAGGCAACTTTAAGATTTGGCATAAAGTCTACCGCTCCTGGCAGAGTCTTGATCCGGTCAAACGTAAGCACCGGATCGTCGGTAAGTACAAAAATATTAAATTCGCCTGAGCCTGCATCGTGACCGTCAACTTCTCCAAGTTCGCCAATCCCTTCGACGATAAGGCTCTCGAATCGAATTACCTCATTATAGTCTTTGATCGAAGATGATGGTAGTTGGAGTACCAGCCGATACTTCATTCCAGTATCCCTCTAACCCGGAGGTTTTAACCCTTTGTCGAGCTGTTTCTTAATGTAAAACCACTGGCGCTTTTCCGGGCCAATTGGTCGAATTTCATGTAGCGCCCGCTCCAATTTAAGCATCTCTGAATGCTCGCGCTGCGCAACAGGTCTGAGCCTTCGACTGTCAAGCTCCAGCGCGTCGTGCGTCTACGTCACAATGCGTCCGCCGGTCGACTCAATTAGAGTTATGCATTCTCGGCAGAGCTTCAAATTCACTCGGAATTAGCCCAGTTTGCAGCGCGTGTTTGATGGCAGTAACTTCAGCATGTGAACCCGGAATTATAAGCAGTTCCTTTGCCATCTATGCGATTTCCAATCGAAAAACAATGTCATCAAAATTATCATCTGGATGACCGTCGTTGCATCGATAACGCCGCCCCGTCGCAATGTCTTCCACGATCATCGCCGCACCATTATGCCATGAATGGACACAGCCGTCGCCTACATCCCACATGTTATTAACTTCGATGAATCCGCTCATAGTCTTGACTCGGAGTTGCGTTACTCTTGGCGCAGTATCCTGCCAAAGAACTATGCCATTCCAGACCGTTTGGCTGCCTATCTCGAACGAACCGTTTGTTCGCAGTGCGATGCCTTGCTTCCACGGACTTCCGAAATGCTCAAATGTTAGTTGTACCATTGCGCCATCGTCGACTGGAAAGTGGTCAATTAGCACGAGTATTTCGCCTTTGTACCTAATTGACTGTCCCTTAGACTTAGTAAACATTTCTTGAAAGGATGGCATAACACCTATTTTTTACCAGTTTTCCGGAAAACATCTACCAACGCGTGATCATCCGGCCAGACCCTTTCCAAATTGAACATCCCACCTTCACGTTGTGGCGGAGTATGGTGCAGTTCCATACTTTCGAGTTGACCAGTTCGAGGGTTTGGACGCTGCGGCGCTAATCCGCGCTTCATGCGATCAAGATTCGATGCATTGTAGACATCGGGATTGTTCAAAGCCTCGTTCTTCCAATACCTTTGGCGAACCGTGCTCCATGCGGGAGTCGTCCCCTTTGAAGTCAACTCGTCTATCGGATTTCCAAGCTTCCAACCACTTGGCTTGGCTAAAACAGTCGCTTGGCTTTCGGCGACATTCTCGAGTACCCGGGCCCGGATGGCGGCTTGCTGGGTACCTTGCACTACTTCCACGGCCTTAGCGCCCTTGGTCGCGAGCACGCCGGGGGCAAGAATCGTGGACACACCAAAGAGCGCCTTACCTTGAGCGTCACTATTCTGGTCGACCTCGCGAAGCCACTGTCGGCCACCCTCCGCCAGTAGGTTCCGCGTTGGACTTTCGGTTGCGGAGACAATTTCGCCCAGTGCGCCGACACCTTGTCCTATTTCCCGTGCCGCGCGCATTGGGTCGGCGATTTCCCCACCAAGCGTGACGAGTGCGCTCCAAGCACCCGCGAGCAGGCCCTTGGGTCCTTCCCAGAAATAGCCCTTTGCAACATTACCTACGTCGTGTAGGTAACTCACTTCACCGAACCGTTCTAACCCAAACGGATCTACTCCACTCCACGGATTGTTGTTGACATACGAATATGGGTTCCCCAAGTTGGCCGCGTCACCCCAGAGGCCAATGGTGTCACGGGAGATGAAGCGGCCGGAGGTGGGGTCCATGTAGCGGGTGCGGTACCAGTAGGCGTTGAGTTCGGGATCCCATTCGCGGCCGGTGAAGAGGAATGGGTTTGAAGCGATAGACGTGGCGCGCGGGGTTGTGCCGTCGGCTTCGTAGATGGATGGATCGCCGAACACGCCGTAAGCATACCGCTCCTCGACAGCGCCGGTGTCATCCGTCAGCGCGACGACGTTGTGCTGGTCGTCCTGATGGTAATAGTAGTCGTCGCTGCCGCGTGTCATCGTGATGGGTTCGTCCACGTACAGGCCGTAGACGTAGCTCGCGAGCACATTGCCTGAGCCGTCACGTTCTTCGATGATCTGGTTGCCGTCGTAAATGTATTCGGTGACCGTCGGCGTGCCGTCCGGGTCGATCGTCTTACCGATGCGCCGTCCGAGCGCGTCGTAGAGGTATTCGCTAACCCTCGTGCTCGACGTGCTGAGGCTGTCGCGGAACTGAACGTCGCGGTAGGAGTAGTCGCCAAGCTCGCCCGTGCCGAACCCGGTTTGCTGGTCCGTGTCTTCGGCGAGGTCCGCGGACAGCGTCGCGGAGAATAGCGTGCTTGTGGGCATCGGATCGCCGCGTTTGGCCCAGTAGATTGCAACCGTGCGGTTGCCGGTGCCGCTGTACGCGACTTTCACGTCGTACCAGGTGTCCGCCTGGAAGGCCGTGGCTTCCGAGTCGTACTCGTTCACAAGTACCTCGTCATCCCACTCGCGCAGGTACAGGCCCGTGGGTTCCATCACCAGCGCCGCATACTTCCAGTCCGCCTCGAACAGCCGTACCAGAAACAGCCCATACCGTTCCGGATCGTAGTCCGCGGTGTTCTCCGCGTCGTGCGGGCTCTTGAAGCTGAACGTGATGTCCGTTGTGCCGGCGGGCAGGCCGCGGAGGATGCGCCCGGTTGCAGCCGTGCTTTCGCTCAACACTTCGTCTGCAACGCCCCACGTGCCACTCTCGACGCTGTACGCGCCGGGTACTGTCGAAAAATCGTCCTCGACCCGCGTGCCCGCTTCGACCAGGCCCGTGAGCCTGCTCTGTGCGTCGAACGTGTACCAACGCGCGCGAGCGTCGTATGACGCGAGGTTGCCGAGCCGGTCATAGCCCCGTTCGTCCACCGGTGTCTTGGTGTACGCGTGGATAAGCGCATCCGCGCCTTCCAACGCGTAACCGGTCGTCGTGCGGTTGCCGGTCGAATCGTAGGTAAACGTGTCCGCGCTGCCGCTGTCCGGCGTACGCGCGGTCATCCGCGATAACCCGTCATACGCGTGCGTGTAGTCGTCGGTGGTTCCACCCGTCCGCGCGTCCACGCGGCGCGTCTTGTTTCCGTCCGCGTCCCACTCGAAGGTGTGCTCGTCCAGTTCCGCGCCGCCGGAGGTCACCGTGTGCCGCGTCTGGATGACCCGCGCAACGCCAAAGTCGTCCATCGCGTTCGCCGAGCCAATGCCGTCGTAACTGAGGTCCACCTGCGTGCCGTTGCCATTCGCCCGCCGCGCAACGCGCCCGCCGGCATAATCGTATTCCGCCAACGTCCCGCCGCCGTCGGCGATGCTCGCCGTCCGCTCCAGCGCGTCGTGCGTGTACGTCACCGTGCGGCCGCCGGGGTACGTGGTCTTCTTGCGGTTACCGTTGTCGTCGAAGACGTGGGCCGTAGTCCGTATCGAGCCCGTCCCTATCTCCAATGTCTCGCTGTAGACGTTACCCAGGGAATCGTGGAGAAATGTCGCCAGCGAATCCGTTGGTTGCGTCAGATTTCCAAGTTTGGCCGATGTCATTCGAGACAGCGCGTCGTACTCGAAGGTTTCCGTGCCCGGATTCGTGAACCCTGCCGCGGGAGTTGTCGTCCGCGTCGTCATCCGGCCCAGTTTGTCGTAGGTTTGCGCGAAGGTCGTGCCGGTGGGATCGGTCCGGCCCGTCTGATCGCCAAACCGGTTGTACGACATGCGCTGGGCCGTGCCGTCCGCGTAGGTCACCTGGGTCATGCGGTCAAACACATCATGGGCGTACTGCGTCGTCCGGCTGTTCGGGTCCGTGCGCGAGACGATGCGGCTGTTCGCGTCGTACGCGGTTGACGTCGTTACCGTCGCACCCGCGGGGGACAATTCCATCGTGCCCGACACCTGCCGCGACAGGCCGTCATA
>JAWXCN010000136.1:0-13565 GCA_034408725.1 Candidatus Hydrogenedentota bacterium
GCCATTAATATCATGCGGCGGGTGTTGCAGGATTCGGGCGCGGAGGTGATCCATCTCGGGCATAACCGGTCGGTGGCGGAAATCGTGGATGCCGCGATACAGGAAGACGCTCACGCCGTTGCGGTGAGTTCGTATCAGGGCGGGCACCTCGAATTTTTTCAGTACATGGTGGACCTGTTGCACGACCGCGGCGCGGGGCATATCAAGGTTTTTGGCGGCGGCGGAGGGGTAATCGTGCCGAGCGAAATCCGGCAGATCGAGTCAATGGGCGTCGCGAAGATTTATTCGCCGGAGGATGGGCGTACGCTGGGTCTTCAGGGGATGATCAACCATCTGCTGGAGAACATCGATGCGCCGTTTGACTTTTCGTCGTGCATCGAGGGACCGATGCAACTTTCCCCCAACACGCCGTTGCGCCTGGCGCGGTTTATTACCGCGGTCGAAGAAGGGCACGGACGCGAGAATGGTTTGTTGACGCAGGTCAGGAAACTGCTTCCGCCAACGACGGAAAAGACCATACCGGTGCTCGGAGTCACGGGCACGGGCGGCGCAGGAAAATCTTCGCTGGTGGATGAACTGGTGACGCGCTTCCTGAACGATTTTGCGGACAAGACCATCGCGATACTGTCCGTCGATCCTTCGCGCAGACGCACGGGCGGCGCGTTGCTCGGAGATCGCATACGGATGAACGCGCTGGATCGCGGACGCGTGTACATGAGGTCACTCGCCACGCGGGCAAAGAGTTCAGAAATATCCGCGGCGCTTGCTGACGCGATTTCGGTGGTGAAGGCGGCGGGCTTCGACTTGGTAATTGTCGAGACCGCGGGAATTGGCCAGGGGGACGCGGGGATCGTGCCGCTCGTGGATGTCGCGCTCTATGTGATGACCGCGGAGTTCGGAGCGCCGTCGCAACTCGAAAAGATCGACATGCTCGATTTTGCGCACGCGGTCTCCATCAACAAGTTTGAGCGAAAAGGCAGCGAAGACGCATTGCGACACGTGCGCAAGCAGTACCAGCGCAATCAGCATCGGTTCGACGCGAAACCCGAGGAAATGCCGGTGTACGGTACGATTGCGTCGAAGTTTAATGATGACGGCGTGACTGCGCTGTACCACGGGCTGCTGGAAATCATTCGGGATAAGACTGGCGTTGCGTGGGAGTCGTCATTGCCGCGACCCGCGCAGAAGTTCTCGTCGTCGCGCGCGATCATTGTTCCGCCTGAACGGGTGCGGTATCTCGCGGAGATCGCCGAACAGGCGCGCGAGTATCGGGGGTGGGCTGAGGCGCAGGCGCGAATCGCGGAACAGATTTGGCAGCTCGACGGGGCAACCGAACAACTCGACGTCGATGATGCTGCGCGCGGGGCGCTGGACGCGCGGCGCACGGAGCTTGTTACGCAACTCGCGCCGGAATGCGCTACGGCATTGTCGGATTTTGACCGATTACGTCAAAAATATTCTAGCGACGAGTTTGTGTATACCGTGCGGGACCGAGAATTCCGCACGCCGTCGTATCGCGAAAGTTTGTCAGGCACGCCTGTGCCGCGCGTGGCCCTCCCCCGCTTTCGCAATCCGGGAGATTTATTGCGTTGGATTCTGCTTGAAAATGTTCCGGGCAGTTTTCCGTTTACCGCGGGCGTGTTTCCGTTTAAGCGTAGTGATGAAGACCCGACGCGCATGTTCGCGGGTGAAGGCGACCCCGCGCGCACGAACCGGCGCTTCAAGTATCTCTCACGGAACTCGGACGCAAAACGGTTATCGACCGCATTTGATTCCGTAACGCTCTACGGTTGGGACCCGGACGAGCGCCCGGACATTTACGGCAAGGTCGGCACCTCCGGCGTATCGATTGCCACGATTGATGATATGAAAACCTTGTACGACGGATTTGACCTTTGCGCGGCGAACACTAGCGTGTCGATGACGATTAATGGGCCCGCGCCGATTATTCTCGCGATGTTCTTAAACGCCGCGATCGACCAGCAGATCGCGAAATTCGAACTAGAACTGGGCCGCCAACCCGATGAAGAAGAAGCGGAAGGCATACGCGCGGCGGCTTTGCGCGCGGTGCGCGGGACGGTTCAAGCGGACATTCTGAAGGAAGACCAGGCGCAGAACACCTGCATTTTTTCGGTCGACATCGCGCTACGGATGATGGGCGATATCCAGCAGTATTTTGTCGAGCATGAAATTCGCAATTTCTATTCGGTGTCCATCTCGGGATTTCACATGGCCGAGGCTGGGTGCAATCCAATTTCGCAGGTGGCCTTTACGTTGGCGAACGGTTTTACCTTCGTCGAATACTACCTCTCGCGCGGGATGCACATCGACGATTTCGCGGGGAACCTCTCGTTTTTCTTTTCGAGCGGCATGGACCCGGAATACGCGGTGATTAATCGCGTTGCGCGGCGCATCTGGGCGATTGCGATGCGCGACAAATACGGCGCGAACGAACGCTCGCAGAAGTTCAAGGTTCACATTCAAACCAGTGGACGTTCGCTGCACAGCCAGGAATACGAGTTCAACGACATCCGCACGACGTTGCAGGCGCTCATGGCCTTGAACGACAACTGCAATTCGCTGCACACCAATGCGTTTGACGAAGCCGTCACCACGCCGTCGGAATCGTCCGTGCGCCGCGCGCTGGCGATACAGCAGATTATTAACAAGGAATTCGGTATCTACGGCAATGAGAATCCGTTGCAGGGGGCGTTCATCGTCGATGAACTGACCAACCTCGTCGAAGAAGCGATCCTGCAGGAGTTCGAGCGCTTATCCGATCGAGGCGGCGTGCTCGGCGCTATGGAAACCGGGTACCAGCGCGCAAAGATTCAGGAAGAATCGCTCTACTACGAATCGCTCAAAAGCAGCGGCGCATACCCCATCGTCGGCGTGAACTGCTTCCTCAACCCCGATCAGGATCACGCTATCGAAACTGAAAAACTCGACCTCATGCGCGGCACGGAAGAGGAAAAGCTGGGCCAACTTCGCCGGTTGCGTGAATTTCAACAACGCAATGCAGCGGAATCCCCCGACGCGCTGAAACGTCTCCAACAAACCGCGCTCGATGGCGGAAATCTTTTTGAGGAACTTATGCAGACCGTAAGGACGAATTCGCTTGGCCAGATCACGCAAGCGCTGTTTGAAGTTGGCGGGCGGTATCGACGGAGTATGTGATGCCGCCCGATCCGAAACTTGTTACACGTGCGAGACGCGGTGATGCCAAAGCGATGCACGCCCTTGGCAAATATTGGGACCCGTGGGAGGAAGGCGAGTCAGAACGTCGCGCATTCTACTGGTATCGCAAAGCTGCTGAACGCGGAAATCCTGATGGGATGTACGAGATGGGATGCCGTTATTTTTATCCGTTTTTTGGATATAGTAAAAAACAACGGGGCGCGTACCAATGGTTTCTTCAGGCCGCCGAGCTTGGACATATCGGCGCTCAGACTTATGTTGGCAACATGCTCTGTGATGGCGAAGGAGTTCGCAAGAATCCAAGAGAGGGCGTGAAATGGATAGCCGTTGCGGCAAGTAAAAATGATCTGGATGCAATCGTAACTCTTGGCGTGTGTCTTTTCTACGGTACCGGCATCAAGCGGGACCGGCCAGCAGCGGTTCGACTTTACCGAAAGGCAATTAAGAAAGGCGCGAGTACGGCGTATTGGAACCTCGCGCTTTGTTACTACTACGGGGACGTCGTAAAGAAGGATTTTTCAAAGGCTGCGTTTTGGCTCAAGAAAGTCGTGCATAGCAAGTCCTACTCTGGCAGTCGAATGCGGGCCAAGTTTCTATTGGGAGACATGTACGCGAAAGGCCGAGGTGTCCGACAGAGCGATCGTTGGGCGTTCTATTGGTACAAGAAGATGGAACCGTCCCTTGAATATCTCGCACCAGACGCCTTACATGCTCTTGGCATGTGCTATCTAGAGGGTAGAGGCACGAAGCCAGACATCGAGAAAGCACGCCGCCTACTCGATAAGTCCGCGAAAAAGGGACATAAACCTTCCAAGTCTGCGTTAAAAACGTTGGCGCGCGGAGAAAGAGCTTAATTCTATTTTATATATCTTGTCGCATTTGGGAGTGAGTAACTGTTGAAAAAAAACCTATGTGCACTTATCACGACTTTGCTGATGGTCATTGGGGTTCAAGCCGACACGCATTCTGCACTGTGGGGAATAGACGGCGAGCATTGGACGCCGGAAAGCCGTCTACCCGATTTTTCCTTCGCGGGCTATCATCGCGGCGAAAAGCCGTTGCCAGCGCTGGCGGTTACACACAATGTGCGGGACTTTGGCGCAGTCGGCGATGGGAAAACCGACGATACCGAAGCGTTTCAACGCGCACTTGCGGAGGTTAAGGAAGGGGTCATACTCGTTCCCGAAGGCCGGTACGTCATCACGAATTTTTTGGCAATCGATAAACCAAATTTGGTGCTGCGGGGCGAAGACCCTGCGAAGTCGATTCTGTATTGCCCGAAGCCGTTGAACGACATCAAAGAGAATTGGGGCGCTACGACGAGCGGTCAACGCACGTCGAATTATTCGTGGTCGGGCGGTTTCATTTCGATTCGCGGCAGCTTTCAGAGCAAGCCGCTTGCGAACATTTCCGGGCCGGCCAAACGCGGCGCGAGAACCGTTATTGTGGACGATGGGACGGGGTTGTCGGTGGGTCAGGAAGTCGAGCTGCGGCAAGTGGACGACGTGGGCAACAGCCTTGCGAATCACCTGTACTCCGGCGATCCGAGAATTAGCATGGAAAAAATTGGCGGGAGAACGCAGGCGTCGCTTGTGGCGCGCATCACGAAGATAGATGGCGCCGAAGTTACTTTGGATCGACCGTTGCGATGTGATGTCGATGCGGCGTGGAAGCCTACGCTCCATCGTTTCGATCCGACGGTAACGGAATCAGGCATCGAGAATCTGCGGTTCGAATTTCCCAACACGCCGTATCAGGGACACTTCACGGAGCTAGGGTTTAACGCCATAGCGTTTGCCGAAACGGCGCACTGTTGGGCCAGAAATATCCACATTCATAACGCGGACAGCGGCGGTTTTATCTCCGGCTACTTCAACACCATTGACGGGGTCGTGTTCACATCCGATCGCGAAGAGGACAAGAACCGGAAGTCGAAGGGCCATCACGGCATCACCCTCGGCGGCAACGACAATTTTCTCACCAACTTCGATTTCCGCATGCCGTTTATCCATGACATCACGGTGACCCACTGCTCGGGCAACGTGATCTCCAACGGGCGCGGCGTTGACCTTGCGCTCGACCATCACCGTCGCGCGCCGTATGAAAATCTATTCACCAACATCGACGCAGGCCGTGGCGCGCGCCTGTGGAATTCAGGAGGGGGTCAAGCCCTGGGTGCGCACTGCGGCGCACGGGGGACATTCTGGAACATCCGATCTGAATCCCCCATCGCCCCGCCGGACGCAAACTTTGGCCCGTGGTCCATGAATCTCGTCGGGGTGAAAATGAATGTAGACCCCGAAACCAACCTCGAAGGCCGCTGGCACGAACATACCAACACCGGTGACATACAGCCCAAGAATCTTCACGAGGCACAATTGGAACGTCGATTGAGTGGAGGGACACAACAGGCGGGTCCCACAAATCCGTGAGACCACTGTTGCGGTTGCGCCTATAGCCACTATCCGCGCTTATACGTTGACGTTCAAAGGAGCACGATGCACAGCAAGAAATCCAAGGCACTCAAATACGTCAAGCACCACAAGGACGGCAGTGTTTGGGCGAAAGGTCAAACGCTGGATGGCGTGCCCACCGGTTATTGGGAATGGTTCCGGAAGGACGGGACAAAACTTCGGTCCGGCCATTTCGAGAACGGCGAGCAGACCGGCGAGTGGACGACGTACGACAAAGACGGCGAGGTTTATAAGGTGACCATGATCAAGCGCAAGCGAACGTGAGGCAAACGCGAACGGTAGCGTTCAACCGCGCGCGGGATAGTCAGCGCATTCGTGATAGAGTCCACGTTGTTGAATGAGTTGCACGACGCGGGGCGGCAGGACATCGTCGCAGGGATCGCAGGATGCGATGCGGTTCCGGATGTCGGTGGATGAGACTTCGGTTTCTTCAAATGCGAGCCTGGTGTAGCGGCCCATGACCATGGAAGGCACGGTGATTTCGCCGGGGCGAGGCACGACAAGGAGGTGCGCAAGTTTGAGGATGCGCTCCGGCGCGCGCCATTTTGGCAGATCGACCAAGGAATCCATGCCGATGATGAGGTGAAGATCGGCGGCGGGATTTTGATCGTGGAGCTGTTGCAGGGTGTCGGCCATGTACGAAGGTCCGGTGCGGTCGAGTTCGATGCGGCTGGCGGTCATGCCCGGTTCATCGGTGATTGCGGCTTCGACGAGCGCGAACCGGTCTTCGGCGGAGGCAAAGGTTGCTCCGCGTTTGTGCGGCGGGTTCGCGGAGACTACAAACTGCACATGATCGAGACGGGCCTGCTTGATTGTGGCGCGCGCGATGGCAAGGTGCGTGTTGTGGACGGGGTCGAACGTGCCCCCGAGGATACCGATGCGCTTCGCGTCACTCACGAATCTGGCCATTTCCCCGGATGACGTACTTCAGGCTGGTGAGTTCTTTTAATGCCATGGGTCCGCGACAATGCAATTTGTTCGTGCTGATGCCGATCTCCGCGCCGAGTCCAAATTCAAAACCGTCGGTGAAGCGCGTCGATGCGTTGACGTATACCGTTGCGCTATCGACTTCATTGAGGAACCGCTCAGCGGGATCGTAGCCGCTGGTGACAATGGCGTCGGAATGGTGCGAGCCGTGTTCGGCGATATGCGCGATGGCTTCGTCGAATGAGTCGACAATTTTGACAGCCAAAATCTTCTCCAGAAATTCCGTGTCGTAGTCTTCCGGTGTCGCGGGTGTGCAGGCGATAAACTGTTGGGTGCGTTCGCACCCGCGTATTTCGCAACCGGCAGTAAGCAGTTCGCGGCCAATATCGGGTAGAAAAGTTTTCGCCACACCTGAATGCACGAGCATGGTTTCCATGGCGTTGCAGGTGCCGGGGCGTTGCAACTTTGCGTTCAGGCAGATGTCCTTGGCCATGCTGAGATCCGCGTCGCCGTGCACATAAGTAATGCAGATGCCGTCAAGGTGTGCGACGACGGGAATGCGCGATTCGTTGTAAATGCGTTCGATCAGGTCCTTTCCGCCGCGCGGGACGATGACGTCGATGTATTTGTCGAGCTTCAACATTTCGCCAACAGCGGCTCGGTCGATCGTCGCGATCATTTGCACGGCGTAATCGGGAACACCGGCTTCGCGCGCGCCTTCTTCGATGATTGATGCAATCGCAAGGTTGGAATGAATCGCTTCCGACCCGCCACGCAGGATGCACGCATTCCCGGATTTAAGACATAAGGCCGCTGCGTCCGCGGTGACGTTGGGACGGCTTTCATAGATGATGCCGACGACGCCGAGCGGCGCGCGAACCTGGGCAATGCGCAATCCGTTGGGCCGGACCACCTGGTTCACGATATCGCCGACGGGATCGGGCAACGCAGCGACTTGCTCGAGTCCCTCGGCCATCGCGTCGATGCGTTTGGGATTCAGCGCCAAACGGTCCAGCATCGCTGAGGAGAGGCCTTTCTCGCGGCCTGATTCGAGGTCTTTTGCGTTTTCCGCTATTAACGCATCGTGAGACGCGCGCAGGCGAGTGGCGATTTCCCGGAGGGCGTTGTCCTTCACTTCGGAGGACAACGTGCGCAACGCATTGGATGCCGCGCGCGCTTGCTGGCCGATTTCCGCGAGAGTAACTTGATTAACTGTAATACTCACTAATCGTCTTCTTTCGGCGTTTTTTTCGGATGTCCGTGCAAATAGTGATCGTGATTTTCGGAATAATCGACAGGCAGCCCTTCAGCCTTTCCTGTAACCTCCTTGAATACTTCTGCCCACGTCGGATTTTGAGCGATTGCATCATCGGTCAAAACTTTAACAACCACCTCTGTGCCATCAGGCCACGGGCAGCCTCCAAGTATCTCGATGAAACCATTTCTTACGACGCCATAATATTTTTGGGGGAATTTGTCCATGATTAGAGCAACACCAAATTGTCCCGATGAACGACTTCATCAAAATCCTTGCGGCCTAGGATGGACTGTATTTCGCTGGATTTGCAACCCTTAATACGATCGAGTTCGCCGCTGGAGTAATTTACAAGACCGCAGGCGATGTCCTTGCCTGAACCGTCCCGGATGCGCACTGCCGCGCCCATGTCGAATAGTCCCGTGACGTCTTTGATGCCGGCGGCGAGCAGGCTTCGCCCCTGTGTCACGAGCGCTTTTCGCGCGCCGTCGTCGATCTCGATGGCGCCTTTGGCTGCGCGGCCAAAGGCGATCCAGCGTTTTCGGTGGGACAAGCCGTTGGCCGAAGCGCCGAACCGGGTGCATCGCGCCGTGCCGTCCAACACCCCGCGCACGATACCGGGCGTGTGGCCATTGGCAATGACTGTCTCCAACCCCGAAGCACACGCGATCCGCGCGGCATCGAGTTTTGTCTTCATTCCTCCAACAGAGGTCGCAATGCTCGTGTCCTCGGCGAGAGCGACAATTGATTCGTCTATCTTCTCGACCAACGGAATGTGCTTTGCGTCTTTGTGCCGGGTTGGGTTTCGGTCATACAACCCATCGACATCGCTGAGGATGATGAGCATGTCCGCGTCGATTTTCGCGGCCACGCGCGCGGAAAGCGTATCGTTGTCGCCAAACCGCAACTCATCGGTCGCCACGGAATCGTTTTCGTTCACGACGGGGATGACCGTGCCGAGCGAGAACAACGTGTGAATCGTGTTGCGAATATTAAGGTAGCGATGCCGATCGTCAAGATCGGACGAAGTCAACAGCACCTGCGCGGTATGCAATCCGTCGCCGTAGGTCTCGAAGAGGACCTGATAGAAATGCATCAATTGCGCCTGGCCGACGGCCGCGGTGGCCTGTTTAAGCGGTAATAATTTTGGCCGTTCCTTCAAGCCCAACCTATTCATGCCGCAGCCAATCGCGCCGGAAGACACGATCAGAATATCGAGATTGCGCTCGCGCTTGAGCGCGGCCAGTTCCTTGACGAGACCCTCGACAACGCGTCCGTCAAACCCTTGTTTGCCGGTGAGGAGTGTTGTGCCTATTTTGATGACGAGCGTTTTCATATATATTCGAATTCATTGCGTAGCGGATTGATCAGACATGCAGTGTCGCTTCAAATGTAGTCATGATGGGCGAGGATCCTTCGGAAAGCGAAAATTCTTCAATATAAAGCTCGGTGGCTTCCTTGAGATTCGCGAGAGCACTTTCGACCGATTCACCCTGACTGACTATACCTGTCTCTGGACAGGTTGCTACGAAAAGGTTTCCTTCGCGAACGACGATTGCAATGAATGTTTTTGTCGTCATAGCTCCTTTTCCTTTTTGCCGTAGTGTTTATACCGGCTAATCCGAATGATACTCCAACTCTGCGTCGGCGATGAAAATCGTCGCGCCTTCTTCCGCGCCCAGGCGTTTGAGCGCCTTGAAGATGCCCATTTTCTGCAGGCGCTTTTCGAGGTGGCGCACGGCGTCGTCGTTGTCGAAGTTGGTCATGCGCACCGCGCGGACGGCGACCTTGCCATCGATCCGGAATCCGCCTTCGACGCGCTCGACTGTATAGGGGGCCTGGTATGCGTACTCGGCGAACTCGGGAATCTTGGGTGCGTTTTCTTCGTCTTTGCGCAACTTTTCGACAATGCTCCACAGGTGCTCAAGCAACTTGTCGATGCCTTCATGCGTTGCGCCGGAGATCAGCCAGGGTGAATCAAACGATTTCGCGACTTCGTCAAACCGTTCGCGGTTTTCCGGCACGTCCGCTTTGTTCAACGCGAATACGTGCGGGCGCGTTGCGAACACCGCGCTGTGCTGGGCCAATTCCGATTCCAGCACGCGCAAGGTTTCAGCGGGGTCTTCGTCGCCCAGATCGATAAGAAAAAGCAGCACCTTCGTGCGCTCGATGTGGCGAAGGAAGTCGTGACCAAGCCCTTTGCCTTCGGCTGCGCCTTCGATGATGCCGGGGATGTCCGCAATCGTGAGTGTCCGGAAATCGCTCAGCGGGACGACGCCGAGGTTCGGCGACAAAGTCGTGAACGGATACGCAGCGATTTTTGGGCGCGCGGCGGTGGCCGCGGCGAGGAACGTGGATTTTCCGGCGTTTGGCAGGCCGACCAAACCCACTTCAGCAATGACTTTCAGTTCGACGAGGAATTCGGTGTCTTCGCCCGGTTCTCCAAACTCGGCAAATTGCGGGGCGCGCTCGGTGGAAGTGGCGAACTTTGCGTTGCCGCGTCCTCCGCGACCGCCGCGTGCCGCGACGAAACGTTGGCCGGGTTCGGTGAGATCGGCGACGACAGAATCGTTATCAAGCTGTTTAATGATGGTGCCCAATGGGACGTAGACGAGCACGTCGTCACCATTTTTGCCGTGGCAATCGCTACCTTGTCCGTGCGCGCCGGACAAACCTTTCCAATGGGCGTGATACTTCAGATCAAGGAGTGAGGTGTAACGCGGGTCCGCGACGAAAAAGACCGATCCGCCGTTGCCGCCGTCGCCGCCGTTGGGTCCGCCGCGGGGAACGTATTTTTCGCGGCGAAAGCTGCGGCAACCGTTGCCTCCCGCGCCGCCGGTGACCCGGACTCGGGCGCGATCTATAAACATGGGGTACGGCTCCGGGAGTTGCCGTTACTTCGCTGCGGGTTCGACTACGTCAATGCACTTCCGGTCTTTGCGCAAGTAACGGAACTGCACGACGCCGTCCTTCAGCGCAAAGAGGGTATCGTCTTTTCCGATGCCCACGTTGTTGCCGGGGAAGAAGGTTGTGCCGCGCTGACGCACGAGGATGTTGCCCGCGCGCACGTTTTCGCCGCCGTAGCGCTTGATGCCAAGACGTTGGGATGCGGAATCGCGGCCATTGCGCGAGCTGCCGCCTGCTTTTTTTGTGGCCATTTCTATAACTCCTGATCGTTGCTAGCTGTTTACATCCCCCTAAATCCCCCTTCAAAGGGGGACTTAAGCGAGGGCCGGTCGGGCGATCTTCGTCAGTCGCAGACGGCGGACTTAGAGGACGATGTCCGTCACTTTCAATTGAGTGTACGACTGCCGGTGGCCATTCAGGCGCTGATAGCCTTTGCGGCGCTTCTTCTTGTACACGAGGATTTTTTTCGCCCGGCCCTGCGCGGTGACCTCGCAGACGACCTTCGCGCCCGAGAGCTTGGCCGGGTCAACGACGATACCGTCGTCATTCGCCACGAGCCGCACTTCGCCAAGCTCAATGCGATCGCCGACGGGTGCTTCGATCTTCTCGACGCGCATGTGATCGCCTTTGGCAACTTTGAACTGTTTGCCGCCGGTTGTCAGGACTGCGTACATGATTCGTCTCCACTCACGGCGCGCGTTCCGCGACGCCTTCGTTAAAGTGCCAATCTCAGTTCTTATGATGCGCAACAAACTGGGTCGCCGCCGCGCGCAATTCTGCAATCGCGGACAACGACGCCAGGTAACTCGACTTCGGGTTTCTCGGCGATGCGAGATTCTCGGTCACCGTCTTGAACATGCCGAACGCGCCTTCGACCGTGATCTCGTGCGAGTTCGTCGTCGAACGCGGGTCGGCGATGACGCGCACGCGGGTCTCGTCTGGGCCGATGCCCGTGAGGCTCAGCGCCGCGGCGACATTTACGTTGTGCGGAAAAGCCTTGCACGCTTCGCGCGCGCTGCCTTCAAACACAACCGTCGCGTCCGTCAGGTTCTCGACGTCAATCCCTTTTTCAACTAAATATGGCGCGCCAGCCAGCCCTTTCGGCGGCTTGCGCGTCGTCAATGTGACGTGGTGCAACCCGCCTTCCATCGCCGCGCGGATTCCATCCAGGCCGCTAATCGCGCCGGAAGGAATCCGGATGTCCACCCCCCGCTCGCGTGCTTCCGCGATGAGACCGGGGTGCTCCATCAACCCGCCGACACTCAAAATCAAGCAATCGCGATGGTGCTTGATCGCGGCCGCCACCACGCGCTCGACGGAACTCGGCTGCGCGCATTCGACGAGAAAATCCGCCGATGCGGCATTTTCATCGAGCCCGCAAACCTGGGCCTTCAAATTGAACGAATTCAACAACAGACGCGCGCGCGACTCGTCGGTATCCGTCAACGCAACGATCTCGGCTGGGATCGTTCCCTTTTGTAAACCAATGCACAGGTCAGCGCCAATATTGCCGCACCCGACCAGGCCGACCTTCATCTTCAGCATATGCTTTCGGCAGCATTCCGGCGACATTGCCGCAGGTCCACTACCCCATTTCCTTGCTTCCGGCGGATCGCCAGACAGTCGCCTAGATTAGCATAGTGGCAAAACGCAAGTCAAACGCTGCAAGGCAGTTGATGAAGGTTGAATCATACTCACAGCTTGCACCGGTTTATCGTATTTTGGGGCGCGCTCAAGGCGGGGTTATCTACTACCAATTGTGTGATCACTTATGTATAAATACAATATATAGGGGTTTTACTTGACATCGATGTCCTGAATCTCCTATAACAACCACGTAGGAAGCACGATCACTCCGTTTGCGGTGATCCCTCCGGGTCACCGCGCAGGACTCAGGAAACGCAATCGGAGCGCGTAGATGGGAGGTTTCACCAGAATGAAGCAGGACAGCCGATATTGGGACGCCATTGCGCCGCAGTGGACAACCGAAATCTTCAACTCGCTTCAGAGCGACCGGAATCGGATTATTCTAACTGAATTGAAACGCGCAGCGAAAACTGCCCATTCGATCGCGGACTACGGTTGCGGCGTCGGCACCTACCTCCCCACGCTGGCGCGCCTGTTTGATGAAGTGCAGGGTTTTGATCATTCTGAAGTATGCGTGCAATTGGCGCAGAAGCGCATGCGCCGCAAACGGAATGTCTCGGTCCGTCAGTCTGCGGCAGCGCCGCGCGCATATCGTGGCCGGTTCGACGCGGCCCTTTGCGTGAATGTGGCAATCAATCCCAACCGGCGCGCATGGCGCTGCGTTCTACAGTCCGCCGCCTCTCTATTAAAGCCCGAAGGCAGGCTAATCGTCGTTGTCCCCTCCGTCGAATCCGGGGTGATGGTGGCAAAAGCCGAGGGACCGGAATCACGCCCCACCAGCGCTGGAACCGTGTTGATGGATGGCGTTCCCACCAAGCACTACTCCCGTGCCGAATTGCACGACGCTCTCACCGGTATCGGCATGCACGTCTCGCGAATACGCCGCGTCGAATACTCCTGGCGTAGCCAGTCCGTCACTCCGCCCGCCGAACTGCGCCACACTCTGCCGTGGGACTGGATAGCCATCGCAAGAAATACCGCGTCCAACGCCAACGAAGTGGCGGCGTAACATCCCACAAGGTCAATTGACAGGACGGCGGGGTTGGTGCAATAACCATTCGCGCGTCGCACCGACTTGGATTACCATTCAATTCCCCTCGCCGTGTTCCCCGTGGTTCGTAAAATGGAATGCGAACGACGATTTTATTCTTCGTTCC
>JAWXCN010000137.1:0-9993 GCA_034408725.1 Candidatus Hydrogenedentota bacterium
AGCGGAGCAGGTTCGGAATTGCGATTGCGGCGATGATCGCGATGATCGCAACGACGATCATCAATTCGATCAGGGTAAATCCAGAATTCTTACGCAGTTGCATTGTCGATACCCTCCTAAAGGTGTTTTCGGTTGTCCACGGTCCGGTGTGTGAAGCCGGGTCGGTGTCCTTAATCTGTCCGGAGGGAGAAGATACAAGTGGTGTGCCAAACGGCGCAAACTAGCAAGCTATTACGTGCTAAAGACTTGCGTATTTTCCAAAATTCTGGTGGTGACGTCTTTTGTCTGCAAAAATGACTGGAGTGACAAAAAATGTCGCTGCTTGCCGTAGAGAAGGGTAAATCCGGCTTGACTGAAGTGTCTGTCGCCCGACCAAGCCTCTGAAACGCCGTATTCGTTCATGATCACGAATGAAATGCAGTCCGTCAGTGACCACCCCTTTATCGAGCCGCTCATCATATAAACGAGATGCATCATCAAACTGTGTTTCATTTGGGTGTATCACTTGGTTAGCCGTATTGGCCCGCAATAAGTGAATTGTTTTTGCAAACGCTTGGCGGCTTCGCGGGTCCGCTAGTGCGTCTGCGAGTTCAGTAAGAACAAAAGTAGTCGTGAGTAGCGGCTTCGTTGCAGCCCGGGAATACTCCGCCGCGGCTAGGTGCGCCGTATCCTTTTTATTCAACAGAGCGAGAAAGTAAAACGTATCAGCAAATACCGCAGTCATCGCTTCGGAGCACCATGAAGATATGATTGTGGTTCTCGGCCATATCCTCAGGCAGGTTATCCACAATTCCTATCACATCCTTGAATCGCTCTGCCCATGTAATCGCTGAAGGTTGTTCGATTTGAATGGATACCTCGGCTCCGTTAGCCAATTCGAACGGCTCATCCAAAACGATCATACCGTTTTCCACATGGCCCTTATACGTCATCATGCTAATCCTTTACGGGTTCATCGACTGCACGGTCGGCTGGATGTACAGCGCCATCATGTCCGACTCCGAGAGCTCTGCGAGCGTGGCCGCTTTATAATTGGGCGGCATGATGTCCGTAGATTCGCGCAGGTGGTTGGCATAGCGGCGCGCGATAATCGTGTTGCGGAAATCTTGGGGCGTATCGAACTGTTCCTGGGTTTCGACCCAGAACCGGTTCAGATAGTTCAACCCGCGCGCATCGGACGCGTACAACTCCGCCATCTTATGCGCGATAGCATATTCACGCAGTGCCTTCGATTGGTCCGGGTCCGGGAATCTGCACGTGAGCGTTTCGACTGCATCCGCCAGCGCGCAATACGGCGGCAACGGCGCCGACGCATCACCAGGATGCGCGATCACTGTCAGATAACCGTCAGCGCAGGCCTGCGCGAAGATTTCGCTGGGCGTCGTCATCGATTCATACACTGGATTGTCCGCGCCGAGCACCAGGAGAGTGCAACCCTCTGGCAAAGCGATTTCGATCCCTGGCAAAATGCGCATGCGATCGCACATTTCATTGAGCGCGGCAAGTTCTCGCAACGACCAGACTTTTCCCGGCTCGGTGATGAACACCGCATCATACCCGGCGGCTTCGGCCATCTGGATGAGTTCCTTCGGCGCAATGCGGGAACTCGAGGAATGCTGCTCCGAGTGGCAGTGGATGTCTACTTTCATAGGCCCTTCCACAGGTAAAGTTCGCGAGCGCGGCGTTCATGAGCGTTCACCGGCGGCCTCGCAAAGAAAGTATACCACGAGCAGGCAGAAATGTTCCGCGTCAGGGAAGGCAGATAGTCAATAAGCATCCAGCCGGACCGTTACTTCCAGCGTGTCTCCCACTTCGAGATACCCGGTGTCGATTCGACCGGTCTGCGCATCACGCGCATTCACGTCGATTACATAACGTCCCGGATCGGCATCGAGCTCAAAACGGCCTTCTGAATTTTGCACGGATACTTTACGCTCTCGCACTGGAAGACTCTCGATTGCAGGTGATGAGTTGGTCCGCGTCATTACGATATCGAACGCTTCGACCACATCTCCCGACGAATCGATTTCAATTCCAAGTACGACCGGATTCTGCAACATTTCGATAACAATGTTTTCCGAGCCGGCGGGCAGTGGGTTCGTCTGAACATCCACGTATCCCGGCGATCTCGCTCGAAGCACATAGTCGCCCGCGTCCAACGCGTCAATGCGAAATGTTCCGTCGGTTCCGGTGTGCGCGGAGCCGCGCGGGAACCTTCCGCCGTCGTTTGTAGAAATCACGCGAATGGACGCGGGCAATGCCATTCCCGTTTCATCCACCACGACACCTTCGAGGCGAAGCCCCATGCGCGCGGGATACACCAACCGCAGATCGCGCACAAGTTTTCCCCCGAACAAAGATACTCCACCGCAGTCCAGGGATGCGCCATTCGGGGGGCGAACAACGAATCGATAATCTCCGTCGATAAGACCGGTAATGACAAAGCGCCCATCCGAAAATGATGCAGCGGCGCCAGGCCGTTCAGATAGATCGGCCCCTTCCCGGATCGCGCGAACGCTTGAGGCGAGAGGCGTTGAAGCACTGTCGTACACCGTGCCCGCCACACTATTACGGACCTGCTCGCGAACGACGATACGCATGTCGCGCGACGACTTGTCTCCTACCGTTACGGTCAGATCGGAATCACCCGCAAGGTCCATTGTCGATGCGAATACGCGCGCCACCGAGCCGTCGATCAAACCACCTGTAGCAAATGTTCCGTCCTGGCCCGTAACTGCGCTGGCTTCCAGTTCCCCGGACCTCGCACGTACCGTTGCGCCGGAAACCGGCTCCCCGGATTCCGTGACAACGATCCCGCTAATTTGGTTCGGATGGGCTATCACAAAATTCACCTCGCGAACGATGTCGGGCGGCGTGAGCATCACCTGTTGTCCGTTTGAGCCGTCAGTCGACATCGGCGCGCCATCCGCGCCTCGTGGAGCGAGCCGATACTCCCCTTCAGGTAAACCCTGAAACGCAAAGAAGCCTTCACCGTCGCATTCCGCGCGGAGCCGCTGTCGAGTCGCATCGCCTGTCCGGGTCATGAATATCCCGCAGTCGGCGCACGGCATGCCATCGTCGAACAGCACGCTGCCGTGGAGTTCGGCGCCTCGCATCACGCGAAACTCCAGCGACTGCTCTTTTGCATCGAGTACGTCCAACACCAGCGGATTATCCACGAGCACGTACGGCAACGTCTTGGCCGCGAACTCGTAGCGGGCGTTCATATCCACATGAAATTCCACAACGCCCTGGTCGTCACTCACGGATACCGAAGCGCTATTGAATAGCGTGTTGCGATTGGCCGCGATCGCGATTTTGGGAAGAGCGATGCCGGTTTCGTCATCTACAACGCGTCCTGAAATGCGCACGCCCCGCCGGATGGTGATCAGGTTGTCCTGCGTACCGCTCACAATGGGCGCGGACAAAGTATCGGCGAATCCCTCCCCGCGCACCAGGAACTGCCACGCGCCTTCCGGTATCACGGCGTGAATAAAATGACCGTGGTCATCCGTGCGCATTATAAATTGCTGCTGAATTTCGGGCGAAAGATGCTCGGTGTTGTGCATGACGGGTATCAGTTGCGCTTCCGCGACCGGAGCGCCTTGCTCGTCTCTGACATACCCCGAAACCGCGCCGCCCGGCGCTAAAATGAGTACGACATTGGCGACCGGACTGCGGGCGAAAATCCGTACTTCTTCAGACGCAGTCGCCTGATCGCTTGTGGCACACACGGACCACTCTCCGAGCGCCAGGTCATCGTACGCAAAGTTTCCATTGTCATCTGTCACACTCGTTCGCAGGGGAGAGGCGGCGTCCGCATCGCCCTGTTGAACCGTGGCAAGTGTGACCGTGACGTCCCGTGCCGGTTCCGCTGTGTGCGTGTACACCCGCCCGCGAATCACGCCCGGCAACGTTTGGGTGTCGCCTTTTGGCAATAGAGTTGGCGCTTCGGAAGGTTTCGCCGCTGAACTCGCGCGTGGCACGGCGTCGATTGGAGTTTGCTTTCGCGCGATATCTTTTTCCGAATAATCAGCCTGAAAAACCAAAAACACAATCAGGCCAATTAGAATGACGGCAATTAGAATAGGAATTGGCCGTGGTCGCATTGTGCATTCTCGCCACTGTTAGCGATTGACTTCAAAAATAATCGAAGACACTGCAATCCCTACTTGCGTTCCTGCCAAGGTACCGTTCGCTCTCGAACATGATTTCGAATAACAGCTTGAGCGGATGCCGGTAAAAACTCTATTGGCGCCCACGCGTTTTCCCAGCGGTACAACAGCGACTCTTGTCCATTCAATGCGAAATGGCGAACTTCAGCAAGCACGGGATCGTAACCGAATTCATCCAAAGTGAACGTAGTCACTGGAAAGGGACGATTCACTTCCACACGCGTAATTCTTAATTCAAAGGTATGTTTATGCCCGCTCGTGGTCGCAATCGGAAACCGTTTTACATGTACCACGCGCGGGAACCACGTGTTTTCATCAACCCGCTGCAAGGAGCAAGTTAGCGTACTATGCGGCGATCCGTTCAACTCGTATCCATTCACGGCCGTAATCATGTAACCCCGGTCCGCGTCGATGATATACCGGACCATAGGCTTTCCTGGTTCGCGCGTCGGGCTCGTGGCTTCAAGAGTGTAGGTATGACCCGCTTCAGTGCGATTATCAGTAACCGTCCATAGAATGGGGTGAGTAAAACTGTCGTAGTGCGGAACGAGCTCCTTCGTTCCGTCAGTGAAGCCGTACAACAACACTTTGGGCCATAGCCAGTCCTGCATGAACTCGAGACGGTCTTTCGGCACGGCCTCGATCGAGACATGGTCCCAAGCTTTAATCACGCTGGGCATTTCTGCGTGCATCTGCGCGAAATAGTTGTCCGCCAAGCACGCTCCCACTGGACCGGAAACTCTGTACGTGGTGTTTTTGAAGGAATAGTCCGCATTGCTGGTCACAACAAACCGCTTGCCATCATACAGGCATGTACCGTTCACAACATCCACCCGCTCGCCTTTTGGCATGCGTGCCGGCCGCGTATCCGGTCCGGCCATCTGGCCCGGATCGAGGTACCATTCGCGTACAGATTCGAAATCGATGGAATATGACTTGATTCGGTCCAGCGCCGCTTTTGTGTGCAAGAACAAGGTTCGGGCGAGCTGACCGTCCGGCCCGGACCAACCCGGTTGCGTAATCGAGTCCTCGGCAGAAACAACGATTGGGCAGAGAATTAGCAGCAGTGACAAAAAGACAACTGTAGCGTGTCTCATGTGGTCGCTCCCAAATCTCTGTTACGGTATCACAGTTTCAGTCGGTCGTAAACCGGTAAATCACCGTTCAAATGGAAAGACGTGTCACTGTTGAGTATACTTTCCATCTCTGTCTGTGGGGCTGAAATTGCGGTCGAAATTATGCTTTCGAGACGATATATGGAGGAGGCACAACCGTGGGTTTGAAGGGAAAAGTGTTGGTGGCGCAGGGCGGTGGCCCTACCGCCGTTATTAATCAGAGCGTCGTGGGGGCCGTGCTGGAATCGCGCAAGTTTGCGGAGGTCACCGACATCTACGGCGCGTTGCATGGGGTGCGCGGGATCATCGACGAGAATTTCCTCGACTTGACCGAGTGTACAACGCAGAACCTGTTGGACGTCGCGGCGACGCCGTCTTCGGGCCTCCTTTCGACGCGGGACAAGCCGGATGCGGCGTATTGCAAGAAGATTTTCGAGGTGTGCCGCGCGCATGACGTGCGGTATTTCTTTTATTGCGGCGGAAACGACAGCGCGGACTCTTGTCGCATCGTGTACGAAGAAGCGAAGGCCGGCGGGTATGACATGCAGGTCATCCACGTGCCGAAAACCATCGACAACGATCTTAAAGTCACGGACCACTGCCCCGGATTCGGAAGCGCTGCGAAGTATGTTGCGCAGGCGTTCGCTGGCGTGAATCTGGACAATCGCGCGTTGCCGGGCGTGTACATCGGCGTGGTGATGGGCCGGCACGCAGGGTTCCTTACAGCTGCGTCCATCCTCGCGAAACAGTATGCCGATGACGGACCGCATCTCATTTATCTGCCGGAACGTCCGCTCACGAAGGACAAGTTTTTGGCGGACGTGCAGGCGGCGTATGATAAATACGGCCGATGCGTGATTGCGGTGTCTGAGGGCGTTGTCGGGCCGAGCGGCAAGGCGATTGCCGCGGAATTCACCAGCGAAAAAGACGCGCACGGCAACGTGCAGCTCAGCGGAACGGGCGCGCTTGGCGATATGCTGAGCGATTGGGTGAAAGCCGGTACTTCGATAAAACGCGTGCGGGCGGACACGCTGGGTTATTTGCAACGCAGCTTCCTCGGTTGTGTCAGCGAAGTGGATCGGCGCGAGGCGCGCGATGTCGGCGAGAAAGCGGCGCAGTATGCGATTGGCCATGGCAAGAGCGGCTCGGTGAGCATCGTGCGCGTCGGCAATTACATCGTGGAATACAAACTGTCGGAATTGAAAGACGTCGCGCGGGAATCGGTCCACATGCCGGATAAGTACATTAACGGCGAGGCGAATGGGGTGACGGAAGCATTTATAGACTATGTGCGGCCGCTGGTGGGGCCGTTGCCGACGCACGCGCGGTTTTCGGCGCCGAAGGTGGAGAAGGTGTTGAATAAATAGCGGTCGGGGACGACCGCCCTCCCGAAAAAAATCAGCGCCCCCACGGACGTGTCCGTGGGGGCGCTTCGCAATTAACCGCAGCCCGTGAATCGGGTTTAGTCTTCTACTTTGTATTCGCCGAGGCCGACCAGTTCGATGCGGGCAAGTTGCGCTCCATCGCCGACTCGGTTGTCGAGTTTGAGGATACGCGTGTAACCGCCGGGGCGCTCCTTATATACGGGGGCTATTTCCGTGAACAGCTTTTTCACGATGGTGTTGTTGCGCAGTTTCGCGAACGCCAGGCGGCGGTTCGCGACGGTGTCGGTGCGCGCGAGCGTGATGAGCGGTTCGGCGTAGCTCCGCAGTTCCTTCGATTTCGCGACGGTCGTCTTCACGGCGCTGTGCGTGAACAGCGATATCGCGAGGCTCTGGAGCGTCGCTTTCCGGTGCGACATATTTCTACCGAGTGCGCGGCCTGCTTTACGATGCCTCATGCCGGTGGTACCTCTTCAGCGAATGGTTCGCGTTAGTCTTCGTCTTCTTCGTCCAAATCGTCATCGCCGTCGTCGGCGTCATCGTCATCGACTTCTTCCTGCTCGCCCGCGGCTGCCATGCGCGCGGCATTGATCACGCTGGGTGGCGGCAACGTAATGCCGACGTTCATCCCCAGTGACAGGCCCATCGCTTCCAGCAGCGCCTTGATCTCGTCGAGGCTTTTCTTGCCGAAATTGTGGAACTGCAGCATCTCCGCTTCCGTGCGCGACACCAGTTCGCCGATGGAGCTGATGTTCGCGGCCTTCAGGCAGTTCGCAGCGCGCACGCTGAGTTCGAGTTCATTCACTGATCGCGCAAGGGTGCGCGCGAGCTCCGGATCGTCCGATCCGGCGACTGCATCCAGCTCACCCTCTTCCTTGCGCTGATCGACGAGTATGCGCAAGTGATCGATCAGGAGGTTCGCCGCCTCCTCGACGGCCTTCTCGGGAAGGATCGAGCCGTTAGTCCAAACTTCCATATTGAGCCGGTCGTAATCCGTGTGCTGGCCGACTCGCGCGTCTTCCACGTGGAAATTCACGCGGGTTACGGGCGAGAAGCTCGCATCAAGATAGATCGTGCCGATCTCCGCATGTTCAAGTTCGAAGTGTTCCGCGGTCATGTATCCGCGTCCGCGCGCGACCTTGACCTTCATCTCGACCGTGTGTGACGCCGATGTCGCGGTGTAGATGAGGTGATCGGGATTGAGCACGTCAATCTTTGTGTTGGCGAAAATCATGCCTGCCGTTACCTGGCCTGCGCCCTTGTGCTTGAAGGTAATGATATCGGCTTGGTCGCTGTTCAGGCGAAGCTGCGCGCGTTTGAAGTTCAACACGATATCGGTTACATCTTCCTTCACGCCGGGCACGGCGGAGAATTCGTGGTGAATTCCCTCTATCTTGATTGCCGTCACGGCCGCGCCTTCGAGCGAGGCAAGCAGCACGCGTCGCAACGCATTGCCCATCGTCGTGCCGTAACCGCGTTCAAACGGTTCGACCACAAAACGGGCATAGGTGTCCGACGAGCCTTCGCTGATCTTCACCGACTTGGGCAGCACAAATTCCTTGTGAATCATTCGCTTTTCTCTCCCAGCAGCGCGGTCATCACACCGCCGCCGTTGAACCAACCCGAGTGGGCTACTCGGTCAATTTGCCCTGGGATTACGTGCTACACGCGGCGGCGCTTGCGCGGCCGGCATCCGTTGTGGGGTATGCTCGTCACGTCGCGAATCAACGACACATCAAGACCCACGGCCTGGATTGCGCGGATAGCCGATTCGCGGCCGGCGCCCGGGCCATTCACGTGAATGCGCACTTCGCGCAGGCCGGCCTCTTTGGCCTTCTGCGCGGCTGCTTCCGCGGCCACCTGTGCGGCAAACGCCGTGCTCTTGCGCGACCCAACGAAGCCCACTTGACCCGCGCTGGACCACGAAATCACGTTGCCCTGGCTGTCTGTGATTGAAACGATGGTATTGTTGAACGTCGCCTGGATGTGCGCCACACCCGACGTGACATTCAATGTCGTGCGGCGTTTCTTACCGCCCTTGGCCTTGCGCTTCTCTTTTGCCACGAATGCGTCTCCTATACTTTCTTCTTGATCGTGGAGCCGCGGGGACCTTTGCGCGTGCGCGCATTGGTATGGGTCCGCTGGCCATGCACGGGTAATCCGCGCTTATGCCGGTTTCCGCGATAGCAATTAATATCCATCAGCCGTTTGATATTCGACTGCACCTCGCGGCGCAAATCGCCTTCTACAGCGTATTTCGTAACGATGCTCGCCTGAAGACGGCTCGCCTCTTCGTCGGTCAAATCACGGACCCGCACATCCGGGCTGATGCCCGTGTCCGCGAGCACTGCTTTTGCCCGCGCCGGCCCAATGCCCAGAATGTATTGAAGTCCCACCTCGACGCGCTTTTCGCGCGGAAGGTCTACGCCTGCTATTCGTGCCATGCTGCTGGTCTCCTCGGTTAGCCTTGTTTCTGCTTGTGCCGGGGGTTCTCGCAGATCACACGGATGCGGCCGTGCCGGCGGATAATCTTGCACTTCTCGCAAATCTTCTTCACGGAACTACGGACTTTCATGACTCACTCCATCATACTGGCGCGCCGTTTGGCCGCGCCGGACTTTCCTTATTACTTGTATCGGTACGTAATGCGCCCGCGCGTCAAATCGTAGGGCGACATTTCGACCTTTACGCGATCGCCGGGCAGTATGCGGATAAAGTTCATCCGCATTTTTCCCGAAATATGCGCAAGCACCTTATGCCCGGTCTTGAGTTCGACCCGGAACATGGCGTTGGGCAACGGTTCAACGACCGTGCCTTCCACTTCAATCGCGTCTTCTTTTTGCATACCTTCGATTCGGTTGACTCTGCCTGCCGGGTAATACCCGGCGTATCATTTCCGCCGCCATCTAGGCGCCGGGACAATCACTTCTAACTAGCTCGCCGGCCCCACACCAGCTTCGGTGTCGCCGACAGTATTTCACCGCCGCCTTCGCGCACTACAATGCTGTGCTCGAAATGCGCGCTCGGCTTGCCGTCCGCCGTCACCGCCGTCCATCCGTCACGCATGACCCGCACATCGCAGGACCCGGCGTTGACCATCGGTTCGATGGCAAGCACCATGCCTTTGCGCAGTAACGGCCCTTTTTCGCGTGTCACAAAATTCGGAACCTGCGGCTCTTCGTGCATCGCGGTGCCGATGCCGTGGCCCACAAAACTGCGAACCACCGCGAACCCGGCGGCTTCGCACGTCGTCTGGACCGCGCGCGAAATATCAACGAGATGGTTTCCGTCCTTCGCCATGGCTATCGCGCGGGACAAGGC
>JAWXCN010000138.1:0-4258 GCA_034408725.1 Candidatus Hydrogenedentota bacterium
CCTTTACCCGTTATAATTCGTCATGGAGAACAACCATGCCTGTTGCCGCTACTCGATTTTCTGATCTGCTGGAATTGATCGACCAACTTCCTCTGGATGAAAAAGAAAGCCTCATCGACGTGGTTCAAAAGCGGATCGCCGAGGATGGCCGCAAGCGCATCGCCGCCAGTGCGCGTGCTGCAAAACGCGAACACGCGCGTGGCAAGTCCAAACCCGTCACGCCAGAAGACCTCCTGCGGGAGATCGCCGGGTGAGCCATACGCTTCTTCGCAGTTCACAATTCGTGCGCGATTCCAGGCGACTGCTGCGAAAACGCCCGGAGCTGACCCGCCACCTCTTGCAGACGCTACATTTGCTAGAGATTGACCCATACGCCGCCAAGCTCAAGACACACAAACTCAAGGGCATCCTTCGCCACTCATGGGCTTGCACCGGCGGATAAGACCTCCGCATCGTCTTCCCGTTCACGAAGCACCAAAGCAAGCCCGCGATTCTCCTCGAATCCATCGGCACCCACGACGAAGTCTATTGATGTTGACCTGTGAGTCGCCGATTCACGCGAAACCGAATGGCGTGCGGGTCGAGTCGATCGGCTGGTAGCGCGTGATCCCGAGCGCCATGCATCGCCCGGCCCGCCGCCGGTTCCGTCTGGCTTGCGGTATCGGTTCAGGGTGATATGATTTCACGCGAAGTGGCCCGATCGCGGTGCGTTACCCGTAATCGTGAATTTGGTACCTAGGGACTGTCCCTATTTAAGTTTCCTAACATGCTATACCTTCGTAGTGAACTTTTCGCAGATCTTGATTCGATCACGGGGCTTCGCGTTGCGCTTCAGAAGGCCATCGAACTCGAACACGCGACAATACCGTTATATCTCTATGCCTTTTACTCGATTCGACCCGGTGCAAACGCACCTATCGCCCGTATAATCCTGTCTGTTGCGATGGAGGAAATGCTGCACTTCGCGTTGGCTTGCAACCTTCTCAATGCGATCGGTGGTACGCCTGTCATCGATGATCCTTCATTCATGCCCGTTTTTCCTGGCCCCCTTCCCGGGACGGTTCAGCACGGACTAGTCGCTCGGCTTGCCCCGATTTCTCGCGAATTAGTCAAAGACGTTTTCATGGAGATTGAGGAGCCGGAAGACCCACTTCAGTTCCCCACTCGACCGCTTGATATAACCTTGGATTCCCGGCCGACTACGATCGGCCAGTTTTATCGAAGGATACGTGATCACATCAAAGCTGGCGGATCCGGCCTCTTCATCGGACCCGCCAACCGCCAGATTACGGCAGATGCCGCGCTTCCAGGGATGGTTGCTGTTACCGATATAACCACTGCGTTGCAAGCGATAGATACAATTGTCGAACAGGGCGAGGGTACCGATCAAGCGCCGATAGATCGCGAGGACGACCTCGCGCACTACTACAAGTTTGCCCAGATTTACCACGGCAGGCGTTTGATCGCCGATGCGTCGGCACCGCCGACGGCACCGCCCGATCAACGATATGTCTATGGTGGAGCCCCGATCACTTTCGATCCCGCTGGCGTGTATCCTTTACCGACGAATCCTAGAGCCGCATCGTATCCAGAAGAGGCCCGCGAGCGTGCGGAAGAATTTAATCGAGCATACACGCGGATGCTCGGACACCTGCAGCGCGCGACCACAGGCAACCCATCGGAGATGGGTCTCGCGATTGGTATAATGAAGTATGAGCTTGGTCCGTTGGCAAAACAGATCGTCCGAATTCCTATCTCAGAAACCCAAAACGCTGGCCCTACGTTCGAGTATACTCGGTAAAATCTCACTTACAGCTTCGGGAGTTCAATTATGAAGTCTGAAAACCCTCCGGTGATGTTTCATCACTTCGACAAGCATTTTGCACCCTCGCGACTAGCAGACGCGAGTATTGTGGAAGTGGGTTCCGCTAGTAATCCGGGAGCAAGCCGACTCTCATCGGTAAATCAACAGCTCTCGTATGACTTCTTCGTCGATCTCGACGCGCACACTGAGTATTGGGATGTGTATAAGCCAGAACTCGCCGCACGGTATATGGATGACGTCCAGGTCTTGTTTCCGGGGGCGGTTAAGTTGTGGTTTAACGCTGTAAGGGTCGAGGGAACGGACGAAGCGACCGTTCGTTTCGCCGAGCTTGGTACGGAACTCGAAAAGGGGACGACGCGCGCGGCGCTCATGGACCTCGACGCGCTCCTAAGGGATCTTCTCTATCGGCACTTCCCAGCGCCGAACGAACCAGAGATTGACACAGCAAACTACCTTATGGTGGTCGAAGCGTTCGCACGGGATCAATTTCCTGATGACACAGATCGGTTGAATCGGCTCGAATTGGATGATCCTCGGCGTCCAGAGGCGTCGCGGCACAGAATGAATGGAACAAGCATGTGGTTCGCGTGGGCGGCAATGATTGATTGCATGGCGTTGGCTGACGGGAACGAGGGCTTGACCCCGTGGCGGTCTGTCCAACTCGCATCCTGCGCCTTTGGTTCTGCGATGGATTTTACGTTCCGCACACGTGGACAAACCCGCCCCGAGTACACGGCGGACGATGCGACCGTAGCGTTACTTCGCCAGCAAGTTGGCGTTTGGGTGAATGACGTGGACGAAGCCCGGCGGCAAGTGCGCGACCTGTACCGTGTGTTCGTGACCACTCACGAGGTGGCACGAGGACGCACCTAGTTTTCGCGAGCCGGGCGTTTGTGGCTGCGGCTCATTGGTGTGATTCGTTGTGCCCTGCGATTTTCGCGGGGTCTGTCCGACGATTGGCGGCGCGAGTCCGGGGATCGGTGGCGCCGCGCCACGGATCGTTGGCGCGAGTCGAGCGAGCGGTGCCGCCTCTCCACGGTTGGGTGGCGTGAGTTTCGTAGCGTGGGCTTTAGCCCACGACCATCCGGGACATGTGGGCTGAAGCCTACCCTACAAGACTCATGCATGCGGTGGGGCAGCACATGCATGCGGTGGGATTCCTGATGCACGCGGAATGATTTTTCCGTCACGCGGAACGATTTCTTCGTCATGCGGAATGATTCCTCATGCACGCGGAGCGATTCCTCAGTCATGCGGAGCGATTCCTCAGTCATGTGGAATGATTCCGCATGCATGCGGTGGAACACCGAATGCGTGTCGGTTCGGGCGCGATCACGATTACTGCGTTGTAAAAGGGGATTTTCTTGGACTGGGGGTTTTCGGGGGGGCTTAACACTCTCTGGTTTCAGGGCTTTTAAGAAAAATATTGCTTGTGCTTGCGTCGTTGTTAAGCCGCTCACCTGTCTCGCCGATCTTATTGGAGTGCGAGCGGCCGGTGAAGGGTGTTCCTTCTATGGTAGAAAGTGGTGAAGGGTTTTTCTGAGGCGACGCCTCGACGAACATTCTCCTGCTTGCATGGTCGGCGAAGAATTCTCCTTTGCCGAGGCGAACACTATATGTTCGCCAAGTGAAGGTTGCCCTTCAAACTAGGGGCAATGGTTCACTCGTTGTGAGAAGAAACAGGAGTTATTATGTCTACCGTTCCGGCTCAGCCGTTGGCTAAAGTACAGTTCTTTGAAGATCACCTCGCGCCTTGGAATGCCAGTGCGGTCGGCATTGGCACCACGGCGGCGACCGTGACCGATCTTCAGAACAAGACGCAGAACGCTCGTGCTGCATACACCGCGCAGCAGGTTGCCCGTCAGACGGCCATTACTGCGACGCAGGCATTCAACGACGCGGTTAACCTCATGAGCGTCGCGGGGCAGAGCATCATCAAACAGGTCCGTGCGAAGGCGGAAGTGTCGGCGGACCTGAACGTCTACACCCTCGCGCAGATTCCCGCGCCGGCGGTTCCGTCTTCGCGGGCCGCGCCGGGGACGCCGTTTAATTTTAAGGTTAAGCTTCAGCCGAACGGTACTTTGGAAATCATCTGGAATTGTAATAACCCGTCGGGCACGAGCGGCACGACTTACAACGTGTTTCGTCGTGACTTGGTTACGGGCGAATTCGCGTACCTGGGTGGGAGCGGACAGCGCTTGTTTATTGATGACACGATCCCGGCCGGGCGAACGCAGTTGACCTATCAGATACAGGCCGTGCGCTCGACGGCGGTCGGTGTGTTCGGCGAATTCAACGTCAACTTCGGCACCAACGCATCGGGATCATCGACGGCCATGCTGATCGAAACGCCGACGAGACTGGCGGCATGAAGACTTACACCAGTCATGTAGGGTGGGTGTATTGTCCACCGTAAACCCCTCACCCCCGAAG
>JAWXCN010000139.1:0-23892 GCA_034408725.1 Candidatus Hydrogenedentota bacterium
GCGGTGCCCTCCCCCCCATCCACGTCACATACGTCGTCGGCAACTGGCCGGACGCGCTCACCGGATGAGCAAGCACCATGAGCAGTGCCTCTTCAACCGTCTCGACGATTTTTTCCATGCCCATCACGCAGACGTGGCAATCGCCAATGCTGGAAACGAGCCTGCCATTGCCCTCGTTGGTTTCAATGACAATCGCGCCGGATTCCGCTACCCCGATGTTTGCGCCAGTCATACCCATCTGCGCTTCAAGAAAAATCGGCCGCAGATAAGCCTGCACCACTTTCATAATCGACGGGATATCGCTGCTGCACGGCGCGCCGGTTTCTTTCGCGAAAATTGCGGCCACGTCTTCCGCCATTTTGTGAACCGACGGAAATACCAGGTGGTAGGGCTTTTCGTTCACAAGCTGGATGATCAGCTCACCCAGGTCCGTCTCGATCACCTTCAGCCCCGCCTCGATCAGAGGATGATTAATCTCGATCTCTTCCGTGGTAAGTGATTTTGATTTCGCGATAGTCTTAACACCGCGCTCCAACGCAAGACGCAGCACATACTCGATCACCGCCGCGCCGTCCTTCGCAAGAAATACCTGAGCGCCACGTTTGCGCGAATTCTCCACAAAGCGTTCCAGCAGCGCAGGAAGGTTCTCAATGCAACGATCCTTGACGCGCTTCACGTCATCGCGAAACGCCGCGCCTCCCGGCAACACGGCCAGCGCCTCGGTGCGCTTGTCGCGTCCGCGCTGCATGCACCGCATCAGCGCATGGCTGTCCTTCGGGTTCGCAATCGATTCACGAATGCGCACGGAAAGCCGTTCGTAGCGGGCAGATGGCATTGAATCCCCATTAGTCGATAAATTGACGCAAAATAGTTTTCAGAGTAGTCTAACAACACAACGCTCAAAATATTACCATGAAAACGATTCGAACAACGATAGATGATCGCGATGCGAAACGGGTCGCCAAAGCAGCAAAGGAAATGGGCGTTTCCGTCACTGAGTATCTCAGGTACCTTGTCAGGACCGCGCATTCAAATGCCGGTGAGAAGACCCTTGAACATCTACACCGGGAAGCTTACAAACGTTGTCCCGTTCAGCCAGACGAATTCCCATTTACCGAAGAAGACCAGGCATGGCCTGAATGGTGATTTCCCGGGGTGAAATTAGGTGGTATAGTTTCGTTAAGTCTGATAAGCGACGGCCGGTCCTCGTGCTTACTCGCGATTCCGCCATACCTATCTCAATGCACTAACTGTCGCTCCCATTACTTCGTCGCTACGAGGAGCTCCGACCGAAATCCTGTTGGGTACAGAAGATGGTATGATGAAAACGTGTGCGGTTAATCTGGATAGGTTGCAAACCGTACCCAAGAAGAACTTCGGCGCTCGAATTACTTCTCTAATCGGGCAGAAACTGGATCAAGTGAACGTGGCGATTGTATTCGCCCTCGGGCTATCGGGGAAATCACGCTCAATTCTCGGTTAATTCTTCAATCCAACACCACAATCGCATGCGCCGATTCCGGCCCGTGTACACCCAGCGTCAACTTTAGTTCGATATCGCCGGTCCGGCTAGGGCCGGACATGAAACTAACGACGCACGCCGCGGGGTTTTCCGCAAACAAGGCCCGGATACGTGGCGCGGCGTCTTCGTAACACTCGACAAGTTCCGATGCGCGCACAATGCCGATATGCGTCCTTGGAAGCGCCGATACGAGCCGGACCGCATCGTTGGTGGAAACCTCGACCAACGTGCCGGTCTGGGCGATACCAAACGAAATCCCCGTCACACCAACCTGCGCCTGATCGATTGCCGCCGGCAAAGTATCGGCAGGATAGGGTTGGCTCAAAACCTCGATCCCACTGCATTCCGCTACGATAGCCGCCGCGACGCCAGTATCAAGCCCGGCCAACGCAATCCGCCGCGCCTGTTTTTCCCGTGCAATCGTGCCGACAATGTGCGCGATGTCCGCATCGGTCCGCGCTGTATGCGCAATGCCCGCGACCGTCTCGAACGCCCGCGAAAACATCTCGACCACGGCAGGATTTGACCCCATGCTTCCCCCTACATTGAGCACGCGCCATTCTCTATACTTTCTTGCAGATAAGCAACTCGTGGTGAAGGGAGAACAGTGCAAATGAAACAAGAGACTATTCAATCGCCTTTGGAGTTGATGAAAAATCTCCAGGGATCGATGGGAAATGAATCCGAGCTTCTCGCCTACGACTCATGGTGGCAACGTGAAGGCAAAAACATTTCCACCGCCCACGATCGCGCGGGCACGCCCTGGCTACAGATGTACGACGTCTTTGGCAAGCGCGTCGATATCGTTCAATGCGCGCCGGAATATTGGTCCATGCTGCGGCGCGGTTTTACCACCGGCGTCGTCTCGCGCGCGTTCAAGGAACAGTCGCTGCTTTCATCGTTCCGCATCGGCTACATCTGCTCATTCTATGACTCCGGATTGTTTTGCCCATACACCGTTTCGCTCTCGACGATCCTTCCACTGTCAAAGTATGGCGCGGAAGACGTCAAGGCCCGATACATGCCCAGGATGCTGCGCGAGGACGAATCCGTCTGGCACGGCGCAACCTGGATGACTGAAGCCGGCGGCGGCTCCGACCTGGGCCGGAACGTCGAAACCGTCGCGCGTCGCGATGGCGACCGATGGCTGCTCACCGGCGACAAGTATTTCACCAGCAACGCAATCGCGGACATCGCCGTTGTCGCCGCGCGTCCCGAAGGCGCAGCCGCCGGTGTGCGCGGCCTCGCGCTCTACCTCGCGCCGAAACGCCGTGAAGACGGCGCGCTGAATTTCCATATCCGCCGCATCAAAGACAAGATCGCCACGCGCGCGGTCATCACCGGCGAAATCGAACTTCGCGACAGCGAAGCCTATCTTCTCGGCAAACCGGAGCATGGCATCTACCATATCCTCGAAGTGCTGAACTGTTCGCGCGTGTGCAACGCGATCGGCAGCGTCGCGCTGACGCAACGCGCGCTGGCGGACGCCATAACATTCGCAAACGGCCGTGTCGCATTCGGCAAGCCCATCGCCGAACATCCGCTGCTGAAACAACAAATTTCCGAGCGTATCACGGCGCTCGAATCGGCGCACGCCATGGCCTGGGAATCAGTCCTGCTCTTCAATGAAGTGTGGAAGGAAACGCCGCCCTATTCGCCGCGATTCAACCTATTTCGCATGATCGTGCATCTCGCAAAATACTGGACCGCCGAACTCGCCGTGCAAACCGCGAAATGGTGCATGGAAGTCCACGGCGGCATGGGCACGCTCGCGGAGTACGGCGTCGAGCGGTGGTTGCGGGAAGCAATGATCCTCGCGATTTGGGAAGGTCCGCCCCACCGGCAAATCCTCGACGGCATCGAGGCCATGGAACGCAAGGGCGCGCACCGGCTTCTATTCGAACATCTCGCTCCAGGCGCGGATGCACACGCACTCGGCGACATGGTGCGCCGCGTGGAAATGCTGCTGACGCTACCAGTCGAAGAGCGCGAAGCCAGCAGCGAACCAGTGTTCCGCGACCTCGCCCAGTTTGCAGGCGCGGCGCTGGCCCAAAAACATCGTGGCCGCAACGCGCCGTAACCATTCATCGATTTTCGACCCTGTCCGCGCTTCCCCGCGCGGTCCATGTTCGTCCGTGTTTGTCCGTGTCCATCCACAGCCTTACCGCGCAATCTTCCCGTCCAAAAATGCTTCCACCAATTCCGCATTAAAATGTTTGCCGGATTCACTCCTCAGATGTTCCAGCGCGTCCTTCGTCGAATGCACATTCTTGCGATAATGCCGCGGCGCGGTCATCGCGCAAAAGACGTCCACCAACCGGATAATCTGCGCAAGCCGCGGGATGTCGTTGCCCTCAAGTCCGTTCGGATACCCGGTGCCATCCCAACATTCGTGATGGTATCGCACAATGTCTTCAATATCCCTCAGACCTTCGGTCTGTTTCACCAAATCGCCGCCGCGATGCGTATGCGCCCGGACGGCTTCCCATTCGTCGTGGCTCAGGATCGTTTGCTTTAACAGGAGAGAGTTTGGAATGCGGAGCTTGCCGATGTCCCGGAGCAGCGCGCCACGCGCCAGTGTCAATTGTTCCTGAGGCGACAAGTGCAGCGACTGGCCAAACCGCGAGGCGCATTCCATGACCCGCGCAGATGCCCCGAGCGGAAGATCCTCGCGGCTATCAATCGATTCCGCAAGCAGCGTAATGAGTTCATTCATCGGAGTCCCCCGGTTGTTCTCTGCGCGCATGTTAGCAATGTAATTATAAGGGGGCAAGCGTTGCATCCGACCTGTCGCGGATTGACGCTTCAGTCAAAGGAGCGTATCCTGAACCGGTATGCGGCGCAATGGATTCACACTGATCGAACTGCTGGTCGTCATCGCGATCATCGGCATTCTTGCCGCCGTGCTTTTGCCCGCGCTTGCTCGCGCGCGCGAAGCCGCTCGCAGGGCCTCCTGCCAGAACAATCTCAAACAATTCGGAGTCGTGTTCGCAATCTACGCCGGCGAAACGCGCGGCGCGTATCCCCCGGCATCCCCGTACAGCAGCGTCCGGCCAGACGCGCGCTCTTCCCCACTTTGGGAAGCACCCAGCGCAATGGCCGTGTATCCGGAGTACCTCGCCACGCTCGATGTTGCGCAATGCCCATCGGACCCCGGCGGCAACCCCGAATGGGCGAGCGTGCTGCAACGCATGCCCGCGACCGGCGATTTTGAATCGTGGCAACAGGATTCCATTGACGCGGCAGACTTCATCTCGCTCGATTATTTCAACTGCGCCGAACTCGCGCGCTCGTATCATTACAAAGGCTACGTTATAACCACCGTCAACGAATACTACGGCGTATGGGGCGCGAAAGCGACGAACACCATCGCCGGTTCCGCGGCAATCCTCGGCGTCGGCACGGTTAACGTCAAAGACTATTCCGGCGACCTCAGCGTCACGTCGCCGATTTGGCCGCCGTGGGTTCCCGCCCCGCCGATCGCCTCCGGCACGGCAGGCGCCAATATCGTCCGCGCGCTTCGGCAAGGTGTCGAGCGGTTCATGATCACCGATATCAACGATGCGACACGGTCGTCCCGCGCGGAAAGCAGTATGCCCGTGATGTGGGACACGTTCGGCGCCGGTTCATTTTCCGATTCCGGCAACGCGCAGGTCGTGTTCAACCATCTGCCCGGCGGCTGCAACGTACTCTACATGGATGGCCACGTCGAGTTTATTCGTTATCCAGGGCCGTTTCCCATCACTGACGACGAGCAGGTCCTAAAGGAAAACAGCCACCACGGGTTGGGATAGTGAGTTAGCGAGTTAGCGAGTTAGCCTGGCCAAGTAGCGCCGCCATTGCCAAGGGCGGCGCGTTTCGGAGCGATCAGATAAGCCCACTCCGCGAATGACCTACGACTCTCTCGCCGGACACACCATCCCGAATCAATCCCCCTTTGAAGGGGGCCAGGGGGATGTTCCTACCGCCGCCGCTTGTTCGACGACTTCGCCTTGTCCCGCAAATACGACGCGCCACTGCCATGCGCGCTGGGCTTGCGTGACGAGTTCGAGCTGTGGTTCAGCGCGCCGCTGTTACGCGCGGAAGTGCGCTTCGCCCGTTGCGGTTCCTGATAACCGCGGGGCTGATTGCGCATCTGCTGGGGTAATTTTTGGTAGGTCGAAGGCGTGATCGCTTTCGTGACAGCCTTGTCCGTCGTGCTCAGCGTTTTGTTTGCGGTTTTGTTCGCAAGCCCCAAAATGCCGTTCGCCAGATTCCGCGCCGCGCCAATCGTGCCGCAACCGCTAAAAATCCCCGCGGCAAACACGACCCCCACTCCCACTGCTATCGACCGGACCCAGCGCATTGACCACCTCCCACACCCTGTGAGCAATTACGATACGGGATCACCCCACGGGCGTCAAGAATTTAGTTTCGCTCTACGTTGCGCACAAAGCGAAATTCATTTCAGGAGCGCGGGTTTCCAACCCGCGATTTTGCTGCCATCCCGAATCGCGGGTTGGAAACCCGCGCTCCATTGCCCGAATTCACCCGCCGTTACTAACTCACCCAGAGCGTTGCACCATGAAACCACGCACGGACAACTCCGCGATTTAACCCGTATTCGCTTTACATCGCAGGTCACACATTTCTCCCGCGCGCTGGATGCGGTGTATATGGAAATTAATTCAAGGGGTATTGATGGGTATTCGCAGTTTGGCGCGCAGCCTACTGCTGGTACGTCATGTTGAAGATGGTATCCGTGAGCCAGCGCCGGAAGGAATCGTTTTCCTTAAACTGCTTGAACAACTGGGTGTCGTCCCTCAGCAGTCCGGTGATAACGCCGTTCAAAGCCACGTCATGTTCGATTTTAGCGTTCTGTCGGTCCGAGTTCTTTTTGGCATTTTGGTAGGCTTGATTCGCCGACACCTTCATGGGTATTTCGTTCATGATTCGCTTTTCCATCCGGTCCGGATCGTCGAATAGTCCGCCGAACTGTTCATTGAACGCTTTGATGATATTCGACAGTTTGTCCATTTCCGGTTCGGGTTTACGGCCACCACCGGAAGCAGGTACCGGATCAATTTCCGCGTCGGCGTCAGGCAGCGCTATTGCAATCGTCGCTTTCTTTTCCGCGCGATAGCTGTCCATGTCAATCGATTCGAGGATTCCCCTCGCCAGGTCCACATCGTCAGGCGCCGGCAATTTTGGAATAAGGAAGTTCAGGAACGTCGAAAGCTTCTCCCACTCCTGAATCCCGTAAGGCAGTATCGTTGCGAGAAAACCGTACGTGCGCGTGAAAGCCTTCGCCTTGCCTTTGAAATCCACCTGGCCGTCTTCGTCCAAGTCAGTTTTGTAAATTGCGACGCAGGCATCCAGTATGGGATCGAGTTGGTCACGTTCGGCATCATCGAAGTATAGCTCCACGAACATTTCGATTTGTTCCGGCGCGTAAACCTGATGGTTGTCCAAATCTGCTTTCAACTCGTGAAGCTTATTGGGGTCGGTCTCTTTGCTCAAAATGGTCGTGCGGTAATATGGCGCAAAGGCCGCCTCAATCGTGTCGGTGTCGTTCTGGAAATCGAGCACGAACACATCGTGTTTGTTCGGGCACGAGCGGTTCAGTCGGGACAAGGTCTGCACGGCTTTAATGTTGGAGAGCGCCTTATCCACATACATCGTGTGCAACAGCGGCTGGTCATATCCCGTCTGGAATTTCTCGGCGCAGATTAGAAAGCGATACGGGTCCTCTTGAATCTTATCCGCGATGTCGTTGCTTGCAAACCCATTCAATTTGGACTCGCTGGTTTTCTCGCCGTCGTATATGGGTTGACCGGAAAATGCGACGATGGCTTTGTACGGGCTTTTAATTTCCGCGAGGTATGCGCGAAAAGCGAAAAAGTATTGAATCGCGCGCTTAATGCTTCCCGTCACGACCATTGCACGCGCCTGTCCATCGATCTTGCGTTGGCCAATTACCTGTTCGTGAAAGTGGTCCACCATAATCTCCGCCTTGTCGCGGATGGCTTTCTTATGCCCCTCGATGTAGCGCCGCAGTTTCTTGCGCGCCTTTTTCACATCGAACAGCGGATCGCCCTGGATCGTCTTTGCCAGACGGTAATAACTTTCCACCGGCGTGTAGTGCTGGAGCACGTCGAGGATAAAACCTTCCTGGATAGCCTGTTTCATCGTGTAGCCGTGGAACGGGCGATGTTTCACCTCCCCACCCTCAGTAAAGGCCAACCCAAAGATTTCCAGCGTCTTGTTCTTTGGCGTGGCGGTGAACGCAAAGTAGCTCGCGTTGCGCAGCAGTTTCCGGGATTCGATGATCCGGTTGATGTAGTCCTCGGTGGACTCGTCTTCCTGTTCCGCTCCGTTTTCGGATAGCGCCATGCTCATCGCCGACGCCGTACGACCGCCCTGGCTCGAATGCGCCTCATCGATAATAATCGCGTATTTCTGTCCCCGGTGCTCTTCCCCAATTGTATCCAGCACGTAAGGAAAGGTCTGCACCGTGGAAATAATGAGCTTCTTGCCGTCTCGCAAAAATTTGGAAAGTTGTTCCGTTTTCGAGGTGCCCCCTCCCTCTCTCACCGCGCCGATGATGCTGCCGACCTGCGCAAACCCTTTGATTGTTTCGCGGATCTGTTTGTCCAAAATCCTACGGTCCGTGACGACGATGATGGAATCGAAAATTTCCTTCTTTCCTTTTCTAAGTCCGATGAGTTGGTGCGCGAGCCACGCAATCGAATTGGATTTTCCGCTGCCCGCGGAGTGCTGAATGAGATACCGTTTTCCCGCGCCGTGTTGCGCCACGTCCGCCAGCAGCTTTATCACCACATCAAGCTGGTGATAGCGCGGAAATATCTGCTCGGTTTTGGTCTTGCCGGTCTTCGGGTCCAACTCCTCAACAATCTGGGCGTAATTCTCGATGATATTTGTGAGCTGTTCCGGCACCAGAATGTTTTTCCACAGGTAGTCGGTTTTGATCCCCTTCGGGTTCGGCGGATTCCCCGCGCCGTCGTTCCACCCTTTATCAAAAGGCAGGAACCAAGAATCCTTCGCCATGCCCTTCTTGCCCTTGAGCGCGGTACACATCGCCACCCGCTGATCATCCACCGCGAAATGCACGATGCACCGGCCAAACTCGAACAGGGTCTCGCGCGGGTCGCGGTCGCGTTTGTATTGTTCAATCGCGTCTTCGACGGTCTGTTTGGTCAGGCTGTTTTTCAGTTCAAACGAGGCCACCGGCAGCCCATTGATGAACGCGCACAGGTCGAGCGCGCGCTTCGTCTCGTCCCGGCTGTAGTGCAGTTGCCGGGTGATGGTGAACCGGTTGGCCGCGTTCCGTTCGACGGCCTTTTCGTTCTCGGGCGAAGGCGTGCCATAGAACAGATCGAAATTCAGCGGACCGTGCTTGATCCCGCGCCGCAGCACATCGATCACACCGCGCCGCGTAATCTCCCCTTGCAACCGCGCAAGGAACTTTTGAGTGGCGATGCCGTCGTGGCGTTTGTAGTCCGTATTTCCGAGTTTTGCGTATTCGTCGGGTTGGGTGGTTTGAAGGAAGGCAAATAACTGTTCCGTATCCACGGCGTAGGCGCGGTCATAGGATGTCGGGGTGCCCGCGCGCCAACCGTTGCCACCGATGGACGACACCCCTTCGGTGACTTCGCCGGTTCCCACAGAAAAAAAGCCGTCCGACCCGGTCATGTGTCGGATGATCAGGCTTTCGAGGCCTTTTTCGGTGGTGTCGGTGGGCATTATTTTGCTGTCCGGGTACCTTACATCTAATGTTTCGTATCAACCGCGGCGCTTGGGATATCTATGGGGAATTCCTTGTCCTCATAAGTCTCTATCAGCATCACAAGGAATTCCAGCTCGTCCCCTTCCGGGGTATCAAGTTCTGCATCGAAGATTGCGTCCAAGCGCGCGAGTGCAGCTACATGCTCGGCTTCGGTTTTTATGCGTCCTTCTATCATTTCATGGCGTCCCTGTTGATTCTATTAATCTGTACGATAGAATACAGAAATAGTGAATTAAGGTACCTGCTAGCCCCCAACCTCCGCAAGGTCAGCGTCGTCGAAGTCTTCTATCGGTTCAATCGCGGAAGTATCGGGGGATTCCGTAGGCAAATCGGGCAATTTCGCCGCCGCCTCGCGCACGTCCAACTTGCCCGTCACGATGTCGGCGGTCAGGCGGGTGCGGTATTCCTGCATAAAGGCGATTTCGCGTTCGGTGCGAGCGATGGCCATGTCCGTATATCTTGTTTCGAAATTTATGGACGTTACAATTCGCTGTTGCTCCTCCACTGTCGGAATAGAGATACGAAAGTTTGCGACTATTTCACAATTGAGCGCTTCTTGATTTCCGCCGCGTCCCAACTCTCGAAGATCGCTATAGAAGGCCGTAAGGAATGCAAGCAAATATTCACCAATAACCTCACTGCGAGGAATAATTGCGGCAAGATTCTGATTTATGCACGCGTTGATTCCTAAAAGTGCAGACTTCCCTCTAGTTTTTCCTTGCCCAACCAATCCGACTATGACTGCACCTTTTGGAACGATTGAAATTGAGCATTCCTGTAATGCCTGATCTGTCACAAACTCGGTCGCAGATTCGACAACATAATCGTTGACTCTTGTGCTGGGCAGCCACGGAATTGTCCCACAATGCCAATAGGAAGGTTTGTTACGGCTTGGGGTGGAGCCATTGAATATTCTTGAAATTCGTCCTAATCGTTGTACGATCCAGTGCCTCGGAATATCCCCCAGCCAGGGCACGCCGGACGGCTTTAGTGGAACATCGGGGTTGAGGCCGCGGGTGACGGCGCGGTGGATGATGGCCTGTTTTTGTTCCTTCAGCAGCCCGATCAGTTTTCGTTTGGCGCGGATGAACGCGTCGATCTTCCAGTTCATGTGGTCGAGAAACCGCACGATGGCGGCTTGTTCGTCGAGCGGCGGGAGCGGTGCTTTGAGACTCGCAAAAATTCCCCGCTGAATCGTTTTACGAAGCCCTGTGTAGAACGGCTTCATAAGTTTTCCTTCGTCAACGAAGAGATAGTAATGGTAAAGAAATCGTGGGTTGATTAGTCGCCGGGGAGTGAACACATCGTAAGCGCCTGTGATCATTCCCTTTTGATTCGATATACCAACGGCGCGTGGCGTCTCATCAATATCGAAAAGGCAGAACACAAAGTCGTTCGGCCTGACTACCTTGTACGTGTTAAATTGTGCTGGGAACTTTCCCTTCGGGTTTTCCATATCGCGTGCAATGATTCCACGCAAGGTCAGTGAAAGGAGTTTATAGCTGGACGCGTTTTCGCCAACTACCTGCCGTTGTTCCTCCATTAAAGCGCGGTTGGGTGCCATACTCCAATGTTTTGGAATGGCTTCGAGCCAAGGCAAGCCAGACTCCTTGTATTCCGGATATGGTTTGAGTCCCTCGATCATGCGCGGGCTCTTTATGTTTTCTTCGTCGTGCGCGGTGTCGGAAGCGCCTTGTCATCTTCCGACGGTGCAAGCAACTGATAGAACTCGTGGAGCTTGGCGCGTAACAGTTTTTTATCCGGCAACTGCGTTTCGTATTCCGCGATCATGGCCGGGGACAGCGAGCGGCTTAATGCGTATTCGACGACTTCGCTGTCTTTGGTCGCGCAGAGGAGCAGGCCGATGGCGGGATTTTCGTGCGGCTTCCGGTAATGGCGGTCAAGGGCTTCGAGATAGAAATTGAGTTGGCCGAGATGGGCCGGTTCGAAGCGTGCCGCCTTGAGTTCGATGGCGACTAGGCAGTTCAGCCCGCGATGGAAAAACAGCAGGTCAAGCGCGAAATCCTGTCCGCCGACCTGGATGGGATATTCCGAGCCGATATAGCAGAAGTCGCGGCCCAGTTCCGTCAGGAACCGGCCGAGATTGCGGATCAGTGCGCCGTGCAGATCGGACTCGGAATGGACATCGGAAATGCCCAAAAATTCGAGGACATAGGCGTCTTTGAAGACATTCAGGGCCTCGGGGTGCAATTGTCTCACCGGTGGCGAGACTTTTGGCGGATTGAGGACGGTGCGCTCAAAACGAGCGCTTCGAAATTGTCGCTCCAGTTCGCGACTGGACCATCTTTCGTGTATGGCCAGCCGGATATAGAACTCGCGTTCTTCGTCCCTTTTTGCATAGCCCAAGATGAGCATATGGTGCGTCCACGGCAATTGTCTCAGCAGTGCCGAGACAATTGGGTTGCCGCGGTACGTCTCATAGAACTGCCGCATTCTGAACAGGTTAGGACGGGTAAAACCCCGAAGTCCCGGCTGGGTTTTCGCGATGTATCGGGCGAGATGTTCGATAACGCCATCTCCCCATTCAGCAGACTCGATCTTGCGGCTGATGTATTCGCCGACCTGCCAATAGAGCGTCACCAGTTCGGAATTGACGGCTTGAAAGGTGCGCTCCCGGGCCGACTGGATGAGGTCCAGCACTTCGGTGAACGCGCCGTCTAGGGGGACTGCTACGGTGGCGGTTTTCCGCTTGGCGACGGCCTTTTTTTTCATGCCGTAGCGCCTTTGGTAATTTCGGAGAGGAGCCCTTCCGTTTCCTGTTCGAGCGCGAGAATGTCAGCGCTGATTTCGGCGAGGGTGCGAAGTTTTGGTGGTTTGTAGAAGTGGCGCGTGAAGCTGATTTCATAGCCGATCTTGGTGTCGGCTTCGACGATCCACGCGTCGGGCGTGTAGGGCAGCACTTCGCGGCGGATAAACGCCTCGATGCCGCCGGGTTCGAGCAAGGGAATCTGTTCGTAGTCGCGGAGTTCGCTGTCGGGCTCGTATTCGACGATGCATTTCTTTCCATCGTGCTTCGCTTCATAACGCCCGTAAAGTGGATTGAGTGCCGCCTTGCCGGGTTTGTGCACCTTCTTGATGACCGGCGCGGCATTCTCATCACGCCAACTGACCGCATTGACGATGCAATTAAGTTCGGAAGCATTCAACTTGAGCTTGAGCTTCACCAAAGCGGCATCGACCTGTTCGAGGAACACGCTGAGATCGTCGAACAATCCGTCCCCCAGTTCCGCGCGCAGTTTAGTGGCAACGTCAACGAGCATGGCGTCGCGTTTCCAGGTATCTTCGTTGAGCAGCTTCTTTTTCTTTTTTTCCGGCAGGCTCTTCCGTGGAGTTTCTGCTTCAGCATCTTCGCTTTCGTCGTCCGTGTCATTCGCGCCCCAATCATTAACCATCTGCTCCAGGTTTTTGCGTACGGAGGCGGGATTCTCTAAAACGGCTTCCCCAAGTTCGTCGTAGATCGCCGCGCGAACATCTTCGTCGCCGGACGCAAAACGCAATGTCTCAATACGCAATGTCGTGAGTTGACTGTGCAGGCGCAAAGGCCGTTCGACTTTTGCTTTCCAGTAGCCGAAAGCGGCGTTGGGAAAGATTTTGGACTGCTCGGTTTCTTCGAATACGAGGAAGGTCTCGCAAACGCGCTTGATGTCTTCCGGCGAAAGTTCGCAGTTCTTCTTGCCCATGTTCTTGCGTAGGGGACGGTACCACTGCGTAGCGTCGATGAGTTGGACCTTGCCTTTGCGGTGCTCGGGTTTCCGGTTCGTGATAACCCAGACGTATGTGGCGATGCCGGTGTTGTAGAACATATTCAACGGCAGCGCGACAATGGCCTCGAGCCAGTCGCTTTCGATGATCCAACGCCGGATATTGCTTTCGCCCTGCCCCGCGTCGCCCGTGAACAGTGAGGAACCGTTGTGTACTTCGGCGATGCGACTCCCGAAGGGCGTGTCGTGCTTCATCTTGCTGAGCATGTTGGCGAGAAACATCATCTGGCCGTCGCTGGATCGGGTAATGAGCGAATATTCGGGATCGCCGTCATGCTGGATCACGAAGCGCGGGTCGCTCACGTCCTTCTTGCCGCCCATGCGTTCGAGATCGCCTTTCCAGCTTTTGCCGTAGGGCGGATTCGAAAGCATGAAATCGAACTCTTTCGACCGGAAGGCGTCGTTGGCAAGCGTCGAATGTTCCGGGCCGCCTACAATGTTGTCGGCCGCGTTGCCTTCGCCCTTGAGCAGGAGATCGGCTTTGCAAATCGCATACGTTTCGCCATTGATTTCCTGACCAAACAGGTGAGTGGAAACGTCTTTGCCGTGCGCGCTGGCGATTTCCCGAAGTGTTTCCTCCGCCACGGTGAGCATTCCACCGGTGCCGCAGGCGCAGTCGTAGAGCAGATACGTGCCTGACTCGATCTTTTCAGCAACAGGAAGAAACATGAGATTTGCCATGAGACGCACCGCATCGCGCGGCGTCCAGTGTTCCCCCGCCTCTTCGTTGTTGTCCTCATTGAATCGGCGGACGAGTTCCTCGAACATCGTGCCCATTGAATGGTTATCGAGTCCGGGCAGATTGCCGGCGGGATATGGGCTGAGGTTGATGTCCTTGTCGAGAAATTTTTCGATGAGCTGTCCAAGCGCGTCCGCCTTGGAAAGTCGCGGAATCTGGTGCCGAAACTCGAAGTTGATCAGGATGTCCTGCACATTTGGCGAAAATCCGTTCAGATACGCTTCGAAATCATCCCGAAGCTTTTGCTGCGTTGCGCGAGAAGACAAATTCCGGAGTCGGAACGGCGACGTGTTGTAGAAGGCCTGGCCCGCGGCATCGCGGAGGGCGTCGTCCTGGTTGGTTATTTTTTCCCGGTCGAGCAAGGTCTTCGTGTCGAGTACTTGCTGTTTTGTGGGTTCCAACACTGCGTCAAGGCGGCGAATGACGGTCATGGGCAGGATAACGTCGCGATACTTACCCCGGACAAATACGTCGCGGAGAACATCATCGGCTATATTCCAGATAAAATTGGTCAACCAATTGACTTGGGATTGCTCCATGAACCACCTTTTCTGTTTCGTTGCGCGCTAGATACCAATCGCGCAAGAATCCCCCTGATCCCAAGAACGGAGTATATTACAGCGAGCGCGTCCAAATCAGGTTGTCTCATACCGCGCAATGATGTATGGCCATCATTTACACAAAATCCGTCAATCGAATCCCCCTCTGCTCCCCGTGTCCCCCGTGGTCGAGTTCCGGTTCCCAGGCCACCGCATCGACAACGAGCAATCGAGACATCACCCCCCCGTGCAACGTGGTGGGCTGAGTATTAAGAACCGGAATGTGTTCACAGATTCGCACAGATTATTGCAACGAAGTTTCGCGGAGGCGCCTCCCCGTTGTGGCCGGTCTCCGACCGCGCCACGCGCCCGACCGTAAGGTCTCCACCAGTCCTGATCCGCGGTGGATTAGCGCCAAATCCTTCTTGGGTCGCGCCTATGTGGATCACCCCCCCCTTGATTCGTCAAATAAAAAATGTCAGACACCCCCCTCAATTCGCGCAGTTGAACCACCGATGAATTGGATGAACACCGATGAGTACGGGACGAATTTTCGCCAGAGTGGTGGCGGCAATTCCCCCCTTCGTATTCCAAAGCGTAACTGCCAGCGTTCGAGTGCAACATGCCGGGCCAATAAGTAAGGTTCACCTGCGTGCGCTCCCCGTACGCATCGGCGTTATTCGATCGTTATCGGTGGTTAAACTCCATGCCAACGCAATATGTCCGGCCCTAAATCTGTACTCACCCTCAAAAATTTGAATCGCTGTCGCGATTTTCCAGCGTTAATCTGTGGCATCGGTGAAATCTGTGGTTGAATTCTCTTTGCACCCTTTTGTGTCTGGTTTGGTTACGGCTGCGCCGCGCCGTGTCATCTGTGAACACTCCCCGTGTTCATCCGCAAAAATCCGCGCCATCCGCGGACGCTCCCCGATCACCCCCCCTTGTTTCGTCAAATTTACTGCTCCCCTGCGTGGTTTGGGAGTTGTGAGGAAAAACGATTACGATGACGAGCACGAGCACGAAATTAAGAACGAGGATGAAGGCATTAGCACGAATATGAGAACAACGGTTGGGGGACTGAATGTTGCAGCGTCCTGAAGCTATTTTGTTTGATATGGGTGGAGTGTTACTTGAATCCGCGGATATGTGGACGGAGCCGGGTTTTGCGAAGTCTTATTTGAACGGGTTGCCGGAGGGCGTGACGAAGTCGTGGTACATGGAGATGTCGAACGCGATACTTTCCGCGTATGACGTTTTGCCGGCGCCGAGGCCGGCGATGGACTGTCGGCCGCTGATTGCGGAGTGGTTGCCGAAGGCTGGAATTGACGCGACCAGCGACGCGATCGAACATTGGTACGGCGTGTTGGGATTGTGGGAAGTGCGGCCGTTGTACCCTTTCGTGCGGGATGCCTTGCGCGAAATCCGGGACATGGGTTTCCGCATTGGGTTGATCTCGAACACACTTCTGGTCAGCCCCTATCATCGCACGCTGTTTCACGAGGGCGGGATACTCGATTTGTTCGAGTTCATGGTGTTCTCCGCGGAGTTTGGCGCGAACAAACCGGACCCGGCGATTTTCAGGCATGCGCTCGGCGCGATGAATCTCGATCCGCGAAACGCGTGGTATGTGGGGGACAAACCGCATCGGGACGTATGCGGCGCGCACAGTGTCGGAATGACTGCGGTGCTGGTGGATGGGCCATATGAACATCGCACGCGGGACAGTGCTGCGTGCGTGCCGGACCTTCGCGTAAAAGACATCAGCGCGTTGCCGGAGGTGCTCCGGGGGCTATGACATCCCCTGTTTTGGAAGGCGCACAATGAACGACGCGCCGCCTTCGGGGCGGTTGTCGTAGGAGACCAGCCCGCCGTGGGCGGTGATGATGCGGTGGGCAATGGTGAGGCCCAATCCGGTGCCGCCTTCCTTTGTGGTGAAGAACGGCGCGAACAAATCTTCGCCGGGCCGCAGGTTGATGCCAGGTCCGTTGTCGAGCACTTCGAACACAATCTTGTCGCCGTCGTTTGATGCGCGCAGGCTGACCTTGCCGCCGGCGGGCACGGCGTCGATCGCGTTGTTCACGATATTGGAGAGGGCTTGCGCGACGCGAAGCAGGTCGGCGCGGATTGCCGGCGCGGGCTCGAACGACGACGACTCGATTTCAATGCTGTTGTGTTCGGCTTTGCGTCTGCACAGTTGCACCGTGCGATCCACGATGTCGGTTGGCGAACAGTTTGCCATCTGAAGTTCGAAGGGGCGCGCGAACCCGAGGAACTGCGAAATAGATCGTTCCAGTTCGCGGGCTTCGCGCAATATGGTTTGGGCGGCGTCGTGTTTGCCGTCACCGGGTTCGAGTTTTCGGATGAGCAATTCGGCCAAGCCGCTAATGACGCTGACGGGATTGCGCAGTTCGTGGACCACGCCCGCGGTGAGTTCGCCGAGCGCGGCAAGTTGGCGGTTCAGTTCCGCGCTGCGTTCAAGCCGGAGGCGCTCGGTCATGTCCGTGAACAGTACGACGACTCCATCAAAAGGAGTTGGCCCGCGATGCAGTGCTGCCGACAATCCAATCTGCTTCACTTCGCCACCGGGACAATTCAGCATAATCTCGTGGCGCGAGACGGTCTGGCCTTTGCGCATGATTTCTTCCAGCAGGTTCGCGAGAGGTTCCGCGTGTGGGATGTCCGCGAGCCGGACGCCTGCGTTCAATGCGCCTTGGTTGGCGCCGAGGAATTCGCAAGCGGCGGCGTTGACCGTGATGATGGCGCCCGCCCGGTCTACCGCGATAACTCCGCTGGAAAGGCTCTGGATAATCTCTTCGTTCAAATCACGCATGTTCAGTTTCCGTGTCCTTGGAGGGCGTGTGCTTTATCCGTGATCGGATTTCCCGCGCCAGCGCCGCAAATTCATCCAGACTCAACGTTTGCGGACGGCGACCCGGATCAATTCCCGCCGCAACGAAGGCTTCTTCCACAACAAGTTTGTCCGCGCCAAACGCGCCGGTTTTCGTCAGCGAATTGCGAAGCGTCTTGCGGCGTTGCGAGAAGGCCGCGCGCACGACCTTCATAATGAACTTCGGTTCCAGATCGGGATAAAGAGGTGTGGCGTGCAGTTTGGAACGCAGGATGCAACTGTCGACGTTGGGCTGTGGCCGGAAACAGGTTCGCGGCACGGAATGGATGATTTCCGTCTCGCCGTGAACGGCGGAAGCGATGGCAAGCGCGCCGTAGTTTGCGCTGTTGACGGTAGCAGTCATGCGCTCGGCGACCTCTTCTTGCACCATGACGACGAGCCGATCAAATTGGATCGGCGCTTCCCAAAAATGAAACAGAATCGGCGTCGTAATGTAATACGGCAGGTTCGACACCATCTTGTACGTGGAACCGCCGGGAAGGAATTCTTCCACCAGTTTTCCGAGGCTATGGTTGAGCACGTCACCGCGAAACAGGCGCACGTTCGGCTTGTCGCGAAACTGATCTTCGAGCACCGGCATGAACGCCCGGTCTATTTCAATCGAGAGTACGCGGCCCGCGCGTTCTGCGAGGTTCGCCGTGAGCGCGCCAAGGCCGGCGCCCACTTCGATGACGTCGTCCTCGGGCGACAAGGCCGCGGCTTCGACCATGATGCGGTTGATGTTCTCGTCGAGGAGCAGGTTCTGGCCCAACTGCTTCTTGAACGATATTCGGTACTGTTGAACGAGGTCGCGCAGGGCCATTTATGCGACCTTTTCCGTTGAAGTGAATGTGTCCATCGCCGCGCATTGTAACAGCGGCGGCGCGCCACGGCCAATGGGGGCGTCCGTTGACCACTATCCCCGCCATTGCTATGATCACGCCGCGCTCACCCCGGAAGGCATTCATGGATCAGCTCATCGTCGAACAGCAAGGATTGGCGCCCATCACGGTCCCGATGTTTCAGCCCGTGGTCCATTTGGGCCGTGCTGATGACAATAACGTGGTACTCGTGGTGGACGAGGTGTCGCGACATCACGCGAAAGTCCTGCGCCGTGGCGATCAGGTGGTGCTGATGGACCTGAACAGCACCAACGGCTCGTACGTGAACCGGCAGCGGATTGTCGAGCGCGTACTTGCCCATATGGACGAAATCTGGCTGGGTAGCAAGTGCCGCATTGTTTTTCGCACCGACGGACCGGAGCTTCAACGTCCTGATCCGGCGCGCGAATCGGCCGTTGTCCAGGACCTCCAGCGCATCCGGCAGGAAATGGAAACGCTCGAACGCAGTATGACGATGATCGGGCGCAGCGGCGCTACGCCGGCCCCGCGCGCGGGTCAAAAGCCGCCTGGCTCATCCGAAGCGGACCTGTTGCGGATGAGCAAGGCGTTTCGCAGGTTGTCCGCGTTGTACCAGGCCAGCAAACTGATCGCGTCGGACTTTGATCTTAACAAGCGGCTCGCGGCGGTGCTGGACACGGCGATCGACGTACTCGGAGCGCAACGCGGCTTTATCATGCTTCGCGACGAAGCGACCAGCAGCCTTAAAGTCAGCGTTGCCCGGGAAATGGCGCAGGACCTTCAGGCGAGTTCACCGAGCATGGGCATTGCCGGGAGATCGGCTATTGACGGAGAACCGGTGCTCATGGCGGACCGCGACAGTGACGCGCAGTTTGGCGGGCGTGAAAGCATCATCCGGCAGCAGATTCGGAGTGCGATGTGCGTGCCGCTCCAGGTGGAAGACCGGATACTGGGATCCATCTACGTGGACACCCGCAGCACGGAAGTCGCGTTCACGCAGGAAGACCTCGAACTGTTTCTATCGCTTGCCGCCCAGTCCGCTATGGCGATTGACAATGTGCGGTTGTACGAGCGCATGGTTGAGGCAGAAAAAAAACGCGCCAGCCTTGGCCGGTTTCTGTCACCCAGCATCGTCGAAGAGATCATGAAACAGGACACCGAGCTTGAACTGGGTGGCAACAAACTCACGGTGACCACGATGTTCTGCGACGTGCGCGGATTCACCCCCATCGCCGAACGCATTTCACCGCATGATCTCGTGGACATGCTGAACGAACACTTCACCGCAATGACGGCCATCATCTTCGGTCTCGAAGGGACACTGGACAAATATATCGGCGACGAGATCATGGCAGTGTTCGGATCGCCGGTGACGAAGGGTGAAGACGCGCTGCGTTGCGTAAAGGCCGCGCTGCTCATGATTGCGACGAACCACGAACTGAATGTAAAGCGGACTGCTGAAGGCCGGCCCGCGTTCGAGCTGGGGATTGGCATTGCAACGGGCGAAGCCGTTGCCGGTTTTATTGGTTCGCCGGACCGGATGGAGTTTACCGTCATCGGGGATCGCGTCAATACCGCGCGGCGTTTGTGCTCGATCGCGGAACCGGGTCAGTTAATCATCTGCGACACTACCCACGCCGAGGTGAGGGAATTTGTAAAAGCCAAACCCATTGGCACTGTCATGTTGAAAGGCAAGGAAGAGCCGGTCCACGCCTACGAAGTTGAATCGCTGGTTTGAGCCGCTACCCGTTCAACAAGACAAGTTTCACGATTATCGCCACCAATACCGCAGCGGCAAGGACCAGCCCAATCTGAGGCCCCCATACCAAAAGCGGATTCGGAGCGGAATTGGGCGCCGCTGCCGCTATGTCCGCGGGAATATCAATCACCGCGGGATCGGCGTCGCGAAGGCGCTCTTCCAGTTCGAGCGCCTTGTTCCGCGCACGCTCCGCGAGATCGTACTCGAGCTTGGGAATACGTTGCCCGCCGACCGTCCGGAACTGGCGATCCAGTTCCGCCTGCAACGCTTCCCGCACGATTTTTTGGGTTGACGGCGTCAAGGTGACATCCCCGCGCATCACCTGCGTGACGGCGCCAACCGTAATAGCGCCGGCGCCATCAAGTAGAATGGGACGAAGCTTGTACACACGCGGACTCTCATTGTTGTCAGTCCGTTCGGCATAATACGAAGTGCCAGCATCGTTCAAACGCACTTCATAGACGTTTCGATCATCGATTTGATTGGCCTGCGCCAGAAATGGCAAGAATAAAATGGAAACGAGTAACACGCCGATGAACTCCCTTCACATTCACAATGGTATCCGACGCGGCCACGCACGGCAACACTCCCGCCTTTCCACGTGGACTGTCACCGCGGGGACTGTCGCCGGCATCGCGTTTTGGGTCCCGGTGGCTGTCCCCATCGCGCCGGAACCTGTCTCCCTCGCGACGGCACACCTGCAACAAGAATATGGTCCAAACACTCTGGGTCCGCGCGCATGAACGCCATTCCAGACTGGCTTCCCCCGCTCCTCTGCGCCATTATAGGAACTGCGATCGTCCTCGTACTGACCAAACGCGCACGCGCTGCAGAAGGTAAGAATTACCAGGCCGTCCATGCGCGGAACACGGTTGAGCTTTCGTGTTCAAACTGCCAGAAGCAAATGGTCGTGACGGCGGCCGAGCTGCAACCGCTGCAATCCGTGGAAATAGGGTTGTCCGTGCGCGATAACCCATCGTTGGCCGGCCGGAAATTGGCTGAATACACGTGTCCCTACTGTGACGCGATCCACTGTTTTACCGTTGACAAACGGACGCCGGAATGGGTGGGTGCCAACTTGTATTCACCTCAAACCAAAGGTACGCGCTGCCTCAATTGCAGCAAGCCGCTTCGCACCGCGCCCTGGGGTGAGGGGGCGTATAATAAGCGATTGAACGAAGCGCCGTTGCAACCGGACTATGGTTTGCAATGTTCCAGGTGCAACGCCGTTGTGTGCGTTCAATGCACCATCGACGCCACGCGAAACCGGACGAAGGACGGCTCGTTTATTTGTCCCCGTTGCTTCCGCTCGCCCGTCGACCGCACCTATCATCCCGTCTAACGAAGCCCTATACAGGAACTTTTCCACGGATTCGGGTATTGTCTTCGAGGGGCGAGCGCATATCGAAAGGGCATACATGGTATTTCGCTTCATAAGTTTGCTCAGTGCGTCGTGTCTATTGATTGCGGCTTGCGCGTCGGATTCAACGGCGGACGCCACGACCGCACCGGCCACAGCTGAAGCCGCAATACCGGGAGTTGCATCGCCGGCTGACGCGAACGAGGTATTCCGGCCAGCCACCGCGGCAGAATCCTCAAAAAATAAAACCGCGAAATCAGACCGGGTAACCATCGAGGCATCGGTCGAAACCCTGGGCAACCTCGTGCGCGCTGTCGGCGAACAGGCTGGCGGCAACGTCGTATTGATGAGTGGTGTCGAAAGCCGAGTGCTAACTGGAATCGATATTAAGCGCCGGTCTGTAGCGGACAGCGTCGCAATTCTTGCGGCGGGCGGCGGTCTGACTGTAAATGAGAACGCGGAATATTTTTTCCTCTTTCCGGATGGCTACGAACAGCTTCTCAGCGTCTCGCTCGCTGGCCGGTTGGACGCGCGCTACGCAAATGTTACCACCGACGCGGCATTTGGCTCGGGCCTTCCCCTCTTCTCCGTATTTATGTGGATGGGCTATGCGTTGGACATGACCATCATCGGCGATCACTCGATCTCCGACGCGCATAGCGGCGAGCTCGCGCTCAAGCAGGTATCGCTCGAGACCGCCCTTGAGGCCGTTCTCAAATCCGCGCGCGTCGTATCTCTCGCGACAGACTCGACGCCGGAGTTTATTTTTCTGGCCGCGCCCGCAAACAAGAATCCGTCATCGCTGCTGCTCGAGGAAGCGTCACTGACCGATGCACAGCGCGATGTTCTCGATAAACAGGTTTCGCTTGCTTTGCCGCGGCCATTGCGCACCGGCCAGCGCATGGAAATGTCCATGCAACCAAGCAAACTCGGCGACATTTTGCCAACCTTGAGCGAGCAATTGGGTATTACAGTTGTCGCGGAAAAAGGGCTGCTGGAGTTCCCCGTAAACCCTTTCTATGTACACAAGGCGCGTTTGGGCACGGCGATGGACCTGCTGCTCCGGCAATGGCTCGAAGCTAACTATGGATACCAGTTGGTGAAGGACCGGATTGTCATTCGCAGAAAATAGCCGCGCGACCACGACGCAGGTTTTGTGTTCCGAATGACGGGAAAATAGTGGCGTACCCGGAGGGATTCGAACCCCCAACCCCCTGGTCCGTAGCCAGGTACTCTATCCAATTGAGCTACGGGTACGACGAAGCGAAAAGTTGCTCATAGCTTACCATCGAAACGCGCACCGGTGCAACTTGCCAGGGAGTGCTCCAAGTCGCTACGCGCGGCCAATTGACGTCTAGAATCCGCGCGGAGCGCCTTGGAGTGCGGCGGCGGGTAAGCTGCTGCTTTCCTTTTCCTGGGTAAGATTGCTTCGCAAATAAAGCGCGATTACCCTGGGTAAGATTGCTTCGCAAGTTAAGCGCGATTGGCTTGTGCGACTTGCGATTCACTCCCAGCCTTAGCGTTCGGGCGGCTGAGGCAACCACTCCATCACGTAATCCACCAATGTGCCCAACTGGACAGCGCCGTTCAGGTCCAAATCTGCGTACACGCGCGTCGGGAGGATGAAACGCTCCGCCATGGGACGCACAGTTGCCGCGTACTGCGCAGCAATCGACGCTTCGGTACGTCCGCGTTCCTCGGTATCCCTGAGAATACGCCGGGCAAGACAAGTTGCGTCGTCCACGTGCATGAAGATGCGCAAATCCGCGAGCACGCGCAAATTCCGATCGTGCAATGCGAGAAGGCCTTCAATCATGATTATCGGCGCGGGAACAACCGTCACCGCCCGCGCGCGGCGGCCGTGCGAAGCAAAGTCGTATTCCGGTGCGTCAACCGGTTCTCCGCGCGCAAGAATTTCTGCGTGTTTTGTTACCAGTTCCCAATCAATCGAATCGGGGTGATCGAAATTGTGTGTTGCGCGGGCCTCGAATGGCACGTGCTCCAGATCGCGATAGTACGAATCCAGCGTGATGATGCTGCATGCGCCGGTGGGTAACGCGGTTGCGATCGCGCGCGCCAAAGTGGTTTTACCGCTGCACGTGGGTCCGCCGATCAATATGATGCAGGGAGGCGTTTCGCGCGCGTGATCGGGTGTGGCATATAGAGTCAAGTCTGCTATACTCCGATGGGTTGGGTTGGGTGAACTCAGGACACGTTCATGACATCTCGTTTGTACGTCATTGCGTGTACGTGTGGCAAGCAGCTTATCGTCGATGAGGCGATGCTGGGCAAGACCGGCAAGTGCGCGCATTGCAACGCCAACGTACTCGTTGATCCGGGTTTGGCATTCCCTTATGTCGAAGAACCTCCCACCGAAGATGAGCGCCGCGCGCTCGAACGCCTTGCAAACGATGGTGTTCCCGTCGAATGGAAGCCCGGCGACGTCATCGTCGAACTCTATGAAGTCCAGGGACTGCTTGGCGAAGGCGGCATGGGCAAAGTCTACAAGGTGCTGCATCGCGGCTGGAACATGTCGCTCGCGGTGAAAAGCCCTAAAGCGCGCATCGTGTTGCGGGCCGACGGTGCGGCGAACTTCGAGCGGGAATGCGAAACCTGGGTAAATCTTGGGCTGCACCCCCACATTGTAAGTTGTTACTA
>JAWXCN010000140.1:0-16604 GCA_034408725.1 Candidatus Hydrogenedentota bacterium
ATCCAGATGTGTTGGGGCCTGCAACACGCGCATGATCGCGGGCTCGTGCATCAGGACGTGAAAAGCGCGAACGTCCTCATCGGCGCAAACGATATTGCCAAGGTAACCGATTTCGGGCTGGCGCGCGCTTTCGCAGTGGCTGAGCAAAGACTTGACGAAGCAGCCATGATAGCCGGTGGCGTGACGAACGTCGGAATGACGCGCTTCTATTGCTCGCCGGAACAGGCCAATGGCGACAAGTTAACCAAGAAAACGGATATGTGGAGCTGGGCAATGTCCATGCTCGAAGCATTCACGGTGAAAGTGGTTTGGTACCGCGGCACCGAAGGACCGCAGATATTGCAGAAATTTCTGGAACAGTCTGCCACGAATCCGAAGCTGCTTCCGATGCCCGCGCCGTTTGCGGCCATCATGAAGCGTTGCCTTGAAGCAGATCCGGAGAAACGCCCGGAACACATGAATGAGATCGCCGTGGCGCTGATGGAAGCTTATCAGCAGGTAAGCAGTGAAAAATATTTGCGCACACAGCCACGCGTGACGGAAGCGTTGGCGAACGGTCTCAATAACCGCGCGTTGTCCCTGCTCGACCTTGGCCGCGCGCAGCACGCGGAACAGGCATGGTTGTCGGCGCTGAAAGCGGATCCGTATCACCCGGAATCTACGTATAACCTTGGCTTGATGCGCTGGCGCGGGGGACGCTTGACCGATGAGCTGCTATTGCAGCGTTTGTTGGAGATAGCGAAATTCCATCCCCGTGAACGCTTGCCGCTGTGGTTACTCGCCGAAGTCTACATGGAACAAAGTGAATTTCGCCGCGCGACAAAACTGCTTCGCGACCTCGCGCAGGCAATGCCCGAACGCCGCGATATACATGGCGCGCTAAAATTCGCGGAATCGCACCTCACCGCATCCCGGCGCCAAGAACTCGCTTACGAAGCGCACCAGGACGCTGTGACCGCGATCACATGTAGCCGCGACGGCCGTTTGCTGTTGACGGGAAGCGAAGATAACACCGTGCGCATGTGGGACCGGGCCACAGGCGTTTGCATTCGGGCATTTGAGGGGCACCAAAACTCGATCACTTCCGTGCATTTCACGCCGGATGCGCAGATCGCAATGTCGAGTTCTCAGGACCGCACCATAAAATTGTGGAACGCCAGCAACGGCGCCTGTCTGCGCACCCTCGAAGGCCATGCGGACTCTGTCGAGGACGTGGCATTCTCCGAAGACGGCCGCCAGGCGCTATCGGCGGGACTCGATTCGTCGCTTCGCCTTTGGGACGTCAGCCAGCGCCAGTGCACGGACGTTTTGGAAGGGCATCGCGGCGGCGTGCTCTCCGTCTCGATGGACCCTCCTGGGCTCACCGCCGTGACCGCGGGACAAGATGGGAGCGTGCGCGTTTGGGACGTTCGCGGCCGGCGGTGCACGCATGTGTTGCAGGGGCATACAGGCCCAGTAACGTGCATTACGATTAGCGAGGACACGCGCATCGCCGTGTCCGGTGGTGAAGATAGAACATTACGCGTTTGGCATCCTGGAGCCGGCAAACTGATCGCCACGTTTGAAGGACATCAGGGCCCCGTACAGAGCGTTGCGATCAGCGCAGACGGACGGTTTGCGGCGTCCGCCAGCCTGGATAAGACGGTGCGGCTTTGGGAACTTGGGACTGGGCGCTGCCTGAATACGCTCACCGGCCACCAAATGGAAACGACCGGTGTCTGTTTCGCGCGAGACCTTCGTCATTTATTCTCGACGAGCCGGGACAAAAAGGCCTTCGCATGGACTCTTGGACCCAAAAACAGCGGGCACAAAGCGCCCACGATAATATGCCAGGCGCTTTCTTCCGAGGCGGCACAATCGATGGACCGCGCGTTCGAAGAAGCGCTCACCGCGGCGCGCACCGCGCTCACGGCTGGCGACGCGCTTGGCGCCGCGCATCATGTCCGGCGCGCGCGAGCCCAGCCGGGCCGCAGACGCGCGCCCGAAGCGATGACCCTGTGGAGAGAGCTCTATACGCGCTTGCCGCGCGTCGCGTTCGATGGCGCGTGGGAACACGCGACGATAGGAGAAATCCAGGAACCGATAAAAACGATCTGCCTAACCACTGGTGGACGCATCGCGCTGGTCGTTTCCGGGAAAAACACCATTTCCACCTGGGACCTCGTCCGCGTCACCCAAGTGCAGGATTTCGAACAGGACACCGGCTCTATCGAATCCGCCAGTATGAGTGCCGATGGCAAATCAGTGCTCACGGGGGCATGGGAGATCAAACTGTGGGACGCTGCGAAGGGGGTCGTGACACAGTCGTTTGAACGCCAGTCTGATATTGTCAACGCGCTCGCCATCGGGCCCGACGGAAAGTTTGCACTGTCCGCGCAAACGCGCACCGTGCGCTTGTGGGAGACCGCAACGGGACGCGCCATGGGCGAATTGCAGGGCCACATGGGCGACGTCAACACCGTCGCATGGAGTAGCGATGGCCGCCTCGCGCTGACCGGCGGCGAAGACAAGCGCATCTTCGTCTGGGAAGCCGCCACGGGCAAGTGCCTACTCACGCTGGACGGGCACACGCAACCCGTCCGGTCTGCATGTTTCAGTTTCGACGGACTTTGCGCAGTCTCGGGCGGCGGGTCCATCTGGCAACGGCCAGGCGAAGTACGCGTATGGGACATCACAACTGGCCAGTGCGTTCATACATTGGAAGGACATACCGATTCCGTGCAGGCCGTCGCGATCAGCGCGGACACGCGGTATGTGCTTTCCGCGGGACGAGACAAAACCGTGCGCATGTGGGATATACTTACAGGCAAGCACGTTCACACGTTTGAAGGCCACAACGACAGCGTGGAATCGTGCGCGTTCAGCATGGACGGACGATTTGTCGTGACTGGCAGTAAAGACGAAACCATTCGGGTCTGGGCGATGGACTGGACACTGGAGGACCGTCCAGTTGCCGACTGGGATCCCGGCGCGGATGCTGTCGTGCGGAATTTTCTCACGCTCTGCACGCCCTACGGCGCGCAATTGCACGGCGAAAAATCTGCGAGCGAAAAAAAGATCATGCAGGCGCTCACTCATAGGGGTTCGCCGAAGTGCGACGAGAACGATATGTCTCGTTTGTTGTTTTCGTTGGGTTGCGCGGGATACGGGTGGCTTCATCCGCAGGGTGTTAAAGTGAATCTTGACCGCATGATCGGGTCGTGGCATGTGCCTTCCGGACTCCCCGAACGACCCGGCGCGGAAGGATCGATGACGCAAGCACTGATGAAACGATTCTTCGGACGGTAGCGTAGTTTCGCGTGTGTGCGATTGCCCCCCCAATCACGCTCCCTCATATCCTTTCCGTGCTCGTTCTTGTGCTCGTGCTCGTGCTCGAAATCGATCTTCAATTCTTCCTATGATCAAATAGTATCTCGCTCGCGCTTCTGCCCATAGCCGAAATTGTGTTCCTTGCTCGTCCTCGTAATAGTGGGTGATATGAAATGCGAAAGATCGATTACGAGCACGAGCACGAGCACGAGCACGAAGGCTACCCCCGTCACGTTACGTCGTAGCGCCGAATTCAATCTAAAATCTAAAATCCAAAATCTAAACTCCAGCATTGCCGCTTTCTCGCCATCCGGATGCGCATAGGGCATCATTGATCGGGAATTTATCTTCAGGAGCCGGTCTTGAAAGCACGTGAACTTACGAATCTTGGAATTCCGCGCGGGGAAACCATGCGGACCGCATTGGCGTCAATTGCCGAAGCGGCCAAAGCCGGATACGGCAAGCAGGATCTGCGCGCGGCTATGCGCGACCTTGTCGCGACGCCGAGCGCATTCACGGCCCACGAACATTTTGGCGCGCTCGCCGCCGCGTTGATCGCCGATGCGGCGGATGAGCAGCATTTTGTGGCGCGCAGCGCACCGGCCCCGTACGCGAAATGGGGTAAGAACCTCGACGAAGGTTCCGTTGAGCAAATGCGCAATGCCTGCGCGCTGCCGGTTGCGGTGTCCGGCGCGTTGATGCCGGACGCGCATGTCGGCTACGGCTTACCGATTGGCGGCGTGCTTGCCACGCGAAACGCGGTCATTCCTTATGCGGTTGGCGTCGATATCGCCTGCCGCATGAAATTGACGGTGCTGGATTTGCCTGTTGGCGCGATCACCGGGCAAAGCGACCGTCTCGCGAAGGCGCTGGAAAACGAAACGCGCTTTGGCGTTGGCGCATCGTTTCGCGAGCGGCGCGAACATGACGTGCTGGACGCGGACTGGCGCGTATCGCCGATTACGCAGCAGCACAAGGATAAGGCTTGGTCGCAACTTGGCACCAGCGGCAGCGGAAACCATTTTGTCGAGTATGGATCGCTCGAAGTTCATGGAGCAGGGTTGCAGTTGGCGGAGGGAAAGTATCTCGCGCTGTTGAGCCATAGCGGCAGCAGGGGCACGGGCGCGGCCGTTGCCGATCATTACAGCAAACTCGCCATGAAACTCCATCGTGATTTGCCGAAGGAATTGATGCATCTCGCGTGGCTTGATCTGGATTCGGAGGAAGGGCAGGAGTATTGGGCGGCAATGGAGCTTATGGGTAAATACGCCGCGGCGAACCATGCGTGCATCCACCGGCACATCGCGAAGAACCTCGGCGCGAAGGTGTTGCTCGACATCGAGAACCATCATAACTTCGCGTGGAAAGAAACGCATAACGGCGAGCGCGTGATTGTGCATCGGAAAGGCGCTACGCCCGCGGGCGAAGGCGTGCTCGGCATCATTCCGGGCTCTATGGCGACACCGGGATACATCGTGCGCGGTAAGGGCAATCCGTTGTCGCTGAATTCCGCGTCGCATGGCGCGGGACGACGGATGAGCAGGAAGCAGGCGATCAAGTCGTTTACATGGTCGCAGGCGAAAAAGCTTTTGGCTGAGCGCGGGGTGACGTTGTTGTCCGCCGGGTTGGACGAAGTGCCGATGGCGTACAAGGACATTGATGAAGTGATGGCGGCGCAAACGGACCTGGTGGAGGTGCTGGCGCGGTTTGATCCGAAGATCGTGAAGATGGCGCCCGCGGGCGAGCGCGCGGAAGATTAGCGGATGGGAAGTGTGGGAATGATGGGAGAATATGGGAGGGATGGAAAGGTTGCTCTTTTCGGGCGCAGTGGCAGCGTGTTAGAGTGGAAGCGCGAAGGAAACGTACACACACATGGAACATGCTGGACTCTCTGGCGATATGCGCGCGGAACTGGCCGCGGTGGTGCCTTGCTATAACGCAGGGGGCCGGGTCGAACCGGTTGTGCAGGGGTTGCTGGCGCAACTGAATCACGTTGTGGTTGTTGACGATGGCAGCACCGACGGGGGCACAGCGCCGTTGCAGGCGTTGGGCGCAAGCGTAATCCGGTTCACTGAAAACAAGGGCAAAGGTTTTGCGATGCTCGCGGGGTTTCGCGCGGCGCTTGCGGCGGAGGGCGTGGACGGCGTCGTGATCGTGGATGCGGACGGCCAGCACGATGCAAGTGAACTGTCGAATCTGTGGGAGACGTTCAAGCGAGAAGATGCAGATCTCGTCATCGGCACACGCACGTTCGACGGCAAGGAAGTGCCCCTGCGCAGCCGGGTCGGAAACAAGTTCACCGCGGCGATGACGCGCGCATTGATAGGGGTCGCGCTGCCGGATACGCAGTCGGGCTTTCGTATACATTCGCGCCGTTTTCTTGAAGAAGTGCTCGGCAGTATTCGCGGCGGACGATACGAGACGGAAATGGAGATTGTGGTGATCGCGGCGAAGGGCGGCTACAAGATCGCCGCCGCGCCGATCCGGACGATCTATGAAGAAGGAAATCCGTCGTCGCACTTCAATAAATTCCGGGATTCATGGCGGGTGATCCGGAAGTTGGTGGGCGCGGGATTAAAGCGAAAGAAGCGGTAGTACGCGGGACTGCGAAGCGCGCCGAAGTATCCATTTCAACTGCCCCCATGCAAGAGGCACCTTCGCGGCATAAACGTGAATCGCATACCCTAGCGAAACCAATGGCGGGTGACCGTGCCGCCATGTGTTGAACGCGACGCGAGCCAGAATGAGACCCATGAGTGCCATAAGACCCATGAGTCCTATTAATCCGATCCACACCACCAAAACGGACGCGAGCGCCAAAACCGCGATGTAGGCAAGCGCCCAGCCAAAATTGCGGATCACATTCGGTTTCCACATGGGGTCTTTGGTATTCCAACAGCGCGAGGCGATTTCGATGTAGGCGCGGCCCGTGGTCGTGCAGCGTTTCCAGTAATCGCGCAGGCCGCGAAAGCCAAGGTCGTGTTTGGCCATGCGGGTGCGCAGATACCAGACTTTGTGGCCGGTGACATTGCGGATGCGCCAGCACAACAGCGGGTCTTCGCCCGTGCTCACGTCTTCCGGAAAACCGCCCGCTTGGTCAAACAGATCGCGGCGATACATTGCCGCGCCGCCGAGGACGTCAGACTCGCCCTCGACGGGATTCCAATCAATCTGCATTACACGAAATACGAAGGACGTGTTGGCTTCTTCGAGCGTCCCCGCTACCGCGCCAATGTCTGGATGTTCTTCGAGGAATCTCATCGCGCGCGCGGGCCAATCCGCATCGAGGTACATATCGCCGTCGATAAATTGGATGTACTTACCAGTGGCGTGTTCCGCGCCGAGGTTTCGGTTCTGGGCGGCGCGCCTGCGTTTTTCGCCACCGAGAATGACGACGCCTTCGACGAGGCGGGCTTCGTCAATGCTCTTGTCGTGAGAACCACCGTCGACGTAAATCACTTCTGTCATCGCGCCAGGGATTGCAATTGACCTTGCCGATTCGAGGCAATCGCGAATGTGTTTTCCTTCGTTATAGCCGATGACGACAAACGACAGATCGGGCGGCCGCGATTCGCTCATCGGTTCTTGAGGCTTTCATCTTCAAGCGCGCGCCATAGATACCACGAAGCGACGGACCGATACGGCCGCCATCCGTTGTTCTCCGCGAGCGCGTGCATCTCGTCCACTGTCGGAGCGGCGTTGAATCCGTAATGGCGCTGGATGGCATTGCGCACACCGAGATCGCCTACCGGTAACACGTCGAGACGAAACAGCGAGAACATCAGGAACATGTGCGCGGTCCACACACCGATGCCTTTTACCTCGGTGAGCATTTCAATAATTTCATCGTCTGGCGCTCGAGAAAGACGGTTCAGGCGCAATCGGCCGTCTGCGACGCGCGCGGCCAGGTCCTTCACATACGAGACTTTTCCATTGGACAGGCCGGTCGCGCGCAGTGTGAGGTCCGGTGTCGCCAGGATTTGGTCCGGCGTGGGAAATCGCGCATCCGGGTGCACCGCGCAAAACCGGTTTATGATTGTTTGCGCGGCTTTGCCGGAGAGCTGTTGCGAGATGATCGAGCGCACGAGGATTTCGTAATAGCCGCGGTGCGGACGCATTGCGCAGGGTCCCGCGCGCTTGATCACGCCGCGCAAAAACGGATCACGGCGCGCGAGATGTTTTTCGCCTGTTCTAAGGATTTCCTGGTGCTTGCTCACGGTTCCGGGTTACCCTCAGTTTTTCGCGCTGCGCATCGAAGGGATTAGCGTAACAACTTTCGAGCGTGGAAACACGTGTGGTCGCTCGGGGACTGCGCCGCGGCTGAAGACCGAGGCGCTCGAATGGCGCATGGTAATTCGGTATTGATGAGTCGTCGCGCTCTCTCCGGGACTCGCCACCCTCGGCGATGGTAGCGCTACGTAGATTCGCCACCCTCGGCACTGCAAAGTCGCCGAAGTAGATTCGATCTTGCATTCTAATCGTAATCGTATTCGACTTTCTATTCCTGTAAACTCCTGTGCCAACCGTGGAGGGGATCGCTTGTTTGTAGTTAACGCGCTCATGGCCGTGCCCGCATTGTGCCTTGGCGTAGTCTCCGGGTACTTGTTGTTACTGGTCATCGGCTCGTGCTTCCACCGGAAACAGACCAATACTGCCGCGGCGCCGCTGCGTTTCGCGGTGCTTACACCCGCGCACAATGAAGAGCTCCAGATCGCCAACACCGTCGCGCAGATACTTGCGTCGGATTATCCCCGCGACATGCTGCATTCGTTTGTCATCGCCGATAATTGCACGGATGCAACCGCGCAACGCGCGCGCGAGGCTGGCGCAACCGTATTCGAGCGAAACGATCCGGTGTTGCGCGGCAAGGGCCAAGCCCTTGATTGGTGTTTAAGAACGCACCGTGACACACTCGTGGAATACGCCGCCATCGCACTCGTAGACGCGGATGCGAGCATGGATTCGCGCTTCCTCACGGAATTGTCCGCGAGTCTTTCACATCCCGATGTTAGCGTGGTTCAGGCGTGGAACGGCGTTTCTAACCCCGAAGCGAATTGGCGCACTGCGCTCACTTGGGCGGGATTCGCGCTGATAAACGGACTGCGCCCCGCGGGCCGCAGTTTTTGGGGCGGCACGGCGGACATCAAAGGCAACGGGATGGCATTTCGCTCGGACGTGCTGCTCGCGTACGGATGGCCCGCGCATTCCATTGTCGAGGACATCGAATTTTCCGTGCGCTTGTTGCTCGACGATGTTCGGGTCTATTGCAATCACGACGCAATCGTCATTTCCGAAATGCCCACGACCCAGCAGCAAGCGGAACCGCAGCGGAAGCGATGGGAAAGTGGCCGCGTTGAAACACTGCGCAATTTTGCGCCGCCACTGCTGCGCGCACTCATGCGGTCGCCGCGCTGGCGGTATCTCGACATGTTGCTCGAATTGTGTGTGCCGCCGCTGTCGTTGCTGGTTTTCTCGCAGTTATTGATGATCGCGGTAGCGGCCGGCGCCGGATTCTTTGTTGGATGGCATTGGCCCATCATTTTCGCAAGTTACTTTGCGACGACGATACTGTACGTTGTGGCTGGACTTTATCAGCGCAACGCGCCGCGGGAAGTGTGGGTTGGATTGCTTGCGGCGCCGCTGTTCTTACTGTGGAAAATTCCGTTCTATGGGCGGCTGCTGTTTGGCGGAAAGCAGAAGACTTGGGAGCGTACGCAACGTCTGGCGGAAGTCGAGCGGGACAAAACGCCGGAATAGGCGCGCTACGCTTCGACGGGAGCGGGTTGACGAATTGCGCGGCGCGCGATGAGATACGCGACGAATCCCTTCGCGATATCGCCGATGATGAATGGCGCAACGGTTTTTGCGAACGCTTCCGCCGGCCCAACTCCCGCCCAGAAACAAAACCACGTCAAGCCCATTGCATAGAGCAGAATCGTCGCGGCCATGAGGGCAAGCGCGGGACGGGTGATGGCGGAGACCACAAACGGCGTCAAAGCGAATGCGGCGAGGAATCCCGTCGTTGCGCCAAACGCCGCAAATATTGAGATACCATCGACCGACACGATGCTGAACAACACGCCGGCCAGTAGGTAGAGCCCGATGCCCAGTGCAGCGCGGTCGCGTCCGACAACATACGCCGCCGCGAGGACGGGCAAGGTCTGCAAGGTGTACGGTATCGGCGTCCACGGAACGAAAAAGCGTACCTGTGCCGCGAGAAATACCGCGCCCGCCACCGCAACAACTTCGATGATGCCGAAGAAAGGATTGTCGATGGGACGCGCGCGTTGGAGAAGGTAGGCATTGTTTCGCATCGTGTCCGGGAGTATACGGTGTCTGACACAACGCGATCAAAGCCCCGTAATTTCAAGCGTGCTCGAACCATTCGTCGCGCACTTCGCGGGGAAAAAATAAAGCCAGCCCGGTGATGCATCCGGGCCGGCCTTTCGATCTTCGAGGAACGGGTTACTTAATTGAATCTTTGGCCTGTTTCGCGATGCGGAACTTCAGCACGCGCTTCGCAGGAATCTTGATTGTTGCGCCCGTGGCCGGGTTGCGGCCTATGCGCGCCTTGCGATTGACGATCACGAGCTTGCCAAGACCGGGAATCGTGAAACCGGACTTTGCTTCCTTGTACGCAAGCGCCGTCAACTCGCCGAGCAAGTTTGTGACGTCCTTCTTGCTCAATTCGGTCTTGTCCGACAACGTGGTGACGATCTGCGCTTTCGTCAATGCCTTCTTACCTGCCATTCTTCTGCCTCCTTACCGTTAGCTGTCCCAGAATCCCCACATGTACCCTCAAATATTTGCGGTGACGCGATAGGCGTCGCCATCGGGTTTCAGCGCCTCGAGTGCTGGGAAACACCCGGCCCATGCGTTGATCTACAAAGTAACGAAGGTTTTGTCAAGCCCTATTTTCGGGGTTGAAATGAATTTCACCCTCACTTCGCCCTGTGTTTATAGGGGTTTGGTGACGCCGCCGGATACATTCTTGACGGATTTCTCCGCAAAACGCTGAAAACAAAGGGGTTTGCGCGTTTGTTGATTCGCGGAAATATGCGCCGTATAGTCACGCGACACTCTTTTGGCTAGGGGAACATTCGCATGCTCATCGCCGTGATCGGCGGAATTCACGGCTACGCCGGCGCGCTCGAAGCCGCGCTGGCGCGCATCGCCGCGCAGGGTATTCACACGGTGCTGTGCACCGGAAACGTCGCCGTTGGCGGGCCGAACCCAAACGAAGCGATAGGTCTGTTGCGCGATTGCCGTGTCACCTGTGTCCAAGGGGCATCAGACCGCCTCGCGGTGCGCGCGCTCCGCAAGGCTGAATCCATGAAGGCAAGAATGTCTGAAGAAGATTTCGGCGCGCTGCAACGCGCACACGATGTGTTGACCAGCGCCAACCTCGAATTTCTGCGGTCCCTGCCCCGCTCACGCACGATCGAGATAGAAGAGTTCAGCCTCTATCTTTGCCATGGGACAGTCGCGAGTCAGGCCGATTCTCTTCACGAAGGTGATTCAGCAGATCGGTTCCGGCGGCAACGGGAGGCGGCGAACACGGACATTGTGGTTTGCGGGAGCGACGGGCCGGCGTTTACAAGATGGATTGATCAGACGCTGCTCGTGAATCCCGGCACTTTAGCCACCGATGATGGCGCAAGTTTCTACCTTGTGAATACTGAAGCCGAACCATTCAACGCGGAAATCCATCGCGCGTGATGCATTAAAGATTACTCGTCCAGCTCCGGAAGCCACTTGATGAATCCGGCCCAGCTCCCCAACACGATGTCCGCCGTGGTGCCCGCGCGATAGCGATCATTGTCGCCGACGAATAATGCCGCTTTCGCGCCGACGGCCTGCGCGCCCGCGATGTCGGTGGCCTGCAAATCGCCGATGTGCAATAATTCGTGCATGCCGACACCCAGCCCGCGCGCGGCCATGTCGAACATCAGCGTCTGCGGTTTCGACACGCCCACCTCATCTGAAAACGCCATGACGCGAAAATGCGGCGTGAATCCGTGCAGATCGAGTAGCGCGCGAAGCGATGACCCCGGACTGATACCCGCGTCAGAAATGATTCCGGCGGGATAGCGTTCCGCCGCGGCGCGGACTGCGTCAATCGCGTGCGGGATTGGTTCCGGCGGATACGCAAGGATGGCCGTGCCGAATGTATACGCCAGCGCAAGCCGTGTGTCCGGATCGAATTGCAAGTCCAGTTCGCGCTCGACAATGCGCACGGCGTCCGGCGGGCCGAGCGTCCGTTGTTGATGCACGTGATGGTGCAGGAATTCCGATTCAGCCGCGTGCAACGCGCGCTCGACAGTTTCGGAAGCAACATTGGCGTGCTCTCGCACCGCGTCGATGCGCAGTTGACGGCGCTCAACGGGCTCGCGGGATTCGCGAAACAACGTGCGCCAAAAATCGAAAGTGATCGCGCGGACAGCCATTGCCTAAAACTCCCGGCGATCCTGTCTGATACCGTGTTTCGCGATCAGATCATCGGAAAATTTTTGCAGTTCTTCCGGCAGATCGTGCAAGCGGTGCCGCAGATATTTCGCGGGCGAGCCCACCCAGACTTCGAATGGCGGCACGTCTTTCGTCACCATGCTGCCTACGCCGATCACCGCGCCCTTGCCTATCTTCACGCCCTTCGATACATACGCGCCGCTGCCCACCCACGCGCCTTCGCCAATGATCACGGGGGAATAGTAGTTCGGCACGTAGCGCCAGTTGGCATCCGTGCCGTAGATCAGGTGCGTGCCATCGCGCACGCGGACGTACTCCGCCAAGCCCGCCATGTCGTGAACTTCGATTAATTCGCCTGCCTCAATGATTACGTTCCAACTGATCAGGCAGCGGTTACCAATGATAATCTTCGCGCCGTCGGCCGCGCGCAATTTCACGTCCTCGCGTACGCGCACATAGTCGCCCAATTCCACGTGTCCCTCGACTGTGAGATCGCGCCCGATAAACCGGCACCCCGCACCAACCTTCGCAAACTTCCGCGTGTGCACAAAATTCCGCCAACGGCGGGTAATAGCATTCATTGATCAGCGTCTCCCGGAATTAAACGCGATAGTTTACCCTATACGGGTGAGCGGAGTGAATTTGGCGAGTGCTTGCCGGACACGATGTCGGGGGGAGTGGGTGGCGCGGTCGGGAGACCGGCCACAACAAATGACGGAGACCGGCCACAACAAATGATGGTGACCGGCCACAACAAATGATGGAGACAGGCCACAACAAATGATGGTGACCGGGCGCGACAACGGAGGATGTGGACGCGGTGCTATGCTCAACGTCGCGTTATAGCGCGCGCGGCCCCGCCGTCTCTGGTGTACGGGTTGCTGGCCGACGACGTTTGTGACGCGGGACGTGCGGCTTACGCACTGCGGCACGGCGCACCATCACAGAGGGCATATCGATTTGGGACAGTGGCCGCATTCCCGCGAGCCCGCCGATAATGACTAGGTATACGGGATTAAACATCGCGTTCATCGTATTGTCGGCCATCCAAAGTACAACAACTACCGCAAAGCACGCGGCTGACGAGGCAGCGGGGTGGGTCCACCACGCCGCAGGCGCTTTACGAACGAACAACAATGCTGGCAACAAGGTCGCGGCGAGCAGCGCGGACATGCCCAGCATACCGTTGGAACCAAGTGTGATTACCCATTGGCTGTCGGTGATTGTAATGTCCTTTCCTTGCTGATCGTGGATGCGGGACCGGCCCCAGCCGCCCCATCCGAAGAGCGGCTGGATGCGCGCTTTTTCCGCAATGGCCTCTTCATTGTAGAACCGCGTCGCGACGGACTGCGCACGGTCCGCGCCGAAAGCGTTGTTCGTCAGGTCAATCAGCTCCGAGCCGTCCCAAAAACCTAGTGCGCGAATCGCAATATACGAGACACATACGGTCGCGACGGCGACTACGCCAAGGGACGTGCGTAAGTACCGCACTGACAAGAGCACACAGAGGCCGATCGCCAGCAGCAGGAGTGCGCCCGTACTCCGGCACATGAGCGTCGTGACGGCCAGTAGCCCAACCAGGAACCACATCGGCACGCCGCGGATGTGACGCACGACACCCGTCTTCCAAAGCGCGAGGCCGCAGAGCGTGGCGGTGGTCATCCACATTCCGACCATGAGGCCGTGTTGGAGGAACACCATGGGCCGGTATCCACCCGCACGGATGGTCTGGATGAACGCATGTTGGTGATAGCCATAGGTGAGCCGGTGCAACTGCGGACTCATGCGCATCTCAAACCAGCAGAACGGGAGATAGATCAGGCCTCCGATAAACACGCCGAGCGCGAGTTCGCGCATGGACTGGTAATCGGTGAAATATGCGCGGCCCAAGATATACGGCAAACCCCAACGAAGAATCTGGCGATTGGATTCGGACAGTCCGTCATACAATCCGAGGCCGTTCGACAGGGATGACGCGAGCGGGCACAAGCAGAGCACCAGCATTGGAAGGTCGATCCATTTGGGACGAAGCGCAAGCAATCGATTGGGATCGAACAGCATCGTCGCGAAAAACAGCGACATGGTCGTTGCCGTCATCTTGCTGTATTCGGGAATTCCTTTGAACTCATATTCCGCGACGGGCAGGAACAACCACGCTGTAATGAGTCCAACGATGACGGCGCGGCGCGATGGCATGATGAGGAACAGGGTCACCAATACCAACGGCCATCCGAACATGACGATCGGGACTAAAAAGTTGGCCTCGGAGTACGTCATGATTGCGCTCCGGCAACCGCGGGTTTGCCCCGCTTTTCCAGTTCGCGCGCATATTGCAATGCCGCTTCAAAACGCACTGTTGCGTCGTCCCACGAGTAGGACCGCGCAGTGGCGTATGCCGTATCAGACAGCTTGCGCCATTCTGCATCGGGCATGTCCGCGATGCGCGCGAATGCGTTCGCAATCGCCTCTGGATTCTCGTGGGGCGCCAAGATTCCACCGCCTTTGGCGATCAATTCCGGCGCCGCGCCAGCGGGAGTCGCAATCACGGGGGTTCGACATGCCATCGCTTCGAGAATTGGCAAACCGAATCCTTCCGAGCGGCTCGCGATAATCCACGCATCGCAAGACGCGTATATCTCGCGCAACGCGTCCGGACTGGGAAGCAAAGAAAACTCCGCGCCATGCGGGACTGGATGGGCGTTCGTGGGTGGGTGCATTCCAAAGGCGCGGCACCGGATGCGCCGCTCCTGCCCGGCGATTCGCACCGCCTCGACGGCGATGTCGGTCCCCTTCCACGGAACGAGAGCATGCATGAACCCGACGGTCGGCACGGTTTGCCGGGATCGTTCCTGCGCATGGAAGACATTTGTATCGACGCTGTTTGGAACGACCGACACATCATCGTCGCCATAGGTGGACCGTGCGATTTCCGCGAGCCACTCCGCGACAACTATTTTATGCATGGGCAGCGACCAGGTTTTCTTCACGCGCGCGACTGGCATCGAATCATGGATTTCGTAGTGTTGAAGAAAATACGCCTTTGCCCCCTTGCGTGCCGGCAGCGCGCTCACCCACTCCGCGGTTTCCCACCACGTAGCGACAACGACATCCGCGTCCGACACGTCGTCCGCGGTAACAGGCCGCCACCGATCAAGCATTTTGCGCGGAATGTCCAGCCCATCAAGATGAGACGGGTACAGGTGCGGTATGCGCGGCCACGTCTCGCCACGAAACAGACCTTTGACGCGTTGCGCGATAGGCGGCTGGAAGTTTGGCGGATGAACGAGCAACACCTGGTGGCCGCGTTTCCGCAACTGTTCGGCATATACCGCGATCACGCGAATGCCGCCGGAGAGACCGGGTTGTGGCAGGACGAAAGTAATTCGCACGCGCCGTCTTCCTAGTGTCCGCGCATCGCGCAATACATCGTGCGCCACGATTCCGGCGACAAGGGTTCTTGGCGCAGTGCGCTGAGCGCGTGCTTACGCGCACTGTCTACATGGCCCGAACTCAAGGCCCACCACGCCCATTTACGATGGGACTGGGCAACGCTCGACGTGATGAGTGGGGCCTTTCCCCAATCGTCCGGCAGGGGGATTCCGCGGCGCACATGTGTGTCGCGGACGACGGACAGCGTGGACTTTTGCTGAAGCTCCGACTTCGAGTATCCGATGCTGGAAAGATGTTGCCGGTAGCGAAGGACTATGTCCGAGAGATTCGCGACCTCCCCGACTTCCGCCAGCCGCAGGAAGAAGTCCAGGTCTTCCGCCCAGGGATAAGCGTTGCTGTATTGGCCAATCTTGTCGATGGCGCTGCGGCGCGCCATCATCGCTGGATGCACGATGGTGCCGCCTCGGCCGGCGAGGTGCGCGCTGTCAATCTGCTCGTGGGCGGTCTCGGTACACATCTCGCGCAGTGGCATTCCGTCGGAATCGATGAGCAGGACGCGCCCTCCGACGACGACGCATTCCGGGTGCGCGCGAAGATACGCCACCTGTTTCTCGAAGCGGTCCGGGATTGCGATGTCATCTGCGTCCATGCGCGCGATAAATTCCGCCCCCGCCATGGCGAGACCTTCGTTCAATGCCGAGATATAGCCACGGTTTTCGCGGCTGGAAAGGCGGATACGCGGGTCTTTTCGCGCATATTCTTCCAGCACTTTCATCGAGTCGTCCGTGGATCCGTCGTTGATCAAGATGTACTCGAATTCCGTTGCCGTCTGGTTCAGTATACTGTCCAAAGCTTCGGGCAAATAGAATGCGTTGTTGTACACGGGCGTTATGACGGATATCGCCGGTTTCGGACTTGTTCCGCTCATAGCAAGAACCCCGTTGTGATCAGAAGGGCCGCAAACGCAAACCCTGCGAAATCCAATTTTGGAAGCCATACCCCATACCGCCGCACGGCCCAAACCAGCACCGGATACAATAGCAACTCCGGTACGGCGACACCGATAACAACGCCCACAACTGCGATGCGCTTTATTTCCGCGTAGAGGGTGTTTAGCGACTCCGCGGCGCCGATGTTTGCTGGATCCGCGAGCAGCAGCGCCTGGGCAGATTCGATTGCTGCTGCGTTCCAGTGCCCGGCAAGGAGTGTGGCGATCCAACCCCCGAGAAAAATCGTCATGCACATGATGACCGTGCGCGAAATCTGGACGATCATGAAACGGTAGGAATCGCCCATCGCCAGCAACACCGGACCGACTGTGCTGCCGATTACCGAGGCGACGCCGCCGGCGGCGAGAATTTGCAGCATCCACCCCGCGTTGCGAAACGTGTCTGGATAAATCAGGCCGACGATTTCCTGTCCCCATATCACCAACACGC
>JAWXCN010000141.1:0-31514 GCA_034408725.1 Candidatus Hydrogenedentota bacterium
AACTGGCGGAGTACGCGGCCCAAACGACGGGGCGGTTCTGGGAGGTTCATGAGGCGTTGATGGAGCGTGGTCCGGCGTTCGCGGACGGCGACTTCGGGCGGATCGCGCGAGACTTCAACCTGCCGAGCGACGAAACGCGCGATCCCGGATTCGCGGAGGCGCAGGCACGGGTGCGCGAGGACACCGAGAGCGCGCAGCGTAGCGGCGCGCGGGTAACACCGACGTTCTTCATCAACGGCCGCCGATATGCGGGCGCCTGGGATGAAAGCTCGCTGGCCGACGCGATGCTCGGCACGCTCGGTCATCGCATCCAATCCGCCGCGTTCGAGTTCGTGCGCTGGGGGCCTTCGTCGGGATTGCTCCTGGGGCTGGCGACGGTTCTCGCGCTGCTGCTCAGCAACTCGCCCCTTGGCCCGGCGTTCATGGCGTGGTGGGAAACGCCCCTGGGATTCCAGTGGGGGACCCGCGCCTTCGCGCATTCGCTGCTCCACTGGGTTAACCACGGGCTGCTGACGATTTTCTTCTTAGTCGTTGGGCTCGAAATCAAGCGCGAGTTCACCGTCGGCCACCTGGCCACCTTCCGATCGGGGGCGCTCCCTGTGATCGCCGCGTTTGGTGGGATCGTCCTGCCGGCGGTCATCTACGCGTCGATCGCGCCGCCGGAACTGAGGCACGGATGGGGCATTCCGATTGGAACCGACACGGCCTTCGCAGTGGCGCTGATCGTGTTGCTCGGCGCCCGCGTCCCCATCGAGCTGCGCGTGTTCATCACCGCGGCGGTCATCATCGACGACATCGTGGCGATCCTGGTGATCGCGCTGTTCTACACCGGCGAAATCCACACGGCCTATTTGATTGCGGGCGGCGCGTTGACCGCGTTATTGTTCGTGCTCAACCGGATCGGCGTGTACGGCGTTCTGCCGTACGCGGTTTGCGGCGTCGTCCTCTGGCTCTTTCTTCACGAGGCCGGATTGCATGCCACATTGGCGGGTGTCATCCTGGCCGTGCTCATCCCCGCGCTGCCGCCGGCCAGCCTGAACGCGTTAATGGCGCAGGCGGCCACCGTGATCCACCTCGAGGACAGCCACACCGGCGAAGCAATGCGGTCCGGCCCCTCTGAGCCGGCCCTGCGCGCTCTGGATACGATCCATTCCCGGATCGAGTCGCCCGCCGACAAACTCCTTCGATCCGTCGCTCCGTGGTCGAGCTATATGGTGCTGCCGATCTTCGCAATGGCGAACGCGGGTGTCGCCTGGTCGCCCGGTGTCTTCGACGGACAAGGACGATTGATCCTCGCGATTACACTGGGACTGGTCCTCGGGAAGCCGATCGGGATCGTGCTGGCCGCGTGGCTCGCGGTGCTCTCAGGCATCGCCGCGAAGCCCGACGCGTATTCGTGGCGCCAGCTATGCGGCGCCGGCGCGCTCGGCGGCATCGGATTCACGATGTCTTTGTTCATCGCGGGGGTGGCCTTCCCCGACCAGGCGGATTACGCGGCCGCGAAGATCGCCATCTTCTTCGCCTCACTGACCGCCGGGGGGCTGGGCATGCTGATCCTGTGGCCAAAACCCGAGGTGAATGACGATCGTTGATAGAATCCGTGAGCCAACGCAAAGCACTAATCCAGCCGATACGAGCACGAAAAAGAACACGAATGTTGGCGCTGGCAAAGAAAAGCGGTTTCGCTGGCGCCGCGGTCCATAGGGAAACACGTGGCCGCAATAGATGGCGGTGATTCGGAAAGAATCGAGTACGAGTACGATGGGGAGTACGCGCGCGGGGATTGCTGGTCTTGATAGCGGTATCGGCATTGGCTATTCTCATAGTTTCTGGGCGACCTTTTCCTTTCACCATGCGAGGGCTGTGGACATGCGCAAATTCGCGGTTGTGATGTTGTGTGTTTTTGTATCGTGTGTTTCTCTTGCCGCTGACGTTCCCGGTACAGGGGCGGACGCCGGTAAAACTGTCATTTACCGCGACACGTGGGGCGTGCCGCATATTTATGCGCCGAAGGCGGAGCAGGGGATGTACGCGATGGGCTGGGCCCAGGCCGAAGACCGGCCGGAGGAGTTGCTGAAAAACCTCCTGCGCGGCGCGGGCGAGATTTCGAGTGTCGACGGCGAGGGCGGTATCGGCACCGACAAAGTCGTGGCGATGTGGGACCTGTACAACGTGTGCAAAGCAAACGTCGACAAAATCGAGCCGCCTGTGCGCAAGCTGACGCAGTCCTACGTTCAGGGCATCAACGATTACTACAAGCAGAACCCAGACGCGGTCCCCACATGGTGGGGGGAACGGCAAGTCGACGAAGCGATGGTTATGTCGTTCGGCCGCATCTTCCTGCAAAACTGGTCGTTCGACGACGGGTTTGACGATTTAAAACGCGGAGGCATCGAACCGGGGATTTTTCGGATGAGCCGCGGGTCGAACCAGTGGTCAGTATCGCCGAGCCGCAGCGCGGCGAAGGTTCCCATTCTCTACATCGATCCACACCTGGGCTGGCTCGGCGTGACGCGGTTCTGGGAATTCCGTATTCATGCGGGCGATATTCACGGCAGCGGGTTTTCGCTTCCCGGCCAGTTGTTCATCGGGCTCGGCCACAACGAAAACGTCGCGTGGGCGATGACGACCGGTGGACCGGACACCGCGGATGTCTATGAACTCACGTTGAACCCTGATGACCCGATGCAGTACAAATACGACGACGCGTGGCGCCCGTTAAAGCAACGCAAAGTAACGATTAAGGTGAAAGACAGCAATCCCGTTGAGTTGACTGTATACGAATCACATCATGGGCCCATTGGCGCGATCACCGATGGAAAGGCTTATGCGGTCAAGTCGTCATACTTCGACGCGGTCGAAGGCAGTGAGCCGTGGTTCTCGTTTAATCACGCGAAAGACTATTCCGGCATCAAGGCCGGTCTCGCGACGCTACAAGTCTTCCCGCAGAACGTGATGGTCGCGGACACCTCCGGCAACATTTACTACCAGCGCACGGGCCGCGTCCCAATTCGCCCGGACGGCTATGACTGGTCGAAACCGGTTGATGGATCGACGTCGAAAACTGAATGGCTCGGCATTCATCCCTCCGACGATCATCTGCAGGTTCTCAACCCATCTCAGGGGTATATGCAAAACTGCAATATCCCGCCCGATGCCATGATGGTGAACAGTCCCTTCAAGGTGGATCCAAAACGCCCCTATCTGTTTGCCGATCTGAGCCATAATCCTTCGCGCGACGGCTGGAACAACACCCGCGGCGCGCGCGCTGTCGAATTGCTGGACGCTGACAGCAGCGTCACGGTGGAAGAAGCGCTTGCCTATGCGGTGGACAGCAAGGTTTTCGGCGCAGACCGTTGGATCGAAGCCTTGAAAATGTCTGATGCCGCATTCGGCGCGGAGGTGCGGAAAGATGCCGCGCTTGCGGCCGCGCTGGATGAACTGTTGGCTTGGGACAACCAGCTTTTGCCAGAATCCAAAGGCGCGTTAAAGTATTACTACTGGCGCAAACAGGCCGCGCAGGACGTAAGCGATATCTACAACGCGCTGCGCGCGCGTCTGAACAATTTCCGTGAGCCGCTCGGTGTGCCCGACAAGCCTGTCGAACTGAATGACGATGAAAAACAGGCTTTGCTGAAATCCTTTGCGGCTGGAATGGCCGATCTCAAGGCTGATCTGGGCTCGCTCGATAAGTCATACGGCGACGTCTTCCGCGCGGGTCGCGGCGATGCGTCGTGGCCCAGCGGCGGTGGCGGCGACCGCGAACTCGACATGACCACATTGCGCAACGTGAGTTACAGCCAGGAACGGGACGATCACACCCGCTGGGGCCGGAGCGGCCAGACCTCGACGGAAATCGTTGTGTTGAGCAAGCCGATAAAGAGCTGGACGTATGTTCCACTTGGCCAGAGTGATGATCCAAAGTCACCGCACTACTCCGATCAGGCGGAAAAATTGTTCACCAAAGGCATTCTGAAAGAAACATGGTGGACGCCGGACGCGTTGTCGAAGAATATCGAGCGCCGCATTGAACTGCCGACGGCAAAATAGGCGGAGACGCTTTCATACAGCGTAGCGCATTACTCGGGCGAGGACAGTTTGTACCAGCGATCACCGAGTTTGAATACGAATGGTTTCGCGTCGCGGAAAATCTCGTCGAAGCCATCGTGCTTTGATTTAAGATCGTCGGCGGTTTTCGTGCCGCGAACCACGGGCACTGTCGGTTCGCCATTATAGCCGCGTTGATAAAACACGCCGTCGCGAAGATCGAAATCGCGATTCGCAATCCGGCGCGGTGTTGTTGGCTGCAACGCTATACCGCCGAGCGCTGATTCCTCAGTCATCGCGCGGTCTTCTTGTTTCATAACCCATCTCGATACTGCCGGCGGGGCCGCTGGCTTGGGAGTTTCGACATCAACACTTGCCTCGGCCGCGGCTTTCGCGGACAGGACAGGCTTCGAGGCGGGCATGGGCGGCGCTTCCGCCGCAACCTCACCGAAATCGTTGGTCTGTTTTTCTTTCTTCAACTCCTGCACACGCATTCCAACAGTTGATTCCGGCTCCACCGTTTTTCCCAGCGTATTGATACTCATGTCTTGCAGTGGCGAAGGCGATTCCACGGCCTGAACCTCTACTGGCGCCGCGGCGGACGCAGGCACGGGGCTGTCAGCACGTGCCCCCGCGGAATCGGCTTCCGCTTTATGTTCAGCTTCCATCGGCGCCGTGCCGGCATACCCCAGTGATTCCAATTTCTGAATGTCCTGATGATCAATCAATCCTTCAGACACCTTTTCAGACATCTCGCTCGAAGCGGACGCTGACGGCGCTGGAGCCGCTGGCGTAGAGGTGGAAGCAAGGTCGAAATTATTTCCGGGCGTCTGCATTTGGATCACAACGAATCCCACGGTCACCACCAATATCGCCGCCGCGGCGAGCGCTGGCCACACTCTGCGTCGCGCGTGATGCATGGGCAGCGCAATCCGCGGTGGGTGAACACGTTCGCGCACGTCCGCTTCGAACCCTTCCGGCGCGGTTGGCTTCGGCAATGCCCGATACAGCAAATCGACGCGCTTCAGGCTATCGAGCTCGCGCAACAGTTCTGCGTCCTGCGCGAGGACAGCTTCGATCTCAGCGCGTTCGTCCGCTTCAAGCTCGCCGTCCAGGAGCGACGAGAACCGGTCTCTTATTTCATCTCGATTCATGGCCATTAAATTACTGCATGTTCGCGTAGTTGGTCGCGGAGCAACTGTCGCGCCTGGTTCAAGCGCGACTTGACGGTGCCAACGGGGCACTCCATCACCTCCGCGATCTCCTCGTAGCTCAAATCATCAAACGTCCGCAGCACAAATGCGAGCCGATATTGCTCCGGCAATTCGCCAAGGCATTTAAGCAACATCTCTTGCGTTTCTTCCGCAATAGCCGCTTCGCGGGGACTTGCATGTCCGTCGCCCGCATCCGCAAGCCCCGGACTGTTTTCGCGCATCGCTTCGAGTGACGTTCCTTTGTCCCTTCCCATGCGCGATCCATCGCGCAACCGGTTGCGCGCAAGGTTGGCGGTGATGCTGTGCAACCACGTGCAGACCTGCGCCGTCCCGCGGAAACTTCCGATTCCCCGGTACGCGCGCACGAAAACTTCCTGGCTCACGTCCAACGCGTCCTCCCGGTTTCCCAGATACCGATAGGCTACGCAATACACGCGGTCCTTATACCGGCGCACCAATTCATCAAACGCCGACGAGTCACCCTTACGGCACCGCTCGACGAGTCCCGTATCGGTATGGGTTCGCGCTTCCCGAAGCAAAACCACGGTCGTACTGCGCTCCAGCGCCCCAGCTGCGGCGCTTTCTTTAGCTTGCTGCTTAAGACACCAAAAATGGGCACGGGTTCATTTCCGCAATCGATGCGCATGATCAGGTACCGCGCGTATTTTACCACGGAGCTTGAAGTGGTGTGAAAGTGATCCGCTGCTTTGCTACGCTATGGCTTTCTGATCCAGGAGAGGACGAGTGACTGCACACATCGACGATAGCGAAGTCCCTACAATTCGGAGACGGATGCCTCCGGGTACCTTGCCGGGCACCATCTCAATCGATCCGGATGCGCCAAAGCCATTAATTACCGTGATGGCATTTGGGCCGGCAGGTATGGTAGAGAAGCAGATTGTGGAACCGCATGAAGTAGCGGCCTTGATTCAGGACTGGCCGGTCGTTTGGGTCAATATTGATGGGTTGGGCGACAAGGACGTGATTCAGCAGTTTGGCACAATGTTCGAATTGCATCGGCTCGCGCTTGAGGACGTGGTAAACGTACACCAACGGCCGAAGGTGGAAGACTACGACGATTCCCTGTTCTTTGTTGCGCGCATGGTGTATCAGAATCAATCCATCGAAACGGAACAGCTCAGCATGTTTATCGGCGAACAGTTTGTGCTGACGTTTCAGGAGCGCCCCGGAGGGGACTGTTTTTCGCCCGTCCGGGACCGAATTCGCAAGGGCGCCGGGCGTATCCGGGTGAACGGCGCGGGCTTTCTGGCATATTGCCTCATTGATGCCCTCGTGGACGCGTACTTTCCCATAATCGAGTTGTTTGGCGATGGTCTGGAAACGCTGGAGGACGAGGTGCTTGAGTCGCCAACGCGATCAACGGTCACGAAAATACACAAGGCGCGCCGCGACCTTCTGCTGCTGCGCCGCGCGATATGGCCGCTGCGTGAAGCAATCAACTCGATACTTCGCGACCAGTGCGCTATCTTTACCGCGGATACCCGCGTCTACTTCCGCGATTGTTATGATCACACAATTCAGATTCTGGACCTTGTAGAAGCGTACCGCGAACTGGTATCGGACTTGATGGATGTCTACCTTTCGTCCATCAGCACGAAACTGAATGAAGTGATGCGGGTGTTGACCGTAGTCTCTACAATCTTTATGCCGATGACGTTCGTTGCCAGCATCTACGGCATGAATTTCACCTATATGCCCGAACTTGGATGGTACGGTGGGTATCCTCTTGCCCTTGGCGTGATGGCTGCTATTTTTATCGGTCAACTGGTATATTTTTGGAAGAAGGGTTGGTTGGGCGGGGCCTTGGATGGCTCGGCCAACCCCGCGGGTGATCCCAAGCACGATTGATCGATCTGGTTCACCTAACGATCAGTGAGCAGGCCGTAGCGCGCAACAAGCGTTTGCACAAACTGCTCCATCGACTCCCGCCCCGTTAACGCCATGTCCAGTTGTTTGGCAAGCTGGCCCGCGTGCTTGCGCATGAGCGCAAGCTCCCGCTGCTCGCTGTCATACCCCTCGAACGGCCCCGCCAATGGTTCCGCGCACACCGCCGCTATCACTTCAACGAGATATCGCGCCATGTGCTCCATTTTTTCATAGTTCAGCTTGTCTGGAGTATCAGAGGGCAGATGAAAGTGCTCCCACTGTCCGCACGTGAAAAACAGGTACGGCCGCTGGTGCAACCGGAACACGTGCTGGTCGCTCATGTCGCCGATGAACGCGTTGGGCACCGCCACTATCCGCAATGCATCATCGGGTTCCGTCCGTTCGATGACGGTCGCGAAATCCTCGTCGCTTTCCATTCCGAGTACAAACAACAGGTTCTCAAGTCCCGGAAGCGGCACGTCATGACCCAACAGATCGAGCACAACGGCCGCGTGTATCGGCTCGTCCCGCTGGTGCTCGTAATAATAGGTCGATCCCATTGAATCGGTCAGAAAATGAGGAGGCTCCTCGCCATCAAAAAACGCGAAAATAATATCGCGGTGCAGTTCGCGGATACGGAGTGGCTCGACCATGCCGAGCGCAATTGCAATCGCCGAGGCGTTGTCGTCCGCGCCCGGCATTGGCCCGCACGTATCGTAATGCGCCGCGATCAGTAACGGAGGCAGGCTGCGGCGCGCGCCGGGAAGCCGCGCCAACACGTTCGTCAGTTTTACCTCACCCACTGAATACGGAAATTCGTAGGCGCCGCGTGCATACGGTTCGAGCGCCAGTGCGTGAATGCGCTGCAACAAGTACGCCCGCGCCTCCGAATGGCCGCGCGTCCCCACCATTCGGCCGTGAGGTAAGGCCAGCCGGCAAACATCTTCGTAGAGTTGATCACGCATTCGCTGGATTCTAGTGCGATACGATGATGGGCGCAAATTGACAGGTTGTCACGCGACGGCTCCCCGCGTAAAATGCGGTGTTCAACTTGAACCTCAACAAGGAGCCGCGCGCGTGTCGCAAGAATTACCCCCAGTACCGCCACCACCACCACCACGCCCTAGAATGGGTCAAAGCAAGGTTATTCTCGCGGGATGTGGTATAGGCTGCGGTGTGATTGTTGTCGTACTGGTTGGCGCCGTGGTCGGCCTTTCATTCGCCATTCCATCGTTATTGCGGCCGAGCGCGCTCGCGGTCATCAAGGACGTGTACGAAAAGGCGCAGGAAAACAAGAACCTCACCAAAGACCAACTTGCCGTGTACGACGATCTCGTCGCGGAAATTGATTATCCGCAAGTCAACGGTCTTGCCGCGATGACCGGCGCCGCGCTTTTCCACGACCATCTGAAGGATGGCGCGCTCACCGAAGCTGAGATCGCCGAGGCCAGCATTCTGCGGGACTATCTTCAGGCGAACCCGGACGCCGGTATGTTCGACATGATGCGGTTCCAAGACAATCACCCGGAAATCGCGGCAAAGATGACCGAGTTCCAGCGTAATCCCGCGAATCTGCGGCCGAATTAGTGGTTTCCAAACTTCCAGGTACGTTTTCGCCGTGGGAGCTGCGGCCATCTCAAGGGATCAATACAACCTTGCCCACACTTTTCCGGTCCGAGATGAACTGCTGCGCTTCAGTTGCCTGTTCCAATGGAAACTCATGCTTAACAATGATGCGCAGCGTACCATCACCCAACCATGTATACAGATCGCGCATCGCATTCTTCATCGCCTCGGTGTCCGTCATATACGCCATGAGGTGAAAACCCGAAACGGTCAAGTTGTTTGCCAATAAATTAATCGCGTTTACCGTCGCGGGTTGCCTGCTTGCGACGCCGAGCGTAATCAGCCGGCCGCGCGGTTTTATGCATTTCATGCTCTTGTCGAACACGTCACCACCGACCGTTTCTACGACGAGTTCGCAACCTTTATTTCCCGTGATGCGCTTCACTTCCTGCAAGAAATCCCGCTTCGCATAGTTAATTGGATGGTGGCATCCCAGACCCGCGATCAACTCGCATTTTTCATCCGTGCTGCACGTGCCAATCACAGTAGCGCCGATGTTTCGCGCGATTTGCACCATAACCGTGCCGAGTCCTCCCGCCGCGGCCTGCAGTAACACCGTCTGCCCTTCCGTCAAATCTCCAAGTGTCCTGAGCGCGTGATACGCGGTTAGGTATTGGCACGGGATCGCGGAGGCCTGCTTGATGTCCAGACCCTTCGGAACTGGCATCATGCGGTTCGCATCCGACACTATGTATTCGCTATAGCCATTCTCGCAAAAACCCATGACCGCGTCGCCCTGCTTTAGCCCGGTAACGCCGTCCCCAACGGATTCAACAATCCCGGAGACCTCGAATCCCGCGCCGAATGGCGGCTTCGGGCCGTTCGGATAGAGCCCTTCCCGCTGCATGATGTCGGCATAATTCATGCCGCAGGCAGAAACTTTGACCAGCACCTCGCCTGCCGAAGGTTTAGGAACAGGTACGTCCTCCACTGTCAATACTTCCGGACCGCCAAATTTCGAAACTAAAATACTTTTCATCTTTCCTCGCTTACCTGTGTCTGTTTGGTTTTCATTGCCATCGCTATTGCAGCGCACTTGCCAACCGCGGGAGCACTTCGCCCGCCGGTCCTTTAACGAATATGTCCGTCATTACCGATGTAAAATCCGTTACTTCCGTATTGACTTCGATGAGCGTTGCTCCATTCGACTTCGCGGTTTGCGGCAGTTGCGCAGCCGGATACACACGCGCCGACGTGCCGATGACGAGCATCACATCGCACTGTTCCGCCATGGCCCGTGCACGGGACAATGCCTTGGCCGGTATATCCTCCCCAAACATGACCACGTCCGGCTTCATCAGCGTCGCGCAGCGCGCGCACCGCGGCGCATTATCGCCCATGTTGGAAATATCCAGGGGTTGCGACTCCTGGCATTCCATACATACGAGACGATGCGCATTGCCATGAAACTCGATCACGTGTCTGCTGCCCGCGGCCTGATGCATGTTGTCCACGTTCTGCGTGATGACGCCACGCAACTTGCCTTGTGCCTCCATCGCCGCCAGCGCGAAATGCCCGGCGTTTGGCAAGCACCCCCGCACCAGTCGCGACAACTCACACCAGAACCGCCACACCTTTTCGGGTTCCCGGAGGTATGCCTCAATTGTTGCGTAGTCGTCCGGCGGATACTTCTCCCATATTCCGCTATCCCCGCGAAAAGTCGGAATTCCGCTTTCCGCGGAAATGCCCGCGCCGGTCAACGCGACCGCGCACGTTGCGTTGCGCAAAGCCTCCGACGCCGCTGCATAGTTCGCATTCATGTGCGCGGCGCGATACGCTCTGCTCCGTCCATGTAAGGCCGCAATGCCTGCGGAATAGTCACTGATCCGTCCGCCTGCTGGTAATTTTCGAGCACTGCGACGACCGTCCGCCCAACCGCAAGCCCGGAACCGTTGATCGTATGGACGAACTCCGGCTTCTTGCCGCGCCGGAACCGGATGTTTGCACGGCGCGCCTGGAAATCGCTGTAGTTGGAACACGAGCTAATTTCACGGTACGCATTCTGCCCTGGCAACCAAACTTCGATGTCATAGGTTTTCGCCGCGGCAAACGCAATGTCACCCGTGCATAAGGTCATGACGCGGTAGGGCAGTTCCAAGCGTTGCAGTATGCGCTCCGCGTCACGCGTCAGATTCTCAAGCTCCTCGAACGAAGATTCGGGCGTGGTGAACTTCACCAATTCCACCTTATTGAACTGATGCTGCCGGATCATTCCGCGCGTATCTTTTCCGTAGGAGCCTGCCTCGCTCCGGAAACACGGCGAATACGCCGCAAATTTTATGGGTAGTTCGTCTTCGCGCAAAATTTCATCGCGAAAGATATTCGTCACGGGGACCTCCGCGGTGGGAATCAGGAAAAGGTCCTTGCCTTCGTTGGCAATTGCAAATAGATCGTCTTTAAACTTGGGCAAATTCCCCGTGCCGCGTAAACTGTCGCTGTTTGCCATAAACGGCGGCAGCACTTCTTCGTAACCGTGTTCACGCGTGTGGATGTCGAGAAAGAAATTAATGAGCGCGCGTTCGATGCGCGCGCCTGCTCCGCGCGACAAACAGAACCGCGACCCCGCGATCTTCGCAGCGCGCTCAAAGTCGAGAATGCCAAGCGTTGCACCGAGATCGACGTGGTCCCTCGGTTCAAAATCGAACGTGCGCGGTTCGCCCCATGTGCGTTCTTCGCGATTGTCCGTTTCGTCCTTGCCAACCGGCACACTTGCGTCCGGAGGATTCGGAATTAGGAGCAGACGATCCTCAAGCTCCGCATCCGCCGTGCGCACCGCATCGTCAAGTTCCTTGATGCGCGCGCTGACCGATTTCATCGCCTCCAATTGCGGTGAAGCGTCCTGCTTGTCGCGTTTGAGACGCGCAATCTCTTCGCTGGCGCGATTTTGTTCGGCGCGCAACTGCTCCATCTCGTGCTGCACGCCGCGCCGCGTGGCGTCGATCTGCACGACAGCGTCCAGATCGATCGATGCGTTTCGTTGCGCAAGCGCTTCGCGCAATGTTTCCAGGTTCTCTCGCAAATACTTGATGTCAATCATTCGTTAGCGGGCTTTCCCATAGCAAGGCAATTCATGCAGATTCCAGAAAATTTGGTGGAGCGAAGAAATTTCGTTTCCGTAGCGGTTCTGGCGACTCATCTTCACATAAACGCCGAAGCCGGCGAAGTGTCTGCGCAGATTCCAATAAATAGAATGGTTCAGAAATCGGGACTACTTCCGCGGTCCATACCGGAGGCGATTGCCCGGCGCGCGCCGCAAACAACTCCACCAATGCGGCGGTACAAGCGATTTCCCGTCGATCCGTGAGATTGGGCATCGACACAGTCGTGTAATCGGCCACGGAGCGGACGTAATCGATTGCGTGAGCTCGTAGCGCCAAAGCATCACGCCGAATCGCGGCGCGCGCTACATCTTCAAGCGTCGTCATACATGCTTCCCCATAGGGTTTTCGACAGCAGTCTCATTGTTATGGACTCTCACGCAGCCGGTCCAATATGCGGTCGAAATCATCAAGGGTGTAGTACTCAATGATAATCTTCCCCTTTTTCAAATCGTTGCCCGTTGGTGCAACGCTCACCCGCGTACCGAGGCTTCGCCGAAGTTCATCCTCTATGGATGCGATATTCGGGTTCTTTGCCGCGACGTGTTTTGCCTTCTTTGGCGTGGGCACGGAAACTGACGTCATACGCTCGACCTGCCGCACGGACAGTCCCTGATCGACGATAGCCTTGCAAACCGCGCTCTGTTCTTTCGCCCCCGGAAGTGCAAGCAGTGCGCGGGCGTGGCCCATCGTTATCGCGCCGCTCACGACCGCATCTTGAACGTCCTGCGCGAGATTCAACAGCCGCAACGTGTTTGTGATCGTTGCGCGCTTTTTTCCTACCTGCTCCGCGCATTGCTCCTGGGTCCACCCAAACTCGCGCATTAACAATTCGTATGCCCGCGCCAACTCGATGGCGTTCAGGTCTTCGCGCTGGATGTTTTCGATCAACCCGAATTTGAGCATGTCGGTGTCCGCGATGCTACGGACTATGGCCGGCACACTTGCGACGCCCGCGAGCATGCTGGCGCGCACGCGCCGTTCACCGCTCACCAACTGGTATTCACCGTTCACGACGCGAACAATGACGGGTTCCATCACCCCATCGCGCGCGATCGAATCCGCAAGCTCGCGAAGCGGTTCTTCGGCGAATGCGGTGCGCGGTTGTTTGGGGTTTGGTTTGATAATGTGCGGATCGAGTTCCAGCACACGGTCCCCTGCATCGGTTGGTGAAGTGGGAGGGAGCGCAGCTACAGTTGGTTCGATGGTTTCATCCGCCGCATGCTTTCCGGGGATCAGCGCGTCCAAGCCCCTGCCCAAACCGCCTTTCTTAAATTTAGACACGCGCCAGCACCTCTTTCGCCAATGCAGTGTACGCTTGCGCTCCGGCCGACTTGTCGTCGTACATCACCGCCGGCTTGCCGAAACTCGGCGCTTCGCTCAACGTGACGTTCCGGGGAACGATCGTCTGAAATACGCGCTTCTCCAAATGTGATCGCACATCTTCCACGACCTGCTTCGACAAGTTCGTATGTGAATACATCGTCAGGAGAACGCCATCAACAACCAACGCCGGGTTCAGATTGTCCCGTACAAGCTTGATGGTTTGAAGCAATTCGCTGAGCCCCTCTAGCGCATAGTATTCGCATTGAAGCGGCACGATGACGCCGCCCGCCGCCACCAATCCGTTCACGGTGAGCAGACTTAACGACGGCGGACAATCGATGATCACGAAATCATAGGAATCCACAACGGATTCGAGGCATTGCTTCAATCGGTACTCGCGCTCGTCAATCGAAACAAATTCGATCTCCGCGCCCACGAGTTGGCGGTTCGACGGAACCAAAAAGAGATTCGCAATATCCGTGGGCCGGACCGTTTCGGACAATGGAACTTGTTCCGAAAGCGCATCGTACAGCGTATAGGGAACGTCATTTTTGTTCACGCCAAGGCCGCTGGTCGCATTGCCCTGCGGATCAAGATCGATCAGCAGCGTCTTCCGTCCCTCGATCGCAAGCGCGGCAGCAAGATTCACGGCAGTCGTTGTTTTTCCAACGCCGCCCTTTTGATTTGCTATCGCGATAATCCGACCCATGCCCATCCGTCTGCTCGCGGTCCGTCCGCGTTTGTCATGGAACAAAAGAAGAACAGCGGCGAACATGCCTGCGCAGACAGATGCGCGCCGTGAAGCGCGAATGATACGGAGCCTCGCGCCGACAAGTCAAAAGGTTGTGCGGGGCGATTCGGCCCTCACGATGCGTCTGTACCGCCTACTGATTCATTTATCAGCGAAGCTATGACGCGGAAGTATGGAAGTTCATGGATTTCTTCGCGGATCAAATCATGTATTCAGGCTCGAATACCCGCACATCACGCGGTTTTACATATACTGAATCGTTCCGCACAAGTTTGAGGTCGCGGAATTGTTCTTGTGTAATCGATACATGGAACAGGCCACCCCCATCGCCAGCAAGTTCGAGTTTCACGACTGGGCCGGCTGCATTAATGTGGACGATCTTCGCGGAAATATCGCCGGGTCCGAAGGACTCCCGCGCGATATCTAACCCATGCGGACGAACATACCCATACGAAGCCTTTTCGTCATTGCTCTGGTCATTTTCGGCGGCTTCGGCACTTCCCGCAACGACTACATTGCCGTCTTCGATGCGCACGTGAAAAAGGTTCACGTCCCCAAGGAATTGATATACGAATGGCGTCGCAGGGTGATGATAAACGTCTTCCGGCGTGCCGACCTGCTCGATACGACCCTGACTCATCACGACGATTTCGTCGGCGACCTCAAGCGCTTCTTCCTGATCGTGCGTCACGAAAACGCTGGTGACATGAAGTTCGTCGTGCAGGCGCCGCAACCACCGCCGAAGCTCTTTGCGCACTTTCGCGTCCAATGCGCCAAACGGTTCGTCCAGCAATAACACCTTGGGTTCGACGGCCAATGCGCGGGAAAGCGCCACGCGCTGGCGTTGCCCGCCCGAAAGCTGGGTTGGATAGCGGTGCGCCATGTGCTCAAGCTGGACGAGTTTCAGAAGCGCCATGACCCGATCGGAAATTTCGGATTTGGCGGGCCGGGTGTGCCGCGGGCGCACGCGCAATCCGAACGCGACGTTCTCGAACACGGTCATGTGCTTGAACAAGGCGTAATGCTGAAACACAAATCCGACATTGCGATCACGCGCCGAGCGCGCCGAAATATCTTCGCCGTTAATCTCGATTGTGCCGCAGGCCGGCACATCGAGTCCCGCGATAATCCGCAATAGCGTCGTCTTGCCCGAACCAGATGGGCCTAGCAGCGCCATCAACCCGTCGGACGGTATGTCGAGCGAGACATCATGCAACGCTATAAAATTGCCGAAACTTTTCGTAATGTTTCGTACCGTGATACTCATGCCGTTAGTCCTTCCGTATTTATTTGGTCAGGTTTTTTCTGGACGCGCAGGGTGTTCCATTCAACGAAACTCTTCAGCATGAGCGTTACCAGCGCGAGGAACGCGAGAATCGATGCCACGGCAAACGCCGCCACGAAGTTGTATTCGTTGTAGAGTATTTCGACGTGCAGGGGAACGGTGTTTGTCTGGCCGCGAACGTGACCCGAAACGACCGACACTGCGCCGAATTCACCCATGGCGCGGGCGTTGCACAGGATGACTCCATACAACAAGCCCCACTTTATGTTGGGAATCGTCACCCGCAGAAACGTCTTGATGCCGGACGCGCCAAGCAGGATGGCCGCTTCTTCTTCTTCCGTCCCCTGCTGTTCCATCAGCGGAATCAACTCCCGCGCGACAAACGGAAACGTGACGAAAATTGTTGCCAGAACAATGCCCGGCACCGCGAACACGATCTGGATGTCGTGCTCGTAGAGCCAAGGTCCGAGCCAGCCCTGCAACCCGAAAAGAAGTACATAGATGAGTCCAGAGATCACGGGCGACACGCTGAACGGAACGTCAATCAAAGTGAGCAGGACGTTTTTGCCCCGAAAATGGAACTTGGCGATTGCCCACGACGCTGCGATTCCGAACACGAGGTTCGCGGGCACGGCAATCGCTGCCGCGATGACCGTGAGCTTGATCGCGGAAACCGCATCAGGGTCGGCGAGCGCTTTCCAATAAGCGGTCACGCCTTTTTCAAGCGCCTGCACGAAAACAAGCGCAAGAGGTAAAACCAGGAACAGGATCATGAATAGAAGCGCCAGTATGATCAGCGTCCAACGGACGATAGCTGTTTCGCGCACGGTGTGTGACATGCTGTTCGCTCCTTAGTGCGAAGTTGCACGGTTGCCGCTCCACCGCTGGAGCAGATTGACAATGAACAACAGGACGAACGAAATCACCAGCATCAGGACTCCAATTACCGTTGCCCCCGCGTAGTCGAACTGTTCAAGTTTGGTCATGATCAGTAGCGGGAGAATTTCCGTCTTCATGGGCATGTTGCCGGAGATGAACACGACGGAGCCGTATTCGCCAACCGCCCGCGCAAATGCCATTGCGAATCCCGCGAGCAGCGCCGGCAAAACAGAGGGCAACAGCACGCGCAGAAACGTTTGCAGGCGCGTTGCGCCGAGGCTCATCGCCGCTTCTTCAATTTCACGGTCCAGGTCTTCCAGTACAGGCTGCACGGTCCGCACAACGAACGGCAGGCCGATAAATGTCAAGGCAACAATAATGCCGAGCGGCGTGTAGGCGACCTTGATGCCAATCGGCGCGAGCAGTTTTCCCAGCCATCCATTCGGGGCGTAGAGCGTAGTCAAGGCGATGCCAGCTACAGCCGTGGGCAGTGCAAACGGCAGATCGACAAGAGCGTCTACGATATGTTTGCCAGGGAATGAGTAACGGACCAGCACCCATGCCACAAGCAAACCGAACACAATATTGACGAGCGCGGCGGCGAATGACGCCCCAAAGCTCAGTTTGCACGCCGCAATGACGCGCGCGTCGGTGATGAGCGCCCAGATATCTCCGGGCGACATCGTCGCCGCGCGCAACGCCATCGCGGCGAGCGGCATGAGCACAATCAGGCTCAAGTACAGCACGGTGTAGCCGGCGGCGATTCCGAATCCCGGCAGAACACTGTGGCGTTTATTCAAGATGGGCATGAATGCGCCTTATTTCGGCAAGTAAATCTGGTCGAAGGTGCCGCCATCATCGAAGTGCGCCTTCTGCGCCGCGGCCCAGCCACCGAATTTTTCGTCAATCGTGAAGAGGGTAATCGCCGGAAACTGCGTTGCGTACTTGTTCGCAACTTCTTCATTCCGGGGACGGTAGAAGTTTTTTGCGATGATCTCCTGCGCCTCCGGCGAGTACAGGTATTCGAGGTACGCGGTTGCAACTTCCAGCGTTCCGTGCTTTTTCGCGACGCGCTCGACAACGGTCACGGGAGGCTCGGCGAGAATGCTTGCCGGTGGATATACAATGTCGAACTTGTCCGCGCCGAATTCACGCAACGCAAGGTGCGCTTCGTTCTCCCACGAGATGTATGCGTCGCCGATCTCGCGCTGAACAAATGTTGTCGTCGAGCCGCGCGCACCCGAGTCCAGCACGGGCACGTTTTTGTAGAGCCGTGTGATGAAGTCGCGGATTTTGGCGTCGTCGTTGCCCAGCGTGTCCGCGGCATAGGCCCACGCGGCAAGGTAGTTCCAGCGCGCGCCGCCGGACGTTTTCGGGTTGGGAGTGATCACCGAAATACCTGCTTTCGCGAGATCGTCCCAGTCTTTGACACCTTTGGGATTGCCCTTGCGGACGAGGAACACTACGGTCGAATAGTAGGGGGTGCTATTGTCCGGCAGTTTCGTCTGCCAATCCGCGGGGATTCGCTGGGTCTTTTGCGCGATCGCATCAATGTCATACGCAAGCGCCAACGTTACGACGTCGGCTTCCAGACCGTCAATGACGGCTCGCGCCTGTTTGCCCGCGCCGCCGTGCGACTGGTTGACCGTGACTTCCTGGCCCTTCTCGGCCTTCCAGTGCGCCGCGAACGCAGCGTTGTATTGTTCATAGAGTTCGCGGGTCGGATCGTAGGAGACATTCAAAAGTTCGACGGCTTTTTGCGCGGAAGCACTTGTCGCAAATACCGCCGTAGCCAATACCGCAATCATAAATTTCATGGTGCACCTTTTATTTTCATTTAATGAAGGCGGCGCATCGCAAACAGTGCAATGCGCCGCCTCCACGGGAGGGAACGCAAGAGATGAATCTGCTTATGCCACAGGCGGCTGTTCGCCCTTCTTGTCTTCGTATATGTTGACCGCGCGCTCGAGACCTGTTGTGTAGGCCCCAAAGGCTGCGCCCAGACCGCCCGTCAATACGCTGACGCCTGTGGCGAATGTGCCGAACGTCGTGATGACCTGCTGAAGCTGTAAAAGCGACAGCGCCATCGCGGGCCGGTGATGTTTGCTGATCGTGCGTGTGTGTTTCATGATTCGAGTTCCTTTTTGATTGTGATTTTTCAGGGCGCCACCCATGACGCCTGACCGTTTTCAGTCTTTAGAACGCCACCTGCGTCCGCAGTTGGAGTGATTCGTACTCGCCTTCATATAGGTCGTGCTCAACGTCGTTGATGATGTAATTCAACGTGACGTGCGTATTCGGGTTCAGATACCAGCGCAAACCAGCGGTCAAACTGCTGTGTTCACCCCCGCGCACACCACCGTCGGTCAGATCGGCGTCGGCATACCGCAGCGCTACTTCCCACGCGCCCCAGCCATCTGTTTTCCCCCATCCGAAATTGCGCTTGGGAGTAATCTTGTCGAAGGTTGCCGTGTCGTGCCGGAACGTCCGGTGTTCGCCCGTCAGCAGATAGCTCAACTGTCCGTAATACCCGTCGAACGACCGTGAACCGTCGAATGTCGTTTCAACGTCCGCTTTGGTGTACTCGCCCTGCGCCATGAACGGTCCAATCACCGACGCCAGTTCGACGTTGAACAGGTCAATGTCGTCGGCACGCGCGTCCCGCAAACGGTAATTTGCGAATTTTTCGGTGTCGGCATACCGGAATAGGGAGAGCCGGGCTTCGGGGCGTGCCGACCAACCAACGACAGCACCGTCCGGATTGCGGCGGCTGTACCCTGCACCGATATGCAACAGCCGTTCGCCGTTTCGGGTGTAAAACGGCAATCCCGCCACGCGCGCGGTGATGTTGTACCCCTGGTCTTCGTCGCTGTCGTTGCTGCTCGGCCAATTGTCGGTCGTTTTGAATATGCCGAGTGCGTAGTACAGCCGCTCTTTTTTCTCCTCGCCAATCACGGAATCACTCCACTGAATTCCCGCGTTTCGGCTTGGATAGAAAGCACTCGCAAGCGATCTTTCCTGGAATGTGCGCGCAGGCTGTGACGTGAGCTCTTCCAAACTGAATGGCTCGCGGAAATGGCCAAGCCGCAGTTCGCCCTTGCGATTACCGCCGTATGGAACGTCCTTCAGCGCAACATACGTGTCGAAGAACGCCGGTGTGTCCTGCCCATTTTCTCCAGCAAATTCGTACTCAGTCTGGTAGTAAATGTTGTTGAACAACGTTCCGGACAAACGCAGACGAGTGCTGCGGAATCCTGTTCCGTCCTGTTCGTCTCCAACGGAATCCTCCAACTCCTGGTCCTGGTCGAAGAAGCCAATGTCGTAGGCGACCCAACCCCCAAGTTTCAGCGAAAACGCGCCGTCCCCGGATTTGAAGCTAAACCCGTCTTTGGCATTAGCCGTGATAACGGGCGCAGTTTTTGCCTTCTCGGCCGCGGCTTCCTTCTCAATCTCTTTCTCACGCTCAAGCACTTTGATTTTTTGATCAAGCGCTTCAAGTGCGGTTTTCAATGCAGCAACTTCCTCCGACGAGCCGCTTGCCTGGCCCTCCGAGATTCGGGTAACTGCCTGTTGAAGCGCTTCGAGCTGTTGTTTCAGCTCCGCCACTTCACTTGCCGTTGCCTTTTCCGGCGCTTGCTGGCCAAAGGCCGGCACACCGAGGATGGCTAGCAAGATAATCAGTCGTATCAACTGGATACTCTTCATCTCTCTCTCCTGAAGATTTCGAGCGTCCAGTTGTCTGGTTTGCTCCTATGTGGTGTTCCACTTTCGTTTAGGATTTCGTGCGACGCCGGATTGGATATTTACGGTCCTTCATCCCTCCTTCCGGTAGTCTGCGGATCGTTATTGCGCCGTAAACCGGAGCTTCTCGCGACGTTCGATCTGGACCACCTGCGCGTTATGAATCACGATTTCGACTGATCCGTAGCGAATACCGCGGACCGTCTGTAGAATCAGGTCATCAATTTCGTTTTGGGGCTTACCGTTTTCGACGCGAGTGGCAAGACCGGCAGGTTCGTTCGGCATTTATACCTCTCAATCTCTACTGGATTAGTAGTAATAACAAGCAAAAAAAGGGGACGTTTCTTCATCGAAGTTAAATGTAAAACATCGCACCATGACCGGATTCATCATCTGTCTTCTCCATCATTACGAGGACATCCGCAATCGATGTCCTTTGCATTATTTCCCAACTGGCGTTGTACGCCTCGCGTAATGCCAGTCGCACACCACAAGTGCCTTCCTCGACACAGTCGTCACACCGGCGGTACGCCGTCTTGCTCAAACACGCTACCGGGGCAAGAGGCCCGTCAATCAGCCGCACCACCTCTCCAAGAGAGATTTTGTTGGCGGCAATGTTCAATAAGTAACCACCCGACTTTCCACGCCGGCTTTGCAGTATTCCCTGGTTCCGAAGCTCAAGGAGAATGAGCTCCAGGAACTTCTTGGGAATGCCCGCAACCTTCGCCAGTTCGCCGATCATTACGGGTTCATCGGTATTCCGTTTGGCCAGGACGAGCAAAGCTTTGAGCGCGTACTTTGCTTTTCGAGTGAGCATCTTCGGTTATTCCATCGATTTGATAGAGTATACGGATCGGCGTGCCGAATGTCAACACTATTTTTTCAACCAATGTACCCACAAACCCAATGCCCAGTTAGCTCAAGGCCACCCGTCCGTATGTCCCGTCACCGCATGGTATACTGGCTGGTCTAATTGCGGTAAACAAAGGGTTATTTAATCAATGACGTGGTTTGAATACTTTCGCGTCGCCCTCGATTCGGTGGCCCAGAACAAAGTACGGTCCTTCCTGACGATGATCGGCGTGACAATCGGCGTACTTGCCGTGATTCTGCTCGTCGCCCTTGGAGAAGGAGCGCAGGCCTATGTTGCGCAGCAATTCGCAAACATGGGCACCAATCTCCTCATCATCACGCCCGGCAAACAGGAAACCTCAGGCATGATGCCCATCATCGCCGGCAGTTTTCGCAAGCTTTCCTACGAGAATGCAAAAGAAATCGAGCGCCGCGCGGTCGGCATCAAGGAGGTGTCCCCGGAAGTGCTGGGGGCAGGCGCAGTAAAATTTCGAGACCGTGAACGCAATACGATGATTCTCGCCGTGACGCCCGCGCTCGAACGCATTCGCGACGTCCATGTCGATACCGGGCGGTTTCTAGATCAGAAGGACATTGAAAAGAACAATAAAGTTTGTGTCCTGGGCGCGGGGTTGAAGGAAGAATTGTTTGGTTCGGAGAATCCGCTGGGTGAACGTGTGTCGATTAACCGGAGCAAGCATTTGGTGATCGGCGTCATGGAGCACAAAGGCATGACATTGGGGATCAATGCCGATGACATTGTTTTCATTCCGCTGCTCAGTGGCCAGCAAATGTTTTACGGAGGCGAAGACGAGCTGTACCAGATCGTAGTGCAGGCTACGAGCCCTATAGTGGTCGAAAATGCCACGGAATCAATTCGCACAATCCTGACTGCGGCGCATGATTATACCGAGGACTTCACAATCCTGGATCAAACCTCGATGCTGGCAACCCTCGACAAAATATTCGTGGCATTGAAAGTCATGCTATCGGGTATTGCGTCGATTTCACTTCTCGTTGGGGGAATCGGAATCATGAACATCATGCTGGTGTCGGTTCGCGAACGGACACGGGAAGTTGGCATCCGCAAATCCGTGGGCGCCACCCGCCGTGACATCGGGCTTCAATTTGCCATCGAGGCAATTACGCTCAGTTGCATCGGCGGGGTTGCCGGCATACTGTTGGCGTACCTTGGCACATGGTCCATGCGCCAGTTCTATCCAAGTTTTCCCATTCAGGCATCGACGTGGTCGATCGTAGTTGCTTTTGCATTCAGCGCGACGGTGGGGATATTCTTCGGCGCATACCCCGCATGGAAAGCGGCCAGCGTCGATCCCGTCGAAGCGTTGCGCTACGAATAGCACCGCGCACGGAGTTCCATGCGGACGAAGATGCAAAAGGACATTCATGAATCAGGAAATTCCAAAGTGGGTCATCATTGTGCTCGTGCTGGGCATACTCGCTGTGTCGGCGGTGCCGCCGTGGCAATACGTGCCGTATTCAAAAGGCGGCCGCGCGCCCGAATTCAAGGGCTGGCACCTGTGGTGGACCGAACGCCCCCTCATTACTGAAGGCGACCAGGAAGGGCAGCACGAGGTATGGAGGCCGCATGTCCAATACCTCGTATATGAGATCATAGGCGTGTGCGCTGTCGTGTTCGCCGCCGCCGCGATATTCGGCAGAAAAAAAAAGGGAACGGCATAGGGCTACCGGCGCGCGACTCGAGGCCTTGCGCCCTTTCTGTATGATGGCTTATGCGCGCGTTTGACCACGACTATGTCAGCGAGGTAATTGCCAGGGCGGGCCGTGTAAAACCGGACGCGAGAGCCGTATCGGGAATCATGACCCGCAACGAAATGCTGGACCGGCTCGCGGGGTGCATTCGCATGGCGATGGGCAGTGCCTTGATTGGCCCGGATGCCTCGACTTGGTTTTCGCGGAGTATCCTGCGGCCATTGGTGCTCCACGGATTCATTCCCTTGCCTCGCGCCGCTGAAATGCTTTGCCCTGTACCGGCCGGCGCGCAGCCGAACCACGTCGATCTGGAAACGCTGCATGCCCTGCTCGAAACGTATCTGGATCGAGTACATACCGGCGATCTTGTTTCGTCGCGCCATCCGATATTCGGTGAAATCGGAATTGACGGATGGGCCCGGCTCCATGTGGTGCACTTCGAGAGGCTGCTTCGGCGGTTCGGCGTGTAATTACTCCGAGGGTTTCGATCCTAACCGGCTCTCCTCACCTTTTAGAATGCGCTGAACATTGGACCGGTGTTTGAAAATAACCAATACCGCCACAATCGTGACGACAATCCGCAGCGAGCAATCCGCCGGCAGCAGATGCGTGGGCGCGGTTGCGAGCGAATGGGGAAGCGCGTAAACACTGGCAGTCATCGCGAGCGCGCCGGCAATCGAACCCACGCTGACCATGCGCGTAGCGAATACGGCGACTCCGAATGCCAATGCAGCAATAAGTGTTGGCAGCGGACACAGCGCGAGGAAGACGCCAAGGCTCGTGGCCACACCTTTCCCGCCGTGAAACCGGATAAATACCGACGCGAGGTGGCCCAGTATCGCCGCGATGCCGCAAGCCAGCGGCGCATACGGCCAGTCGCTCAGCCGGGAAATGAACAGTACGGGTATGAATCCTTTAAGCGCGTCGCCGAGCAGCGCAATGGCGCCAAGACCTTTTCCCAGCACGCGCATTGTATTGGTGGCGCCGATATTTTTACTTCCGTGTTGGCGGATATCGGTTCCGCGCAGGGCAAGACCGAGCCATAGGCCGGTGGGGACCGAGCCGAGGAGGTAGGAGGTGATGATGGCGATTAGCGTGGGAAACATTGTAGGGATTTTGGATTTTGGATTTTGGATTTTGGATTGAAGAGGGTCGGGTGGAGATTACGTGCGATAAATGAAGCGCCTGGTTGTCCAGATTCCTCGTTACCTGATCGGGACGACGCTTGGGAAAGTGCCCGGAATGTCTGTCGGGATTTATCGGAATGGCGAGGGAAGCGGCGTCGTCGCAGCGTAGGCGCGTTCAATCTAAAATCCAAAATCCAAAATCCAGAATCTAAACCTTGCGGGTAATCCAAAATCCAGAATCTAAAATCCAAAATTCCGTTCATTCTGACGATTCCTTCCGTTCCCCCTCCCGGAGTTCGAGCGTAATCGGCACACCCTCGAACCCATACTTTTCGCGAAGCTGGTTTTCGATAAAGCGCAGGTAACTGAAGTGAAAGAATTCTTTCTTGTTGACGAACAACACGAAGGTCGTGGGTTTTACACTCGCTTGGGTGGCGTACTTAATGCGCGCGAGCTTTCCGTGGTACAACGCGGGAGCCTGCTGCGCGCGAATTTTTTCGACAAACACGTTGAGTTCGTGCGTGGGGATGCGTTTTACGGCATCCGCCGCGACGCGGTCGATATACTCGAATACCGTGAAAATGCGCTGTCGATCCAAATTCGAGATAGTCACTGACGGCACGTGTTTGAGGAACGGCGCCTTGAATTCGATCTCCTGCGATAGCGCCTTGAAGCGCTTCTCCTTGTCCTCGATCAAATCCCACTTGGTCCAAACGAGGATCATCGCCGCACCCTGTTCAACGATATAATTGACGATGCGTTTGTCCTGTTCCGAGATGCCTTCCTTGGCGTCGATCAGGACAAGACATACGTCCGCGCGCCGGACCGCGCGTAGCGAACGCGCCACGCTAAACCGTTCGATGTCCTTGTGAATGCCCGCCTTTTTTCGAAGACCGGCGGTGTCGATTAACAGATAATCCTTTTCTTTCCACTTGAACTCGATGTCGATGGCGTCGCGCGTCGTGCCAGGGACGTTGTCCACGATACTGCGCTCTTCGTTCAAAATGGCGTTTACATACGACGACTTGCCGACGTTTGGTTTACCGACAATTGCGACGCGCGTGATTTGGCGCTCTTCAACTGGCTCCTCGGGAGTAGTCTTCGGGAGATGCGCAGTAATGGCATTCACCAGTTCTTCGATGCCGATTCCATGACCTGATGACACCGCAATGGGATCGCCCAGGCCGAGCACGTAAAATTCCGTGCGGTTCTCCCGCAACTTCGGGTTGTCGAGTTTGTTCGCCGCGATGACGATGGGCTTGCTGTACCGGAACAGGTCGTCGCGTATTTCGAAATCGCCTTTCGTGAGCTCGTGCTGACCGTCTATCACGAAAACGATAACTTGCGCCTCATCGAGCGCGGCCTTCACCTGGTCTTGCATCTTGTGTGTAACCGGGTCTGTGATGTCATCGACGATGCCCCCGGTATCCACCACGCGAAACCTGCGGCCGTCCCAATCGGCCGTGCCATAGGCGCGGTCTCGCGTAACGCCGGCTTCATCGTGCACGATGGCGGAATGCCGCCCGACGATTCGATTGTATAGCGTGGATTTTCCCACGTTGGGCCGGCCGCAAATGGCCACCAATGGAAGTTTGGACGATCGCGCCATTATGTCCGGTCCTCGTTTCCAACCTGTTTGATGCCGGCGCGCAGGTAGTCCGCGAAGGACAAAACCGCGACACACAGCGTGAAGTACAGAGTGCCATAAATAAACCGCTGCGGAAGTTCGAGCAACACGGCTACGATTAAAACCATTTGCAGCAGCGTCGTCACTTTTCCGCTAATTTGCGGACGCGCCCGAAGCGGCCCGAAATACTCATTTATCAGATAAGCGCCGATTACGATGATTATATCCCGCCCGAGAATCAGAACGGGAAACCACGTAGGCACAGGCGTTTGCAGGTGTTGGTTCACCGCCAGAAACACCAACGCGAGATTGATCAACAACTTGTCCGCAAGCGGATCCAGAATCGCGCCAAGCTTTGTCTTCTGGTTGTACGCTCGAGCGATAAATCCGTCCACCGCGTCAGAGATCGCCGCGATTGCGAACACGGCCAGTGCGGCATGGCGCACCCATTGCTGATCGCGCGTGTACGTCATGATGAGCACGATGAACACGGGGATCAACACAAGGCGTCCGATGGTAATGCGATTAGCCAGGGTCATTCGTGTGCTCGGCGCGGACGCTACGCCCGGGGGCGCACCGGTCCACCGTGAAGAAGTCCTTTTGCGTAAGCGAGGCAGGCTCCGCCGCGCGGGAGAGTATAACAATCAGGCGGAAACGCGGTCAAAGACCGCCTAAACGGCTTCGGGTGACTGCGAAAGATGCCGTTTGATTTGGGCAATGAGTTCGGCGGGGGAGAAGGGCTTCAACAATAGAGTTGCCGCGCCCGCTTCGCGCGATCGATCACGCGCGTTCGGGTTGTGCGCGGACGACACGCATACCACGGGGATATGCTGGGTCTGCGGGTTCGCCTTGAGCTGCTCGCACACCTCGTATCCGCTCATCATCGGCATCATGATATCAAGGACGACGAGGTCCGGCGCTTCCGTCTCGGCGAGATCGAGCGCGCTGATCCCATCGTATGCGCTGATCACGTCGAACCCTTCGCCATTCAATGTGCGCGCAATAAATAACACCACATCCGGCTCATCGTCCACGACAAGTATTTTCGTTGGTCTCACACTATTTCTCCGTCCGCCTGACGCCGCGATCCCCAATTCTAAAATCGATAGTATGCATGCGCACCGGCCCTTTGGGAGTCTGCCGGTTGCGCCCATTCACCGGCACGAACCGCGCCTCTTGACGTTCCAGCACCCGCTGAAGCACTTCGACGCCGTGGTCCATGAATCCGTCCGGCACGTCTGCGTTGCGCACGATCATTCCTTCAACCGGCGCCGACAACGGCACGCGAAATTCCTCGTCACGCATCAGTTGCACGACGACCGGGGTGCCGGGCGCCAAAAGTTCCAGCATACGAATGCACATGCCGTAGGGATTGATATTGATGATCACGCCCTGGCTAATCAAACCGGGCACTTCTTTCGGCCATACGAGGCACGGGCGGCAGGTCTCAGTGCGCGGCGCGCGCCGGTTCCCGCGCCGTAACGACCGGTTATCGCGGCTCAACATCATATCGTCGGGCATTCTGCGACCTCACCACACGTGCCGGATCACCGCCCCGAAATGGGTTATGTCCAGCGAACCACGCGCCTACTCTACCACAAGCCGTTGTAGTTCGCACTTGCCACGATCAAGAGATGGTCATCTTCCCAAATGTCGCCTGTGTCACGGCACTTGTTAGCAACCGCGACCCGTTGTATACTCGATTTTCCGGCCGCGGAGTTTTTTGGGTGCTCGGGCTGGCGCCGCGGCCCTATCTTCTCAAAACGCAACCTACTGGTGCGGAGGGCTGAGCTATGGCGCTCGATGGTGCGAAGGTACGCAATGTTGGCATCCTGGGTCACGGCGGCACGGGCAAGACGACGCTCATCGAGCACGTTCTGCACGCCGCCGGGAAAACCAGCCGGATGGGCAGGGTCCAGGACGGCAATACCGTCTGCGACTACCTCGAAGAAGAAATACAACGTAAGCAAACCATCAGTATGAAACTTGCCCATGCCGACTGGGACGGCATCCGCATTCACATGGTGGACCATCCCGGCTACGCCGATTTTCTGGGTGAAGTCGCGGCATCGGCCCCCGTGCTCGACAACATTATCGTCATGGTGGACGCGACCACCGGCATGCAGGTGGGCACGGACAACGCCATGGCCTTCGCGGACCGGTACGAAACGCCGCGCGCGATTTTTGTCAACAAGCTCGACCGCGAAAACGCAAACTTTGAATCCGTCGTGGAAGCCCTTCGCAAAACCTACGGCAACCGATGTGTGCCCCTCGTCATACCCATCGGCCAAGGCGAGTCCCTCAAGGGCGCCGTCAATATTCTCACCGGCGACACAACCGCGGTCGCGGGAGAAGTCGCCGAACTCAAATCTGCCATGACCGACGTCGTCGCCGAAAGCGATGATGCGCTGCTGGAAAAATTCCTGGAAACGGGTGAACTCACCCATGAAGAGTTTGACCAGGGCCTGCACAACGGCATCAAGTCCGGCAAAATCGTTCCCATCATCGCGGGAAGCGTCGATAAGGACGTCGGTGTGCGGGAATTGCTCGACGTGATTTCGCACGCGTTTCCCACTCCGTTTGAACGCACCGTGTTCGTCCGCAATGGCACGGGCGGAGACATAGAATTGAAGATAAGCCCGGATTCGCCATTCGTTGGCCAGGTATTCCGGTCCGTCGTCGATCCCTATGTCGGACAGCTCACCCTATTCCGCGTGTTTACAGGCACCCTCCGGTCGGATTCGGATTTCTACAATTGCACGAGCCAATCCAAGGAGCGCACGGGCAAGCTTTTTCTCATGAACGGCAAAGAACAAAAACAGGTCGATACCGTCGGCCCCGGCGACCTTGCCGCGATGACCAAACTAAAACACACCCATTTCGGCGATACGATTGCCGCGCCCGGCACCGACGTCAAACTTCCAAAAATCGAACTGCCTGAATCAATGGTGAAACTCGCAATTGTGCCTAAGTCACGCGCCGACGAAGATAAAATTGGCGAGGCGCTAAACCGGCTCGCGGAGGAAGACCCGACGTTCAGCCACTACCGCGACGCTTCAACCCATGAACACATCGTGCGTGGAATGGGAGACCTTCAACTCGACATCTTGCTCGAACGCATGAAACGGAAGTTCCACATCGAAGCTTCGACCCGCCCGCCAAAGGTCGCGCTCAAGGAAACCGTTAAAGGTAAATCCGAAGTACAAGGCAAACACAAAAAGCAGTCCGGGGGCCACGGTCAGTATGGCGACGTGCATTTGCGCATCTCGCCCAACGGCCGTGGGGAAGGCTATAAGTTCGTCGATAGCGTGGTCGGTGGTGTGGTTCCTAAAAATTTCATTCCCGCGGTGGACAAAGGAAGTGTCGAATCCCTGGAACGAGGCGTCATCGCGGGCTATCCCGTCGTCGATATCGTGGTCGATCTGTTCTATGGCTCATATCATGACGTCGATTCGTCGGAAATGGCGTTCAAAATCGCCGCGTCCATGGCCATTCAGAAGGGCGTGCGGGAAGCCAGGCCTTGCCTGCTTGAACCTATCATGCAAATCGAAATCACCGTGCCCGACGACAACATGGGCGACGTGAATGGAGACCTGAATAGCCGGCGCGGCCGCATCCTCGGCCTCGAATCCGCTGGGCCTGGCCGGCAACGCATCCGCGCGATGGTGCCGGAAGCGGAAGTATTGACCTATTCAACCACGCTCCGCAGCATGACCGGTGGGCGCGGCAGCTATTCGCTGAAATTCGATCACTACGACGAAGTGCCCGACCACGTCGCGCAACCGATCATCGCGGACTATGAGAAAAAGCGCGCAGCAGGTGAAGCGGCGCATTGAGGAATGACGTGCCACGCAAAAGAAGTGCCACAAAAATAAATAGGGAAGAAATGCCTGCCGAATACGACCTGAAAAATCTTGGTACGCCGGTTCGAGGTAAGCATTACGAAAAATATAGAAAGCAATCACACCTGGTGCTTTTGAGCCCAGATGTGGCGGCAGAATTTCCTACTGATCTTTCTGTGAACCAGGCGCTTCGGGCTATTCTGCGACAGCGCGAGAAGTCGCGCCAAAGTAGGTAGACTGGGTTTCGTTATTGGCGTTGAAGTCAGCACGACGCATGGGTGAGTTTTATTCCAACCCGCGCGGCCGGGTGGACAGTTTCCAGGACGGCTCGGGTAAAGGGTAGAGTTCACTGCTCGCACGCGAATAGTTGCCGGTGGAAGATTCAGGTTGTACAGAAGTGATCGTTATGGTAGGAGCGATCACGGCCTCGGCAACATAGAACTCGAGCCCTTCGTATACCCCGTCTTGTGCGCCTGCGTCGATGGTGACTTCGTGATTGATCGGATGCTCGCCAGGGATTATCTCATCCTGATGCACGCCTGACCCAACACTCAATATCTTCGCGTGAATCGGTTTTGGCAGTAGAAATTTTTTGTACTGCGCCGGTAACTCCGGCAAACCCTCAGCTTTTTTGTTTTCATTTCCTCTTCGCAGCAAGGTCATACCATGAATTCTCTTGCGTGGTTCCCATCCACTGTTCACCTCGTTGCAAAAATTTGAGACCGCGGCGGCGGCCACGAGATAGTGCCTTTCGCCCCATTCAACGGGGATGTACTCCAGGTCAAAAGACGCGAACTCGCCGGCATTATTTGGAAGTTCGGGTACGAGGACAAGACGTTCGTCCTTTTCAATTACCGTACCGTAGTTGTGCCCGTATAGGCCCACGCATCCATGCCACGTTATGGTAAACCCGGATTTCGGCGCGACGGTCAATTGTATATTTGTACCAAGGCCATCACCCATGAAGTAGCAACCCGCCCAAGGATGGGTGTCCAGCGAACCAATTTCTTGCTCAATGGTCACCCGAAGCCTTTCCTCACTTTCGGGAGCATCCCAACCGTCATCGGTTCCGCCGACCACTGCAAAAATTGCGCTCGATAGAAACACAATGAGCAGCGCGTATTTCATATTCGCCATCCTGGGTTTTATCTTCCACACGTTAGACACCGAAATACTTCAAACGTTCCTGGTTAGGACCGTTTTGCAGTTGAGGGAACGTATACCGTCCATAATGGTATTCTAAATCAGGCAGCGGCGAATTGGAAAGAAAAATATGGTGTCATAGAGCGCAGTGACCTGCTTTTTTGAGGTAACAGGAGATAAATCCATGATTTCTCGTGTGATGGCATGTGTACTGGCGGCAACCGCGGCGTGGGCCCAGACCCCGACCGCGGCGTCGACGCTGGCCGACCAAAAGGACGTGGCGGTCACTGCCTACAACAATGGACTGGCGCTGGTGCGGGACACGCGGGACATCAAGCTGCCCGGGGGCGAGTCGCTGCTCCAGTTTGAGGACGTGGCCCAGCAGATTCGACCAGAGACCGTCGGGTTGAAGTCGACGTCCACGCCGGGTTCGGTCACGATTCTCGAACAGAATTATGAGTACGACCTCATCAGTCCGAACAAGTTGATGGAAAAATACGTCGGCAAGACCGTCAAACTGCAAAACTTCAATAGTGAAATTACTTCGGGCACCATCGAAGCCACATTGCTCAGCATCAATGAGGGGCCGATCTACAAGGTCAACGACGAAATCTACATCGGCTATCCGGGTAACGTGGTGTTGCCCGAGATTCCCGAAAACCTGATCGCGAAACCATCGCTCATCTGGATGCTCAACAACGCCGCGGGCGATCAAACTCTCGAAGTGACGTATCTGACCAACGGCGTGTCATGGAACGCGGATTACGTCATCACGCTCGCGAAAGAAGAAACGTCGCTGGGCATCGCGGGCTGGGTAACGATGAACAATCAGTCCGGCGCGACGTTCACCAATGCGCAATTGAAACTCGTTGCGGGCGAGGTCAACCTGGTGTCCCAAGCGATGCCGATGGCAATGGAGGAGAAGGCGATGCGGGGCCGCGCAATGGCGCCCCCAATGCCGCAGCAAGAAGCGTTCGCGGAATATCACCTATACACGATGCCGAGGCGGACGACGATCAAACAGAACCAGTCGAAGCAGTTGGCGTTGTTGCAGGGCGAGAACGTGCAGTGTGGTAAGAAGTACGAGTATCGCGGCCAGGAATATTTTTATAGCCAGCAGGTTCCGCCGACCGGCGAGGAGCACGTGGGCGTATTTCTCGAGTTTCAAAACAAGGAAGCCAACGGCCTCGGCATGCCATTGCCCGCGGGCGTAATGCGTGTGTATCAGGAAGATTCCGAGGGCATGCTGCAGTTCGCGGGTGAAGACCGCATCAAACACACGCCGAAAGACGAAAAGATCACGTTGCGGCTCGGTGAGGCGTTTGACGTAATCGG
>JAWXCN010000142.1:0-35761 GCA_034408725.1 Candidatus Hydrogenedentota bacterium
CTGCATGGGTGAGAATCGCGGAAAGGACTCCATCAATGCGTTTAGACAAATTGACCATTAAGGCACAGGAAGCGCTCGCGGAAGCGCAGGACGTGGCGTCGCAAAAGGGCAATCCGGAGATCGCTCCGGTGCATCTGTTTCACGCGTTGCTGGCGCAGGAGAAGGGCGTTGCCGGCTCCATTCTCCAACGGCTTGGCGTGCCATTGGAAAACGTGCGCGCGGAGGTCCAACAACGGTTGGGGCAATTTCCGAGTGTGAGTGGCGCGACAGGAATGCCGGGATTGAGCAGCGTCACGCAACGTGTGCTCGATGCTGGTTGGAAAGTCGCGCAGCAACTCAAAGATGAATACCTGAGCACCGAGCATATGTTGATTGGTATGCTGGAAGTGCGCGGGGATGCGGCCAGCGACATTCTAAAAAATGCGGGCGTGACGCACGATGCCGTGATGCACGCGTTGAAAGACGTCCGTGGGACGCAGCGTGTTACCGATCCGAATGCGGAGGAAACCTATGAAGCCCTCGCGAAATACAGCCGCGATTTGACCCAGCTTGCGCGCGCGGGAAAGCTCGACCCTGTAATTGGACGTGACGAGGAAATTCGCCGCGTGATCCAGGTGCTGTCACGGCGTACCAAGAACAATCCTGTGCTGATTGGCGAGCCGGGCGTTGGCAAAACGGCGATTGTTGAAGGGCTCGCGCAACGTATCGTTGCGGGTGACGTGCCCGAAAGCCTCAAGAACAAGCGGATCGCTGCGCTGGATTTGGGGGCACTGATCGCCGGCGCAAAATTTCGCGGCGAGTTTGAAGACCGGTTAAAGGCTGTGCTCCGCGAGGTGCAGGAAGCCGAAGGCAATGTTGTGCTGTTTATTGACGAGTTGCACACGCTTGTTGGCGCGGGGGCCGCGGAAGGCGCGATGGACGCGTCGAACATGCTGAAACCTGCGCTTGCGCGCGGCGAATTGCATTGCATCGGCGCTACGACGCTGGATGAATACCGCAAGCACGTCGAGAAGGATGCCGCGCTGGAACGGCGTTTCCAGCCCGTGTTCGCAGGTGAGCCGGACGTGGAAAATACGATTGCAATACTGCGTGGACTAAAGGAACGTTATGAAGTGCATCACGGCGTGCGTATTCAGGACAGCGCGCTGGTCGCGGCGGCGGTATTGAGTAACCGGTACATTAGTGACCGGTTTTTGCCGGACAAGGCCATTGATTTGATTGACGAAGCGGCTTCGCGCTTACGCATTGAAATTGACAGCATGCCGTATGAGATTGACGTGTTGGACCGGAAAATCCGTCAGCTCGAGATCGAGCACCTAGCCCTGAAAAAGGAAACAGAAAAGGCGGGACTTGAACAGCGCGAAGGCATCGAGCGGGAGCTTGCGAATTTGCGCGAGGAAATGAACGCGAAGAAGGCGCAGTGGCAGGCGGAAAAAGATGTCATAGAAGCGGGCCGAAAGATCAAAAACGAGATCGACGAAGCGAAGCGACAGGAAGAAATCGCCGAACGCGCGGGCCAACTCGACAAAGTAGCGCAGTTGCGCTATGGCACGATTGCGGACTTGCAAAAGAAACTCGAAGCGGAGAACGCCCACCTTGCGGAAGTCCAACAGAAGGGCAGCTACCTCAAGGAAGAAGTGACCGAGGAAAACGTAGCAGAGATCGTTGCGAACTGGACCGGCATCCCCGTGACCAAAATGATGGAAGGGGAGATGCAGAAGCTGCTCAAAATGGAAGAGCGGCTTTCCGAACGCGTGATTGGCCAGAAAGACGGCATCCGCGTGGTGTCCGACGCAGTCCGGCGCGCGCGGGCGGGATTGAAAGAACCTAACCGACCAATCGGTTCCTTCATATTTCTTGGGCCGACGGGCGTGGGAAAAACCGAGCTTGCGCGGGCGTTGGCCGAGCTGATGTTTGACGACGAGAACGCCATGGTCCGCATCGATATGAGTGAGTACATGGAGAAGTTTTCCGTGTCGCGCCTGATCGGCGCGCCTCCGGGATATGTTGGCTATGAAGAAGGCGGTCAACTGACCGAGGCCGTGCGGCGGCGTCCGTATAGCGTCGTGCTGTTCGACGAAATCGAAAAGGCGCACCACGATGTGTTCAACGTGCTGTTGCAACTGCTCGATGATGGCCGCGTCACCGACAGCCAAGGCCGCACGGTGGACTTCAAGAACACCGTGATTATTATGACTTCCAATATCGGGAGCGAGGTGTTTCAGGAAGCGGACGGGACGTATGACGAGAAAGTTGAAGCAGTTCTCGGCGTGCTGAAGCATCATTTCCGCCCGGAGTTTATAAACCGGATCGACGACATTGTGGTGTTCCACCCGCTCGAACGCGAACATATTCGCAAGATCGTGGACGTGCAGATTCACCGGTTGCTGAAACGTGTCGAAGAGAAAAAGATCAGCATCGAACTGACAGACGCGGCGCGCGACGTGTTGGCTGAGCAGGGATACGATCCGGCATTTGGGGCACGGCCATTGAAACGTGCGATTCAACGCATGGTCCTTGATCCGTTGGCCATCGAAATTCTCGAAGGGAATGTGACGGAAGGATCGCGGGTCAAAGTGGATGCGGGTGGAAAGGGCCTGACCCTAACGCCAATGGCGGCGTAGCGCGCTAACCATGTCTTGAAAGAGGCGGCCGATGCAGACCAAGGCGTCGTCCTCCGGTTTCACTTTTTGCCGTGCGCGCGTGGTATCGTTTTTCCCGGCAGGGGAAAGCGTATGCTCGAAGGCAACATTCTTGGTGGACATGAAGCACGCACCAGTGACGGCGCGCGACAGACAGTTATCGTGATCCTGCTGATCACTGCGCTCGTTGGTTTCTGGTTTAACTACGTGCTATTCGAGCGGCCACCTCTACTCAACGATGCTGCCGGTGATATTCTGCGAATTCATTTGCCAAATGTTTTCTATTCCGTGGAGACGTTAAAAACTGGCGCGTTGCCGTTGTGGAACCCCAACGAATTTTGTGGAATGCCGATGTTCGCGGGATTGGAGTTTGGGCCGTTATACCCGCCAAATTGGACCTTTTTATTCTTGCCGCTCGACATTGGGCACTTGCTAGGCGCGTTGTTGCATCAGGTGTTGTTGAGTGTAGGTACGTTTTTGTTTCTTCGGCATGCGTTGCGGATCAGCATCGGCGGCGCGGCGTTCGGGGCGCTGTGCATCGCATTTTCGGGATGGAGCACGTTCAGAATGCTCACGGAATTTGACGCATACCGATCGTCGGCATATATCCCATTGATCCTTTTATTTTCGGATCGCGTGATCGCGCGCGTGACACCCGCGCGATGTGTTGCGCTCGCGGTTGCAGTTGCGTTGCAATTGTTGGCCGGCGAGACCGAGGTTTGGGTGCGCACCTTGATGCTGGTGGCGGCGTATTCCGCATACCGGTTACTTCAACTGCTTCGCAACACTGGCCCGCGGGCAGTAACGCTTCTACCGGTGATCGGCCTTTTCGCAGCCGTGCTGCTCGCTGTAGGAATTGTCGCGGTTCAATTGTTGCCGGCGCTCGAAGCGTCGTGGCTGAGCCTTCGTTCGACCAGTGGGCTTACGTTTGATCACGCGTTTCGCGGCGGGATTGAGGATGCGCCTACACTGTTATCCATGATGACCGTGTACAGCTACCCCGCGCATGGCCAGTTCATTGGATTCCTTCCAATAGTGATTGCCGCGTACGCGCTTACGCGGCACCGAGGTGATGTCTTGTTCTTTTTGGCCCTCGCAACAGTCTCGTTTGCGCTCATTCTCGGCGACAACACTTTTGTTGCGAAGTTCTACTACGCCTTGCCGACGGGAAACTGGTTCCGCGCGCCAATACGGTTTTTGCCATACCTGGTCTTTGCGGTGGCGGCGCTGGCGGGAATCGGCGCGCACCAGTTTATCGAAGATTTGTTCCGGCCCACTGGAAAACGGCGATGGTTTGCGATGACAGCAGTGCTTGTGCTCGTAGCGCCATTGCTGAGCCCAATCGCTTCGTCGAAAGTGGAATTTACGTCGGCGGCGATTGGCGCGATTCTGTTGGCTGTGGTGGTGATCGTTGCAGTGAGAAGCAAAGTAGAGGTGTGGGGCGGGGTCGCGGCATTCACGGTACTTTGTATTTCATATCTTGCGTTGCCGGCTACGCTGTACGACCTGCGCGAATTCAACATACCCAGGCCGCTGGACTTTGTGGGTCCCGCCGCGGAGGCATTGCCAGCGCTTCGGCAGGGATTGAAACCCGGAGAACGCGTGTATGTGGATTATGCGTTTGAGACGGGACGCCGGCAACCGAAGTTTGGCACGCTTACGGGCATTCCGGCGATTAACGGCATCTCCGCGTTCATGCCGCGATCGTTCTGGGATTTTATCTATCCCTATTCCTCGACCCGGATACGCGCGATGCATGAGCAAGCGGGGTACGGCGGCATGTCTGCGCAGTCGGGTTTGTGGGGCGGACTCGCCGTCGAGCATGGCGCATTGCAGGCGCTGAACGTGTTGGGAGTGCGGCGGATCGGGTTGGGATTGGGCAACGAATTCGCCGACGGAGATCAGGATGCGCCTCCAGCGTTGCGCGCGATTTATGACAATGGTGACGCGCCGTTGTTTGACAGGTTCGCTGCATATGACAATCCGGCGGCATGGCCTCGGGCGTTTGTCGTAGACGCGGCAACAGTTGATTCCATCGATTCACTGTTACATCACGTCGAAGTTGGGATGACTGCCGCCACTATTAAGGAGTATGGCGCGAACGATGTCCAGATCGGTCTGCCGGGGGAAAGCGGCCTTCTGATTCTGACTGATCAAGTGTACCCAGGATGGCAGGCACGCGTGGATGGGAAGGCAACGCCAATTCTGCCGGTCGCGGGTATATTTCGCGGCGTGCGCGTGGATGCGGATGACGAGGTTATCGAGTTCTATTACCGGCCCAAATCGTTGGTGTATGGATCGGCAATCAGCGCGGTTGCGATTGCGATTGCATCGGTGTTCTTACTTTGGCATCGCATCCGGGGTCTCACTTTTTCACGTTGATCCCTAAATGCGCTACGAGCGGAACGTGGTCCGAGGCGACGAGCGCGCGCAAAGGTTTGTGCGTGCGCGATTCACGAATCTCCATGCCTTCGTTGACGAGGATAAAATCGATAGTCCGCATGCCCAACCAGGTGGGAACATGACGCGCGTTGATCGACTGCACATCGCGAAGGCGGCCAAGTAGAGAGCGATAGAGCGGATCGCGCCGGCCCAGATTGAAATCGCCGCAGAGAATGGACGGACCGGAGAACACGTCGTGTCCAAACCAGTCCGGTCCCAGGAGGGTTTCGATCTGCGCGTGGCGTTCGCGCGGATGCAACCCGAGATGTGTGTTCACAATATGGATCGGCGATTTGCTGTGGCCGATCTCCGCCCACAGCGCGCCGCGGGGCTCGCGACCTTTCATGGCTGGAAGATTAGCGGATCGAACGTGCTTCATCGGGAAGCGGCTGAAGATGGCTGTGCCGTATCGGCCGTCGGTCCAACCTTCGCAGGAATGAAACAGGACGTCCATGTCCAGCGCATCGGCGATGCGCCGGGGTTGATCGATAAACCTGGACCTGGAACGTCCCGCGTCCAGTTCCTGCAGCGCAATGACATCCGCGTCGCACTCGCGAAGGATCGCGGCGATTCGGTCCGTGCAGATTTTACCATCAAGCCCGCGACAACCGCGTACATTGTATGTAACAACTTTAAGAGACATGTCTGCTCCTTCCGGAACCGCGCTTTCCTCGGTATACGCCGCGCTAAAGCGCTCCGTTCAGCGAATGCTCTTGAATAGAAGCTCACGAGGTGACGAAAGCCGGGCTGGCTTGCACGATAACCCGATCGCGGGTGTGTCTAATTTTGGCTTAGTCAATAACTATAGACTTCCCACTTCCGGCTTGAATAGTAATATCGTGCGGCGTAGTTTTCTTTACTGGTTTTAAGGTAGTTGTTCACCCAGTTGATTCTCGTATCGTGCCGGGCTGTTCCGTGCTTTTCGTTCGTATTGAATCTATTCCACCACACTGACCGTCCGCCAACCTCGCCGTTCATGGCGCCGCCAGCGTTACGATAGAGACCTAAAACTGTGTACCAATCGGAAATAGTTGCGTAATCGTGATTATATATCTCGATCGAGATATAACGGTCCAACCCCGGCCTGTCCTTAACAAGTACTGTGGTCAGTTCAATGATCGTAAGAAGGTTGTTGGGATTGTTCACCTTAAGGTCATATTTTTTAGAAATTGCCGGATGTAATAGCCAATGAATAGCTGACATGTTCCAATTTGAAAGCGCGATGGACAGGCAGTCCGCCGTCGGTTTTGCGCCACGTTTATGCAACCATTCGAGCACGTCAAACACATCCTTGTTCCGTGTAGAGCCGCATGCAGAGTGGAGCAAGCTATAATTTGATGGAAATTCATCGCGTCCTTCGTAATGAATGAGAGCGGCGACCGATCCCTCCTCAGCCGCACCGTAAGCGCTTCTATATGTTTTATCGAACCAGGCATTAGTGAGCTTCTCAATTTTGGTGAGCAGTTCCAAGGCCTCGCGGTAAGCAGGCGCTTCGCGACCGGTAGCGTTAATGTACTTCGTAAGATATTTCGTCCCTTTTGTTCCAAATTCCAGCGAAGCCGAGGCATCGGGTTTTGCCGAATATGCGCGCGCATATGCGGAGCCTAGACGAAGATAGTATTCGACCGGAAGCGACCCAGACAATTGCGATTCCAATTTCTCGACCTTACTTAATGCCTCGGCAGATTTCGTCCATTCGCCATTCTTTGCGTATCCTTCGGCTTCAATAATATGCTTGTCAGCCAGAATTCCCGGATCGGTAATTCCTTGAGAATATGCGACGCAAATTGCCACGTGAAAGAGCAACCACTTTCGCCCAGCCCAGACGCGTTGATCAATCAGCCTCATCGAAATCGCACCTCCTACTTGATTAAACCGAATAAATTTCCGATTCCGATGGCGTCAACCGCCGCTCCAAACACATCTGCCAATTGGGAATGGTTTTCGGCGTAATGGTATTGGCCGCCAGTTTCATTGGCGATACGGCGTAAGTCGCCGGCCGCGGCAGAACCTGGCGAAATGCCAAGGCCGACAGTCTCGTGACGAAAGGCAAGGCCCTTCTGCTTTAATTCCGCCAACACTTGCGCAACATTTCCGCAGGTATCGTCACCATCGGCCAGAAGTATGATCGCGCGCGCATTGGGTTTTGACGACGCGTTCTTCTGCATGAAATTGGCTGCTATGGATAAAGCGGACCCAAGAGGAGTACCACCATCGGCTCGCATTCCCCCTATGAATTGAGTGAGCGCGGCTTTGTTTGTCGAAAATCCGACAGTAGCAATTGTTGGACTACTGCACTCACCGGTAAACGTGAGAACAGCAACCTCGGTGCTGCCAAGCCCGACGCGGTCCAGCGCGGCGGTTGCGGATCGTTTGGCGGCTGCAAGCTTTTCGCCCTGCATACTTCCGGAAACATCAATGACCAAGAGGAGCGACGTTTGATAGGAAGCGTTCTTGTTTGCCCCCGATTCAGGTTGCGAACCGCCCGTTTTCCCTGTGGATGTGCCCACTTTAGGACTGTCGAAACCAATCAAATCGGCAATTCTACCGTCGGCCGCTTTTGGAGACGTCGAAACCGTGCCGCTTTTCGACATTTTTGATTCTACTTGATCCGGTGCCCCTTGCGACTTTGTTTTCGTAACTGTTTCTTTTGAGCTTTTTTTAACACCTTCTTCCGTCTGTCCGCCTTTGGTCGGCGACGATTGCTGGTCGGGTTGCTTTGTCATCGACTCCGGATTTGTCGAGGTAGGCTTCGCGTTCTTGCCTGCACTGGGGGAAAGGATTTGGTCCCACGCGATTGTTCTGCTGTCTCTGCTCAGGCGAAAAGTAACAGTCGGCGGTTCAACAGTTACGTCTTTGAAATGGCTCGCCTTTCCGAAACTGTCCCAGGACGTGTTGGACGCTTCGCCCGGTTTCAAGGTGGATCTAATAAAAGCTTCCGCCGGACCGGTACGCGTTGCGCCGTTTACCAACGTATAAGTCTTCTTCTTTATGGCAACATCGTAAAGCGTTAAGTCACTCTTGTTTTCAATACGCCACGTCGCCGAAACTGCATTAGGTTGTTTATAATAAAGAATAAGGATTTCTTTTCCGATTCCATCCTTAATACTGTCGTATTTGGCCCATGGGACATCTTGTGCGGCGGCATTCACAGAAATTACGCCCATAGACGCAATAAATAAGAAACGAGTTACGCGATTCATTCGCGACGGGCCTCCTGCTTCAGTTTTCCATTTCCGGTTAATAAATCTACAAAACTTGGGCACACCGACGATCACACGCGAACGAATAGGGTTCTAGAAGGTCTCCGTTCAGACCTCACTCAATGATAAACGAGCGAGGAGTATTCCATATATAGTACACTGCGCTTACAGCATGACCGGTCTCGAATCGAAGAATATCACTCAATGTTGCCCGCGTCAAGGTAGAGACAGAGAACCGAAAATCCGCGAAGAAATTGCGTCCGTAAAATTCCAGTCGAGATCTGCACCTCGTACTGTCTCGGGGAAGTGAATCAAAACGTGAAGCAACTTCCCCGTAAATACTTTTCTCTTTGATAAATTTCGATCGCAAACGCCCCGCATCTAGCTCTTGCAACGCGATGTCGTCTGCGTCGCACTCACGAAGAATCGCGGTGATACGGTCCCGTGCAAATCCTTCCATTCAGACCGCGACAACCGCGTACATTGTACGTAACGACCTTAAGAGACATGTCTCGTACCTTCGGATATTATTTTTTCGTTTGTATACGCGTTGCGTAACCGTTCTTGAAGATCGTGCAGGCGCAGGCGACGGGCCTTGTCGTCGGTCAGCTCCTTCCACATCTCCGCGCAATGTTGAGGAACGATAATGAATGGCGTCATCTCCGAGGAGGACGGTCCTGTGTGGCCGCCGCGTTCATAACTGTAAGATATGGACGGCACATGCTTCCCGCGATAGCCAAACAGAATCACGTCGCCCGCGGACGGCATGGCGGCCCAGCGCTTGAACTCCGCAAGGTTCTCGTGAATCACGTCCGCGATATCGGGGGCGACATTTCGAAAGCTTGCATGATTGCTAATGTCGTACCAGAGTCCCGCTACGCCGACCTTTGCGTTGTTCGGCTTCGATCGTGCGAGTGCAAACCCAATTCCGGGATGGTCCGCGAGCGCATTGACGAATTCTGGACAACACTCAAGCCAGTCTTCCAAAAACAGCCGTTCTTTCCGATCCAACAAATATAGATGCGCGACTGGTCCGGTTGAAATGAGGTGAACGAGCCGATCCTTGTCCGCGCCATTTTGGGAGGTCCGCTGATTTCGCGCAGGCTTCAGGAACCAGCGGTAAATGGACTTCAGCACGCCCGGAAATACGCCGCTGATATTCTCCGCGTGTTCCGCTTGCCATTGAATACGGCTCCGCGCATAGCGGCCATGTTGACCGCGCAAAAATCGGCCGCGCCGGATTCTTTCAGTCTTATGGCGCGAATGGGCATGCGCGCGAAGTTCTTCAGTCTCGGCGTACATCGACTGGAACAACGAATCGAAATGGCGGTCCGGGTCCTGGTTGAAGACTTCCTGAAACGGGAGCGTGTCGGTTTGGCCGTGATCGCTCCACACATAGAAATCATAGTCGCGGATGCCGAGTTGTTTTGCATGTTCAATCGTGCGCCATACGCGTTCGATAGATGCGTCAATACCGCGCAGGGTCCAGAATGCGTACGCACTGGTGGGGCCACGATGATGGGCATGCTCATCATAGGCGATATGATTCAGGTATATCGGTCCCGTGCCGCGATAAATATCGAGAATCGCCGCTAATGTGGCGATCTCGCGGCAAAGCACCACCGTGGCGATGCGGGCCACGACAAAGCGGAACTCAAGGTATTTGTTCTTTTCCGTGAACAGGGCGCACACGAGATCATAAATCGCGACCATGAGTTCCATGAGCGCGTAAAACATGATGCGCGCGATGAGCACAAACTGAAAGACCGCGAATAGCGCCAGCGAAAGCCAGGTGGTCGCGATGTTCACGCTGGGATGAAAAAGTTTTGCAAACGTGAGAATGGTATTCGTGGCGCCGCCGCAAAATAGCGCGCAATACGCCGATCCGCCCGATAACAGCCCCGGATACGGCGCGACGGTGCGTTTGACCCGGTCTTCCAGATCGGCCGAACAACGCACCGTATTCAAACTAACGGCGCTATCCGTCCGTTTGTCGTACCAGAAGAAGCCGGGGACGTCATCATTGTTTCCGTAAAACAGTCCTGTTTGGAATGCGCCGGTAGACGTTGGCAGCATTGATTGCCAGGAACCCTTGATGCCGTGTCCCGCGCGGAGGTAGCGCCGGAGAAACGGCAGTTTTCCTTTCACGATCGCGCGGTTGAAATTTTCGTGGGACAAACCGTCGATTTGGATGAGCACGCACGAACGCGAGTCGCGCACGTCCTGCTGTTCGGTTTTGAGGCCAAGGAGCCGCAACCGCCGCGACTCGCTTTTTTTCCCATTTGGTTTCATCTGATCGCTCTCGCTAAATTTGTGAGAATGACCGGCTGAAGTTTTCCCACACGGTAGAAAAATAGCTTTGGATCAATCCAAACGACATCGTATCGCTCTTGAGCCTGTGCCGCGGTTCGAGTTTAAGTGCGCGGTATTTTCGCTGAAGTTTTGCGGCCAGCTTCGGCATGTCATAAGCCTGGGCAGTTTCCCGCGCGCCCGCTGACCATTTCGCGGCTTCTTCGCCGTTGATCGCGTGGAGAATTGCATCGGCGAATTCTTCCTCGGTCGCGTCGGCGCGCAGCAATCGTCCATTGACATTGTCCACGACGACATCGCGGACGGCATCGGCATCGCGCGCGACGACGGGCGTTGCGCCGGCCATTGCCTCGACAAGGACCATGCCCTGCGTTTCCGTAGTCGATGCGAAAAGGAAGACGTTTGCCGCGGTATATAGGTTGATCAAATCCTCGCCCGTGACGGTGCCAACAAACCGGACCTGGCTGTTTTTGTCCGCGCTTGCCTGGTCCTTCAATTCATTTTCGTGTTTGCCGCTGCCCGCCAAGACGAACACCGCATCGGGCCGCTGTTCCAGCGCTTTGAGCGCGGCGCCCACGAGAAACTTCAGATTTTTTTCGTGGGCAAGCCGGCCGACATATAAGAGAATGGGTTGCTCCGGCCCAATACCCAGGCTTTCGCGCGCGGCCTCTGGTTTCGCGGCCGCGTATGCAGTCTGTTCTATGCCGGACGGCAGTATGTCGATTCGAGAAGTGACTCCGCGCTGGCGCAACTGTTTTTTGACGTCCCGTGTCGGCGCGATGACAAGATCGCACATATTGCAAAAATCGTTGGCGTGCTTGAGAATCGTGCGCACGGCGGTGTCTTCGCCAATCGGAACGTAGTGCGTGTACTTCTCGTATTGCGTGTGATATGTGAATATCAGGGGCACCTTGTCGCGCCGCGCCATGTTGAGTCCCGTTTCTCCGAGTAGGAACGGGTGATGGACATGGACGATATCGAACCCTTCGTACTGGAAATCCGTCACTGGTTTTGTCGAGACCAATGGCAGACTGAACTCGGTATTGTTGAAATTGCTGAGTGAAAGAATCCGCCGTACGTCTTCGTTGTCTTCGAGCGAGCCATTGTATTGCGGTGCGTAGATGACGAGACGGTTTCCCAGCGCTTTCAAATGTTCGTAGTACAGGTGTACGGAACGCGACACCCCACTGACGAACGGGAGGTAGGTATTCGTGAAAAATGCTACGTGGTAATCCGTGTGTGGCATATAGGTAAAGTCCTCCGTATAGAAAACGAAGGAATGGACTTCCGGTATTCCGCAGCCCGAAATCTTCACAGGCGGTTAAAGCCGATTCAGTGTTGATTGGTTGCCCGGAATCTGATGCTGCGTGTAGGAAAATTGTAAGCAGGATTGTAAGCCGAATTCTGTGAAGTCTTGCGACCCCGACGGCCATTCCTCTGCGACGCGCGTCACCGCGTAGGCAATGTCGTGGGTAAGAGTTTTCAAAACCGTACTGGCGAATATGCGATGAAGCGAATGAGCGAAGCAGAATTGGCTCAACGGTCACTACAAAATACTTTGACCAATTCGGATAGTGCACCACTCATTGACTTGGGGAAATACTCACTCTATCATGCCCCAGGGGAGGGAGAATCTATGTCCATTTGGGACTTCGTAAACTTTGGCACAATTTGTATTTTTCTCGTTGCGATTGTCCATGCGATTCTCGCCATTATTGTCTCCACGCAGCGTCGTTCACTCTTACGAAAGCTCGAAGGGGATATGCGTCGAGTGGTGGGTAACGAGAGCGAACTCACAACCTCTGAAATCAACGAGTTAGATGCAGATGAGCGAATAGCGAGCTTCTGCCAAGATGCAATGATTTTATTCAAGGAACGACCCGAACTCGCACGAAGCAAAAACTTTACGGATTTTCAGCGGCAAAAACCCCACGAAAAAATTGCGCGTGTGGAAAAGCTGTACAACGTAATGCGCACTGTCATCGAGGCTTATCCACTTCTCGGAATCATCTTTACGCTTTTCGGACTTGCTTCGAGTCTTTACGTGGAACCCAAAAGTGACCCACCAAGCAATGGCGGGGTAGTAGTAGCGCACGCTGGAGCATCTGCGAAAACAGTAGACGTTGACTCGGTTACGGCAAAATCAAGTCGTATCATCGACAATTTTGGAAAATCGATTACCGCGACTTTGCTAGCTCTCATATTCGCTGTTATCGCAATGGTGCTAAACGCATTCTTCTTCGAATTGCAATTTGACCGACTCAGTGGCCACGGGGAAAGAGTTGCGAACTGGCTCAACTTCGCGATCACCACCTCGCGACCTCTAGCGAAAGACGCCAATACATGAAACGGCGGCCACGAATTGTCCTTCAGCTCGCTGCGCTACTCGATTTAGCTCTCAATATCATATTCGTGCAGGCAATACAGGTGCAGACATCGATTCATGATCATGTCGTGACGGCAGATGGAATAGCGAGTGAAGCAGAGAGTAAGGCCGATGAAGCGGAACGTGAGAAGCAGGGTGCGCAAAAACTCAGAGACCAGTTCAGCATTGGGATTGAAACCAAAAATGCACGTATTTCCGAATTAGAGGGCGAGCTAAAAAAGCTGGCATCACAAGTAGATCAGTACAGCGCGACGCTCAAAGATCGTGATGAAAGCCTTGCAACTACAAGGGAGCGGACCGCCCGTCTCGATGATGTTCTAGCGAGCGTACTAAGACTTGATACCGATGGGGTCACGCGCGTGCTTGAGCAGTTGCCTTCCGGAACTGCTAAACAACTCGATGAAAAGCTTGCCTCCGTACACGCGCAGCCAGACGCGGGCACACTCGTGAGAATGCTGGGGGAATACATGGACATTCAGAGTGTAGTTGACGTATGGCGACTATATATCGCGCAAGACGGTACATTCAGCTTGGAGATACGGGATGAACGCAAGTTCGAGTCCGAATTTGCAACCGTGGATGATGACTTAAAGGCGCTTCTGATAAAGCATTCCCAAGAGAGCAGGCCGCGTAGGGGGCCCGTAGTGATTTTCTGTTCGTTTCACAGTAATTCGCCCTGGAAAAGCCGCCGCCTGCTCAATTCGTCGAAACAAGCCGATGTAGTGGGTGCGCTGAATGACTTACATTCCGGTTCCGAGTTTATCTTCGCAAATCAGGGCATAAATGACAATTTTTGAGAGGACGCAATGGGTAAATTAGTTGGTTTTATCCTCTTCGCGATTGTAGTTGCAGCCGTAGTTGCAGCCATTGTAGTTGCGGCCATAGTTCTGGGGAAGCATTTCGGCTTCGGATCGGGCTCGTCTTCTAACGCGAGCGAGTCGGCAGAGGGTGGCACGGCAACAAGCACAAATTCCCAAGGGGAAAGGCCACTCAAAGTAAGAATCGAAGGCGGGTCATATCTGAGTACAGATGGCGACAAGCTCTCGCTCGACCAAGTAGCTGAACGTGCAAAGCTGGTACCAGCCGGTACCGGTCCGGCCGTACTTGTTGAGCGTGGCGATACTTCAACCGCGATAGCGGAACAGGAATTGGAAGCAATATTGCGGTCAACGGGTATTTCGATGTTCTACGGGACGAGTGAATAGCAAGCTATTCCGCTTGTCCAAAAAGCGGGGCGCTAAAACGGTAGAGCTCGGCGAACCGCTGCGCGTTGTGCAAACGCTACCAAGCATCGCGAATGTGTTCGGGCTCAAATGAATGACGTCTTTGCGGGCTCCACTCGTGTACGCCATTCACCGCGCACTCCGGCTCGATCGCGGCCTGCCCGTCTCTGTACTTGGCGACCCCATGAGCCATGGCAAGCATTTCCATGCAATAGGATGTTTCGAATCCTTCGATCAACCGCGTGACACCGTCAAATCGCTCGCGCGTCTACAGGCGACTGCCGGGCCACATATTACGCGCACGAAACAGAAAATGTAAGCAGGCCTGTAAGCCGAATTCTGTCTGAAGTCTTGCGACCCGAGACGGCCATTCCTCTGGGACGCGCGTCACCGCGCGCCTCAAGCTTCCTACCCGGGAGCGGAGCGGGCCACTCCATAGCTCCCCTATTTGGAATTGCTCCGGGTGGGGTTTGACAAGCCAGCCTGTTGCCAGACTGCTGGTGCGCTCTTACCGCACCATTTCAACCTTACCGGCCACGCGCGAGGCGTGACGTAGGCGGTGTGTTTTCTGTTCCACTTTCCGTCGGGTTTCCCCGCCTTGGCGTTACCAAGCACCATGCCCTGTGGAGTTCGGACTTTCCTCGATGCCCTTGCGGACACCGCGGCCGTCCGGCCTGCTTACTTGAAGATTGTACCATTTATGTTTGGGCTACACGATCATCTGTGCCTCTCACATGTTGCTATTATACAAGCATAACCGTATTGCGATTAGTTTCCGGTCGAGATGAATTCTTAAAGAGGATAGCATGACTGAACCGAGCACTCTGTCCGCCCGCAATCTCAAAAATGATCTTGTCCTGCCGACGCTCCTGTTTGCCGCGTTGGGCGCGATGTCGTGGGCGGTGCGGGGGAGTTCGGGATATGGCGGGTCGGACGGGTGCATCTTTGCCGGCGTGTTGTGGGGCACGGCGTGGTGGTTTATTGCTCGGGAACCGCGGGCCGTGCAGTCGCGGCGATATACCTCGGGCTGGATCATTCTGGCGATGATGGTGGGGTTCGGCATCTCAGGTAACCGGGGATGGGCGCAATGGTCTTCGATGTTCGAGGGGCGGCTGCAAACGAACACGGCCGCGGGCGAGTATGTTTCGATTTTGCCGGTGTACGGGTTTGTGTGGTTGTTTATCGCGGGCGTGCCGTGGGCGGGCATTGGCGCGTGCATGCTGGCGTGGTGCGGTGACGCGTGGAAGCCACGCGGCTCGCGCGAGTGGGTGATATGGTGCGGGAAATGGGTGTTGCGCATCGGGTCCGGATACGCCGGCGTCAGGCTGGCGCAATACCTGTTCGTCGAATATCCGAACGTTTTTCTGCCGTTGTATACCTTGCATGAAGGCCGGTACAACGACCTAGAGGCAAACTCGAATCTAGGCCGGATGATCAACGACAACCGTGCGGCAATCACGCACCTCGGCCTTTACCTTGGGTTCCTCGCGTTTGAATTCGCGCGGCGCGATTGGAAAAACGTTTTACTGATTGCGGCCGTCGGGTTGATCAATGGCGTTGGTTGGTCGGTGCAGCAAAACTGGATGTGGGCCAACGAGCTTTGGCCGAACGTTGCGTTCAACTGGTGGCGTAGCTGGGAATCCTGCGGCGGCATCAGCATTGGCGTTGCGTTGGGAGTAGCGTACTTCCTTGTGAACCGGCCCGTAACGGACGCCGAGCGGGCGAAATTGGGCGAACAACTTACCAACCGGTGGCCGAACCTCGAGCGGTTCGGCGCGTACTTCGGGCTGCTGATCGGCGTGGGGTTTTCGATCCGCAACGGTTTGAAAGGTTGGGCCAACCTCTACCTGGGCAACGAAGACTATTGGTCTGGCGTACTTTGGAAAATTATCGGACCATTGATGATTCTTGGTTTTATTCTGATGGTGCTGAGGATTTTGATGCGCTGCGTGCGGGTCGAATCAACGGACGATATGGACATGGTGGACGCTGTGGATATGCGAGATACGGAAGCTGCTGCTGTTCAATCCAAAACCCACGATCAAAAATCAAAAATGAATTTGGTTTTTCCCCATGCCTACGTGATTACCTGGCTCGTGCTTATCATCATGAATATTTTGGCGCAATTGGCTACCAAGTCATTCGGGCACTGGCCTGAAACGGTTTTCGCATTCTATTACGCGGCGTTGTTCGTGTTCACCGGGATGATCATTCGTCATTATCATAAGATGAAAAATGCGAGCAGAGAGTGAAGCGCGCGGGGACGCGCGCCCTCCCGCGCATTTCATTCTTCAGGCTTATACCTTCCTTGTGCGGACGCGATTTCGCCCGGGGTCACGGTAACTTCTTTATCCTTGGGTTTTTTCCAGCCGGTCAGCGGTTTGAATTGAACAGTGTGCTGTCCAGCCGGAATGCCGGATAGGGTGTCGCCGCTTTTCTGCCATGCGCCGCCATCAAGGCGCCAGCGGGCTTTATCCTGTCGCGCTGCCTTTGGTTTGATAGTGACCTTCACCGAACCAGTCAACTCGGCATTACAATCCGAAAAGCCACTCAAGTCCGTTAATGCGAGATCCGAAGGAGCTCCCAATCCACGGGAGAGTCCAGCGATTCCATCCAGAGCTTCGATATTCAAAAAAGTTATGCGAACCCGGCCATCGAAGAACATTTCGATTTGAAACGAGTTGGAAGTGTTGAGCCCATCTTCGCGCACTTCGTCCCATGTGGCCACCGCGCGGTCCGCCAACTGCATATAACGGATCGGTTTCTGGTTGGTCGGGTCAAGATCGTCGAAGTGGCCGGAAATGCGCGGAATCGCGTCGTGGTCATACAGCGACTCTATCGCCGATCCGTCAGGAATTCCAAAGGTAATGTTGCCGTTTGCATTGATGAAAAAGCCGGTGTAGGTCACGCCGTAATAAGTGAACTCCTTGCCATCGGCCAAACTGACCTCGTAAGAGGCATCGCCTTTCAGTCCCACGGTGGACGACAGATTGGTATGCGCGCTGGCGTCGGTTGGAAACTCCGTGGCCGGCGTCTGGCACGCGCCGTAGTAGCTGATGGAACCGTCTGGCGTGAACAAAAAGGACCGGTTCGCGAGATCGTTGTCGCTGTCAAAAAACCATTCTGAAAGGTAATCGCGTTTCGCTGTTGTGTCGAAGTCGAAGCACGAGCCCGCATCGTCTGCGAGCGTAGCGTTCCCCGCGGAATCCGTCGCCTCGATTTTGAATCGATACGTTGTAGAGGCCGTTAACCCGGTTAGGTGGGCGTGATGCTCGACGACGTGTAAACCGCCACCGCGAAATTGGGTCAGCTCACCACAGGCCGTACCAAAGCGCGCCACCGTATCTGTTGGACCCGTCGTGGTATATGAAATCACCGCTGAGCTGCTGGTGATATTCGTTATCTGGACATTACTGACGGCAGGCGGTGTGCAATCCACCAGTGCCGATTCTTCATCGACCGCCGGTTGTCCGTCCGCGTTGCTGGCGTCGTTGTAAGTAACCGTGATTGAGCCGTCATTCACGACTTCCAGAATGCCATTTGCCCCCGGCGCGCCGGTGCTCGTTGCTATGGCCCCCGAAAACAGGCCGGTGGCTGCCCCCGTTTCATCCAACGACACCGTTTCGGCATCGCCTGTTGAACTGGTGACGCCGACGGTGGCAGTCCCGTTGCCTGCGAGGTCTTGATCGCGCAGGTTGAAAGTGACTGTCGTGTCGCAGCTAATGTCCGCGGGAAAAATGCGAACATTCCCGGTGGAATCAGGCAAGCCGGCGTTCCATGCGAACAACGCGAAATCCTGATCGAGCGCTCCGCCGATATTTGGCACGCCGTCCGCGGCGATGTTAAATGCTTTCACGCTTACGGTGATTGGTCCGCCCGAGGGATTCTCCAGGAAGACAGCTTCCAGTGTATCTATGCGGTCCAGGTTGCCGCCCGTTTCGGAAAAGCCGGTGGTGAAGACATTGCCTTTGTACAGCGTCCCGTTTTCCGTCACGCGTAGATCAAGGTCGTTGACCAGTTGTATGCCCGAGCCGGGGACGCCGGGAACATCGGTCCATGCCAAGGTAATCTTGATAGGCAGGCCGGCGACAATCGGGGACAGCGTAATGTTAAATTCGTCGCCGGTGCTCGTTAGCAATTCCGATTGGTCCAGCGAATAGAGCGCGGTTTTCATGCTGGCGAGCGTTTCGAGATTGACGGCGCCCCAGCCTTGGTGCACGTTTGGAATGTTCGCCAACACGCCACCGTTTCCATCGCTGCCGCCGACAAGGTCAGTGGCCGTGTTGGTGAGGACGGCGCGAATCATCGCGGGGCTCGGAGTGTTGGTGTGGCCCATGGCCGATAATTGATCGCGAAACATTTCGTGGATGATGATGCCCGCGCCGCAGGCTACTGGGCAGGCATGACTCGTGCCTGTGGAACGGCAGTAGTCGGTTTGGGTGGTCGGCCAATACTTGCTCGAAACACCTCGACCGGTGTATCCCTCGACGGTGGGGGCAGCGCCTTGCACGTGCGTACCGGTGGCGACTACGGTAACGCCGAGACGCCCGTCGGTTGTCGGGCCACGACTGGACGTAATGTAGACGTCGCGAATGTTGTTTGACCCCGACGGTCCGGAATTGCCGCCATCAAAACCATCGGCGTCGCTGTTCTCGTGAGAGCCGACGGAGACGACGTTTTTGGCGTTTGCAGGTGACCATGTGGTGCTTAAGTCGGGTCCGTTGTTGCCCGCGCAAAAGAAGTGGCTGGTCTGTTGGTTGCCGGGTTCATCGGGGTCGGAATCGCGCACCAACGCGTCGAATTCCGCGGCATTGGCGTTGTATGCGCCGTTGATCGCGGAGCCCCACGAGTTATTGGAGAAGGTAGCGCCGGCATTCTGCGCCAGTTGCGTCATCCCGGTGTAGGTGTTAATGCCGATTTCAGTTGAACCGCTGTCATCTGGAAATATCTTGGAAGCATACACCGAAGCCATGGGCGCCACGCCTTGTCCCAGCAGGTATCCGGCGGAATCCGTCGTACCGGCTGTCGCGTTGCCCATAATGATGGCAGCGTCGAGGTGGCCGTGCCCCCCGCGGCTGGCGCCGTCGGCATCATTTGTAGCATTGAAGATTCCCACGATGCGGCCGAGTATGTCAGTGTGCGCGGTGCCTGGCAGATTCGTGGCGATACCCTTATCGATTCCATCGTCGAACAGGTGGACCGTGATGCCTGTGCCGCCACTCAGCCCTTCGGCGCCGAGCCATGCGGTGTAACCAGGACCGAAGGGTGTAGTGGCGCCGGGTTGATACTGGCCGGCCGCGGTTTGTGCCGCGCGTTCACCTCCGAGTATGGGAATTACGTCTTCCTCAATGGTGAACACGCTATTGATTGCCGCTGCGTCCGAAACTTTGGAAAGGGGAAGTGTGACGCGCGTTTCGTTCCAGCCCATGATCGTTTCGCGGTCTGAGCGGATGCGATGGCCTTTGGCTTCGAGCGTTTTTGCGGCCAGTTCGCCATAACTCAGTACAATGGCCTGGATCGAAGTCTCTTCCGATTTTTGCTGGCGCGCCTTTGCAATTTTTGCCGCGAGCGCGATATTTACTTTCGCGGCATCCGGGATAGTTCCGACCCACGAAACGTTGCCGGCGCTCTTTACGCTATCGAACGTGTTCGGTTTCATCGTCACCAAATACGCGAAGTCGGCGATGTAATGGTGCACCGTAGCGCCGGTCGCTCGAAGCCCATCCAACCACTCCGGTTGAATCGGGCCCGAAAACTGTACGAGCACTAGCGTCGACTGATCGCCGAGTCCGGTCTTTTGCAAGGCCTCCGCCGTCAGCGGAATGGCTTTAGCTTTCACGTCGATGCCGTTCAAGATCACGGCTTGTGCGTGGGAGACATGAACGAAAAGCAGGGCGAGAAAAAGCCAGGGAGCAGAGTACTTCGGGGTGTTACGCCGGTGTCGCATCGGATGACCCTCTGGACAGTAAGTAAGGTTGGCTGCGCTGAAGTGGCAGCGTCGCATATTTGCAACGGTAACACAACGAATTTCGCGGCGCGAATGTTAAGCCTCGCCCGGCATGGAACCTGGACGCTACGGAGTGGAATCGTCGTGGTATTTGCGGACGCGGTGGGTGACGGGAAAGGCTTCGTCGGCTTCCTGGGTGCGGCCTTTCGTGAGGAGTAGCGCAATGCTGAAAATGGTGATCGCGGTCATGACGGCGGCGGTGAGTTGATGGGGCAGGTAGCTGGAGAGATTGGCGCGCCACAGCGAGTCGCCCATGAGAAAGAGCCAGACAGCGCAAACGAATACGCCGAGTATCTGATTGATCTTGGATGGCGAGAAGGGGTAGCCGGCGGTGATGTCGAAGAGATTAAAATTTTGGCGGTTCATGGCGCTTTTGTATAGCGGGCCCATGATTTCATCTTCGAGGAGGTCGACCTGGATTTCCCAGTTGCGCTGCCAAGCTTTGCTTCCCCTGTTGACGAAGTACCATGCGACGGAAAAGGTGAGTCCGAGGCACGCGACGACATAGGCGGACTCGAAGGAATGTTGCGGGTCTTTCGTAAGGAGGAAGTAACCCGCGAACATACCGGCGATGAATGTCCAAAAGTAGCTGGCGCGTTTCCAGTAGAGGTCTGTTTCAAACTTGCGGATGTCGAGGGCCTGTTTGAGTGCTTCCCTCTGGCGTTCGCTGGCGTTGCCTTCGCCCGTGAAGTGATTAATGTAGCCGGTGCGCGTTGTTTTATCGGGCATTGTGTGTCCCCTTGGGAAATTGGATTACGAGACAAAGCGCTTCATGTAGTCCAAGCTTTTCGTTGCAATGGTTTCAGGTCCGGGATCGAATTTGAAAACTTCCACCGACGCGTACCCGGAAAAGTTGATGTCGCGCAGGGCGTCGAAGATGGGCGCGAAATCGACGTCGCCGAAGCCGGGGCCTTCGAGGTTTGCGTCATTGGCGTGATAGTGCTTGAGGTATTTTGCGTGTTTGCGAATGGTTGCGGGCCGGCCATCGGGTTCGCCGGTCATGGCTTTGGTATCGAGTAAGAGCTGGAAGTTGGGGTGTGCGATGCGTTCGATGAGCGTGACGGTTTCCGCGGCGCTTTTCATGAAGTTGGTTTCCGTCGAGGCAAGGGGTTCCATGCATAGGGTGACGTCGCGTCCGGCGAACGTGGGCATGGCGGTCTCGAAGACTTCGGTGGCGTAATCGAAAGCTTGTTGGTACGAAACACCGTCCAGGATGTTGCGCTGTTTGGGTGAACCAAAGACCATGATTTGGCCGCCAACGTCGCCGCAGAAGTGGGCGAGGTCAACGAGGTATTGGGCCGTCCGGTCGCGAACGCTTTTATCGGGATGCGTGAGATAAAGGCCTTCGGGTCCGACAAGGACCCAGTGAATGCCGAGGATGTCGAGGCCGGCTTGTTCGGCGCGCGTCGCGATGTCTCTGCGCTTCGACGCGGGAATCTCTGTGACGTACTGTGCGAGGGTGAATGGGGCTATTTCGAGACCGTCGTATCCGATGGATTTGACGTAGTCGATGGCGCGGCCGACGTCGTTCCAGTCTTTGAAGATTTCGCTGCAGATGCCGAATTTCATGCGAGGGTCCTTGTGAGGTGATCGGCGGGATGATACTGGATTTCAAGGGGTGGACGTTAAGGAGGAGTTTCGGAACGGGGAAATTACGATGCGGCCTGGGTTTGTTGGCGGTGGACGGTGGCGCGATTGCCGCCGGCGCGTTTGGATTCGTACATCATGGCGTCGGCGGTGTGGATGAGGGTTTTGGTGTCTATGTCGCCGCGGTAGGTGCAAAGGCCGAGACTCAGGGTGAGCTGATCAAGGTCCTCTTCCTCGAAATTCCGGCGGATGCGCTCGGTGATGATTTCGGCGGTGGCTTCGTCAGCTTCCGGTAAGATAACGGTAAACTCGTCGCCGCCGTAGCGGAAGCCGATATCGACGTGGGTGCGGGTGCTGCGGACGATGGCGCGGGCGGCAGCCTGAAGGGCTTTGTCGCCGGCGAGATGGCCGCGGCTGTCGTTATAGGTTTTGAATTTGTCGACGTCGAACAACAGTAGCGTGAGAGGATGGCCTTGGCGTTTTGCGCGTTCCATTTCGACTTCGATGCGGTCGTAGAAGAACCGCTGGTTGTAGAGGCCGGTGAGGCTATCCTTCGATGAAAGGTCTTTCAATTCGCGTTCGAGCTGTTTCTGGCGCGTAATGTCCTTGCAAATCGCGAGAATGGAAGACAATTGGCCGTCGGTTGTCAGCAGACAGGATATGGAGACATTCACGGGTACATGGGTGCGATCCTTGCAGACGAGTTCGGTTTCGTAGTCTTGCAGCGTTTGTTCTTCGCGGAGTTTCCGGCGGATGTGGGCGACTTCGTTGACGCCTCCTTTATACAAATGTTGGATGTCGAGTCCGAGGAGATCGCGTTCGGAATAGCCGAGCATGCGCAACGCGCCGTCATTGATAAACTCGATGCGGTTCGCGCCGTCGGTGGTGATGATGGCATCGACGGTGCTATGGAGAAGGTTGACGAGGTATTGCTTGGTGTCGCGCAACTCGGCGGTGACGCGTTCGAGGTCTTCGGTGGCTTCCTGGACGCGGTTCTCGAGTTTTTCCTGATACTGGCGATGCTGGATGGTGATGGCGCGCTTTTCGAGTGAACGGCTTGCGGAGCGGCCAATCTCGCTGAGGTTGAACGGTTTGACGACGTAGTCATCGGCGCCGGCGTGCATGGCGTCGATCGCGTTTGCAATGTCCATCATCGCGGTGACAACGACGATAGCGATATCGGGGTCCACTTCGCGCGCCCGGCGTACGAGTTCGAGGCCACCCATTTCGGGCATGCGCAGGTCGGTAATGAGCAGTCCGAAAGTATGGGTCTGTATGGATTGCAGGGCGCGAAGTGGCGAGGTTTCAATAGCGCAGGTGTAGCCGAGCGAGGCGAGATGCGACAACATGACTTCAGAGACGGCGCGCTCGTCGTCCAGCAACAGGATTTGTGTGTCCGCTGTGGTCACGTGGTGCTCGATGTTCCTCTTGGCGCTGTCACGAAAATGCGACGAAAGGGCACTCCGCAGCGTAGCGGGGCCACGCGCGAGACGCTGTGGAGATTACAGATATTTCCAAAGGATGACGGTGACGGCAATTGAACCCAAGGCGAGATACTTTTGCCATGGCTTCGCGAGCCGGGGATCGTCATCTGCAATACCTTTACCCTGGAAAAGGCCTTCGATGCCTTTCTTTTCCGCCAAATTTTGGTCGGGATTTCCGGCGGCGTGAACGGTGGCGGGTAAGCAAGCCATGATCAACACGAATGCGAATCCTGCAAGCACAGCGATACACAGAACTTTTTGAACTATTGGCAACATAATAACCGTGCTCCTTGCGTGTCTACTCGTTTAATTCTACCTTTGCAGACCAGGAAACGCAACGGATACAATTTTCGCGGTCTATCAGGAAGGAGAATCGTGGCCGGGGAGTGGAATTCGCCGCTTTTCGAGATCGGGGTTTGGCTTGAACAGTGTTGCGACATGTCCGAGGATACCGACGAGATAGCTGCTGGTTTGTCCGGTCAGGTCGTCGATGAGCGCGCGTTTTTCATCTTTGCGATCGACGAATTTCACCTTGATTAGTTCGTGCGCGGCGAGCACTTCAGCGGTGGTGCGCACGACCGTGTCGGTGACACCTTGTTTGCCGACGTAAACGGTGGGCTTCACGTGGTGCGCAAGTTTCTTCAAATGATCGCGTTGGGTGCTGGTAAGTGGCATGGGCGAAGTATGTGGTTCGTCTGGCGCAATGTCAATTTGGATAGCGTCTGGCGCGGCAACCTGCATGGTATAGTGCGTGGGATGGACGGAATCGCGGCAAAAAACTGAATCCGGGGTTGGGGGTGATATGCATCATTTAGCGCGTCACTTGTTGCGATGCGGCATTGCATTGTTTCTGCTCGGACTTCTTACTGGATTGATGGTGCCAGTGTTGAACAACCCGCGAATGGCCTTGTCCAGCCATCTCGAGGGAATTCTCAACGGTATTTTTCTGATGGTGCTCTCGTTGGCTTGGCCGCAATTTCGATTGTCGGCGCGCGCTCAGAAAATCGCCTTTGGGCTGGTGCTGTTTGGCACGTACACGAATTGGGGCACGACCCTACTTGCCGCCGCATGGGGCACCGGAACCATGACGCCCATTGCCGCACCTGATCACGCGGGCGCCTCGTGGCAAGAGCTTATTGTGAACTTCGGGTTGGTATCGCTTTCGATTGCAATGGTTGTTTCCTGTTGCATCTTTATTTGGGGCTTGCGTGGGACGCTCGTTCGGACGCAAGAGGATTGAGGCGCGTCCCGCTTTGCGCGCATTGGAGCAATGAATGTACCGGAGTCTAGATGATAAGGGAATCACGGGTACCGCAGAGCAATTGCGGGCGCGTATCACCGTCCGTTTCCGGGATTCCAGTCTTAGCAAGGTTGCGGCGGAGTTGGTTGAATTGTCTCGCGCCGCTACGGTGCGGGCCACATCGATTATAGCGCCGAACACAACGTTGCGCGCCGGCGTCTATTTTGGAAGCGGTGTTCTGTTATTTATTTCGCTGGTTGTACTGGTCCGATTCAGTCCGGATTTTACAGCATTCAGTTTTGCGCAATTTGTCGAAATTCTGGACGCGCTGATCAATATCGCCGTGCTGATTGGCGGGGCCATATTCAGCCTTGTGACTTTTGAGGGCCGGGAGCAGCGTTCCCGCGCGGTGGCGGCACTCCATGAATTGCGCGCAATGGCACACGTTATAGACATGCACCAACTCGCGAAGCAACCTGGCCACGTCGATGATGCGATTCATCCCGATGTCGAGGCGATGTCGCCGCCGGATTTAACGGCGTATCTTTCGTGGTGTACGGAACTGCTGTCACTCGTCGGAAAACTTGGTGCGTATTACGTTCAGGATTTGAACGACGAAGTTTCGCTCGACGAGGCCAACGAGCTGGAAGATTTGACAACCGGACTTTCCCAGAAGATTTGGCAGAAGATTATGATCGTCCATCAAGCACGCGGCATGGCGTAACAACAAGTGACGCTCTGGTTCATTGACAGTCAACCGGAGCGGCCCTATACTTTTTAATATGCGGTACGGTCCGCGAGTCAGGAGGCAGCCGGCAAAAGATAATAATTAGCGCGTGGGCATTCAGGAAGACGGTGTAAATCCGTCGCAGACGCGCTGCTGTAACCGGGGACGAACACCGCATTGATGTCACTGCCGGCGAAAGCGTGAATCGCACGCACGCCGGTGGGAAGACGCGGTCAGTAGGTTGATCCGGAAGCCAGAAGACCTGCCCACGTACGCATTGCTGCCCCCTGAAACGGTTTCCAGGCGGCGGCACTCATGCGCAACTTCGCGAGAAGGGTTGCAGCGGGGCAGGCGGACTATTTGCCTGCATACTCGCCTACTTTTCTCCCCTTTTTTCACGCACGTGAAACCAGATTGATGCACGGCGACCGTGCATCGTGGCAGCGAGAAACATCGTGGATGTTTTATCGCAGGGGAATGACAATGAACAGTATTTTGGATTCAGGAAATGCGGCAGGCGCGGGACACGCGCCGCCTTTGCGCCGCGGCTTTACGCTGGTAGAACTGCTAGTCTGCATCGCGATTATCAGTTTGTTGGGCGCGCTGTTGTTGCCCGCGCTAGCCAAGGCCCGACAGAAAGGCTTGTCAGTGCAGTGCGTCAACAACCTTCGTCAACTCTATCTCGCCAATACCATGTATGCGGATGAGCACAAGGGACAGTACGCACCAGCGGCTCCGGATATCAACGACGGTTTCGGCGGACGGGTGCGGTGGCACGGCGTTCGCGAGACCAATAGTCCCGAAAGTGATTTCGATCCGAAGAAGGGGCCGTTGGCCGAGTATATGCCGGAGGCACGGGTCAAAGAATGTCCCGTATTCACGGAGTTTCGAAAGCGGGGAGACGCGCCGAACGTCTTTGAAGCAGGGACGGGAGGGTACGGTTATAACGGTTCTTATGTCGGCGGGGCCTACAACCGCAAAGACTGGGTGGAGGCGCCAAAGCACGGGACGCTCGACACGAGCATTCCTGAACCAACCCGGACGATCATGTTCGCGGACGCGGCAATGGCGCAGGACGGATATATTGTCGAGTATGGGTTTGTGGAGGCGCCGCATTTTGTTACCAGCGATTTTCCACATGGGAATCCCAATTGGGGATTTGCGTCGCCGAGCCTTCATTTCCGGCATGACATGCGTGTCAACGTTGTGTGGTGCGATGGGCACGTGACGAGCGAGCGCTTCGAATGGACGACGAATGAGAATATCTACGGCGGCCAGAACCGCCGGTTTGGCGTGGGCTGGTTCGGGCCCGAGAGTAATGTTTATTTTGACAGCGGGGACAAGGACGAGTATCTGCCATAGCAAGGTTTATTCCGTAGCGCAGGTTCGTTGGGAGCGAGCCTGCGCTGCGTTTCAGGGTTTAAGCTGGCGTCGTCAGTCACGGCTGTCCAATGCGCCGTGTCTGTTTGAAAGTGCTTCGGCATGGCCGGGGTCCAGTGCGAGTGCGCGGTCAAACTGTCGAACGGCTTTATCAGGCTCGCCCATTGCGAGCAGGAGCAGGCCCAAAAGGTTGAAGGCGTCCGGGTTGCTGGGATCAATGGCGATGGATTCGGCAAGGCACGCGACCGCGCCTTTCAGTTCGCCAGCTGCCTGAAGGGACTGTGCCTCGTGAAGTCTGCGGCGCGCGAGTTGGCCGGTACGGCTTTGGCCGTGGTCGAGTCCCCATTTTCCGTTGAACAGACTTTCGTTTCGATGAATGAGTTCGCGATAGGACTCGCTCGTAAAGCCCATAGCTTGAAACGTGCGGCTGCCGTAGTGGAACACGAAGCAACCTTTGGCCATGCAGACGCGATAGCCGGCTTTCTTTACGCGGAGGCAATAGTCGTCGTCCTCGAGATTTCCAATTCCGAAAGATTCGTCGAGGAGGCCGATCGCCTTGAACGCCGGTTCACTGATCAGCATGCAGAAGCCGACGATGCGCTCGAGATCGTCCACACTCGCGGCGTAGTCGCGCCAGAGCGTTTCGGAGACGATCGTGAGATCCCCGGTGTTGTTTACGCGCGCATCGGGAAGGTGTTGCGGTCCTGATACGTTGTTGCTCATCGGGCCTGCCATGCCGATACGGCGGTTACTTTCGAGCGCCGAGACCAATCGCGACAGCCACCCCGGGGGCACGATGGTGTCGCTGTTCAAGAGCAGGACGTGTCCATCGGCACGAGTGAGGCCAAGGTTCGCCCCGGCTGGAAAACCGAGATTTGTTTCGCTGTGGATTACGGTCGCATCCGGGATGGAATCGAAGTATTCGGATACGCCGTCGGTGCTGCCGTTGTCGACGAGGAGCAGTTTGTACGGATAGTCAGTATTTGCCAGCACCGAATCGATGCATTGACGGCAGCAATCGAGTTGATTGAATGCGGGAATGACGATGGATACATGGGTGGGCATGCAGTTACTCGAGGCGTTCGCCAATGCGCGGGCGGCGGATAAATCCTGGCCAAAGCCAAGGAAAAGGCGCGCCCGTGCGGTAGCCAACAATAATCGAAATTGTGCCCTGGCCTGTCGCCACGCGGACAAATGGCCTGTTCGCGACTATTTCGCCCGGCGGCTTTCCGGAGTCTTTTTCATACGATTTTGCGCGCGAGACAAGCACCGTGGACCCGCGATGCCGGAAGCGCGCCATTGCGAAAGGGAAACAGGCCCGGACCATTCTGTCAATTTCAGCGGCGGGCCGGTCCCATCGAATAAACAGTCCATCACCGTCCAGTTTTTTATCATAACAGGCGCCTTCCGTGGTTTGAACGGTGGCGGAGAGCCCTTCCGATTCGATTCTGTTCAGGAGCATGGGCAGTTTTTCCGCTGCGAGCAACGACGTGCGCCGGACCAGCGTGCCGGCGGTGTCACTTTGCGTAATGGGTATGCGGTGTTGTTCGACGATAGGGCCGGTGTCGATACCTTCATCAATTAAATGAAAAGTCACACCGGTCTCGTTGTCGCCGGAAAGGATGGCCGCCTGGAACGGATTTGGCCCGCGATGCCGCGGGAGTAGCGACGAATGGCAGTTGATACAACCGATGCGCGGCAGCTCGATAATAGGTTTCTTGAATATGACGGAGAATCCGCCGACGACAATGACGTCGGGCTTCACCTCGCGCAGTGGCGCCAACTCTTCCCCGGTCATCTTGTCAATGTAGATGATGGGCACACCGCGCCGTCGCGCGATTCCGTTGACTTTCCATTTGGAGGCAAACAGCGCAGCGACCGCGGGATTCAATCGCCGGCGATAGCCTTTCGTGGTCCGGCCATTGTCGATTACGGCGACAAGTTCGTGCCCGGATTCGATGATTGCTTTTGTCATCAGCATGGCCATATGACCTGCGCCGGTCATTGCAATGCGCACGCGCTAGGCCTCCATCACATTGTGGTACCAGGCGAAGAACATGACCAGCGCCCAGAATTGCCGCCGCCGATAGATATTATGGTTCGCTTCGCGGAGGATGGTGTCCACCGCGTTCCAGCGAAACAGGCCGGTTGCGTCGACATACTCCGGGGTGACGACCTGCGAGGCGACGTTTTCAATGACGCGTTGGGCGCGCCCGCTTTGGGGAAACCGAAAGTCGCGGCGCGCGCGTAGCCGCACGGGAGCCGGCAACATGCCGCGCATGGCGCGCCGAAGCAGCGGTTTGCTGCGGACGCCGAACTTTGTGGATGGCGCAAGGGCGACTGCAAACGCGACGACTTCATCATCGAGATAGGGAAACCGGATATCGATTCCGTGCGCGGCCGCGATTCGATCGCATTTGGTCATTAGCAGATTTGGGATGCCGACGTTCAAATCGAGCGCGAGAACGTTACGGGTCATGTCGCCTTTGGTAAAGTGGTCTTGCACCGCGGGGATTCCGCCACCGAGATCGTGCACGGCGGAATTCATGGCGCCCGAATACAGGTCTTCGCGCTCGCCGCGATCAAAGACGGAGACCAGCGATAGATACGACTCTAGCGGATCGTTCATTGACGTCAGGTAACGGCCGCCGCGCCGAATGAATGCATTGGGCGGCAATGCGGGAAGAATGTCGGCGAGCAGTCCAGCCGGTACAAGTCGCTTTGCCCCGTGCGCCTTCTGAAGAAAGTTATAGCGCGGATAGCCGCCGAGCAGTTCGTCCGCGCCGTGCCCCGACACAAAGTGCTGGCCATTTTCAGCGGCCGCTTCCGCGACGAGCCATAGCGCCAGGACACTTGGGTCGGCGAGGGGTTCATCAAGCGCGCGCACGGTCCGATGTACGGTATCCTCAGTGAGCCGCCGGGCGTGAATCGGCGCGAGCGGCATCTTCATCAGGCGCGCGGACTCCGCGGCCAGGCGCGCTTCATCCTGCCATCCGCGTTCCAGCGAAACAAAGGTAGGCCGGATGCCGGGCGCGCATGCGGCGAGCGCGGCACAATCAATTCCGCCCGACCACAGGATATTGTCCGGTTTTTCGCGGTCCATTGCGTTGGACAAGTGCAAGCGTAGTTCGCGCGCGGCAATTTCCCGGGGTTGTTCGCGTGATTGTATATCGAACGAAGTTGACCGCGCCGAGCTGACATGGCCGTCGCAGTATTCAACGACATGGCCTGGCTCGACACGATAGATACCCGCGACGATCGATTCTGGTCCAGGGACAAAGCGGAGTGTGAGGTAGCGGTCCACCGCGAGGAGGTTTAATCTTTTGGGCACGATTCCTGATGCGAGCAGGGCTTTCAATTCCGAAGCGAATGCGAGGAAATTGCCGCCCTGAAAATAGAACATGGGCCGGCGGCCGAGTGCGTCGCGCATGAGCAGCCAACGCCGTCCTTCATCCAGCGCCACAACGCAGGTGTATGGCCCAAGCAACGCGAGATGCGAATAATTCCCGAGGCTGGAACAATGGCAATGGACCGATGCCGGGGAAAGGACGCCTGTTGATTTCAGGCGCGGGTCGCCGTCGAGGAGGCAGATAGAGTCACCGTCTATGGGATGCGAAGCGGCAACGGAATACCGGGGTGTGCTGACTCGGTGGACGGCCTTGGCACGGCCGTGCAGCGCATTGATCATCGCGTCCAGCGTGGTGGTGTCGTGCTTCCCTATAATTCCGCACAGGGCATCCATGATTAGAATTCCTTCTTGGAATCCAGCATTAACGTGACAGGTCCGTCATTGACGAGGTGTACTTCCATGTGCGCTCCAAACTCTCCCGTCTCGACGTGGACACCGCGTTCGCGCGAAAATTTCACGAATGCCTCATATAACAGCACTGCCAACTCCGGCCTTGCCGCACCGGTAAAAGATGGACGCTTTCCTTTCCGGCAGTCGCCGAACAAAGTGAATTGCGAAACCGCGAGGATGCTGCCCCGGATATCGAGCAAAGACAGGTTAAATTTTCCAGCTTCGTCCGAAAAACATCGCAAGCCGGCGATTTTATCTGCGAGGTACTCCGCGTCGATTTCCGAATCTGAATCAGATACACCTAGCAAGACCAACAATCCGTTGTCGATCGCGCCGATAACTTTGCCCTCGACGGTAACGCTTGAACCGCGCACCCGTTGAATCACCGCGCGCATGCGAGTTTAGAAATCCAACCGGCCGCAATTGCAATGTCCCGAGCGCTGGCTTTTGAGTTTCGCAGTGTACTCGGCATCCGCGAGTTCCTGGATGGCGGCGTCCGCGGGGATTGCTTGTGCCCAGTCGCGCGCGACTGCAAAACTAACATGCGGGAGTGTGGCGGGCGTTTCGAGTATCCATTCGCCGGATTGCAACTTGGCAGTATACGAGACGTTCGAGTTCGCTTCGATCTCCGCCGCGGTATCAGCATCCGCGGCATCGGTTGGTGTGAAGGTGTCGCCGGACATCAAACCCTCGACGGTGTACTGGACCGGGAAAACCATTGCGCCGTCGATCACCTGCGGCTTGTTGTGGCGCCAACTTGATATGACCAAAAAGCGGTCCCATTCTGTTTCGTCGGGGCTGCTGAGCACGGCGTTCACGGAATGACGCCGGTTCGGGTCAAGCCGCGCGCCGCTGCGGTCGAGGTGGACGAAGTGTTCGACGCTGCGTAGCGCCGCGCTTTCTTCGGGGGATAGGCGCATGGTTGCGCACGAGGTGAGCAACAGGGCCGTCAGTGTTATGGGTGCGTATCTGCGCATGATCGAATTGTCTACCCCCTTCACGAATGTGACGCCGCAGCATAGCAACGCGCGGGAAGGAGAGTAAAGGCGGCCAGGTGCGGCAGAACGCCGGGCCGCGTATACTGTGACGGTAGCAATGTGTCGCTTGGAGCGAGCAAATGATTGTGGGCGTGCCGAAGGAGATCAAGCCGGGGGAGAACCGTGTTGCGATGCTGCCCTCCGGCGTCGCGGCATTTGTAGCGCACGGGCATGAGGTGCTGGTAGAGAAAGACGCGGGCACGGGCAGCGGGATTCCAGATGCGCAATTTAGTTTGGCGGGGGCGCGCCTTATTTCAGACGCGGATGACGTCTGGGCCCATGCCGAATTGATCGTCAAGGTGAAAGAACCGGTTGGTCCGGAGTTGGGCCGGATGCGGCCCGGGCAAATTATCTATACGTACCTGCATTTGGCGTCAAACGAAGCATTGACGCGACACCTCATGAAAAACTGCGTTACCGGAATCGCGTATGAAACGATCCAACGCGACGATGGCGCATTGCCGTTGCTGACGCCGATGAGTGAAGTCGCGGGGCGATTGTCGGTGCAGAAAGCCGCGCTGTGTCTGGAAGCGGCGAGCGGTGGACGCGGCATGCTGTTGAGCGGTGTATCCGGCGTAAAGCCCGCGCACGTTGTAATACTTGGCGCGGGCACGGCCGGCCAAAACGCGTGCCATGTCGCGGTCGGCATGGGTGCGCACGTCACGATACTCGATATTGATCCGGGAAAGCTGCGGTACGTGTATGACATCATGGGCGGGCATGTAACGACGTTGATGTCGAACCGTGCGACGGTTGCGGAAGAGGTGTCAGAAGCCGACGTTTTGATCGGCACAGTGCTTATACCGGGGGCGCGCGCGCCGGTATTGGTGACTGCGGAGATGGTGAAACAGATGCGGCCCGGCGCGGCGATTGTCGATGTTGCGATTGACCAGGGCGGTTGTATAGAAACTTCGCGGCCCACGACTCACGCGGAGCCTACCTATGTGGCGCATGGCGTTGTCCATTATTGCGTGACAAATATGCCTGGGGCAGTGCCGCGAACATCGACCTATGCGCTTACGAATGCCACACTCGGATATGGCCTGTCCCTCGCCAACAAAGGCCTTGACCATGCATTGCGCGAAGACCGTGCGCTACGCCGGGGTTTGAACGTTTTCGATGGCGTGGTGACGCACAAGGGCGTGGCGGATGCCTTTGGGATCGAATGCCGGGAGTATCCCAATGGGAATGGCTGAAATGCGCCGGGACATCGAGTACCTCGCGGGTAGCCTCGCGCATCGCGGCGCAAGCACCGAAAGCGAGCGCTTGGCCGCGGAATATATCCGCGATCGCCTGGCGCGGTGTACGCCGGATACCGAGGTAGACGATTTTTATGCGATTGAAAGTCCGTGGCTATTGTTCGCGTCGTACTATGGCGAATTCCTGATTGTTGCGTTACTGGCGTTTTGGCAGCCGTGGTTTGGGTTTGCGTATGGCGCGATCGTGTCAACGCTCTATCTGATGGAGTTCACGGGGTACCAAGTTGTCGCGCATATTCTGCCGCAGTACGAAACCCAGAATGTCGTTGCCCGGATTCTTGGCGACAGACCGAAAAAGCTTTTCGTAATAACGGCGCACTACGATACGCCCAAGTTCAGCGCAATCACCGCGCCTCAGGCGCAACCGTGGCTGAAGGTGATCCATCTTTTTATCCTCGTCTGCATGCTGGCGGTGCTGGCGTCCTGCGCCGCGGAAGCGATGGGGGTTGTCTGGGAAGAGCATTACCGGTACGACTTGATCATTCGATGGTGTGCGGTCACAGGTCTACTTTGCGCCGCGGTGGCGCTATTCACCTGCGAATACTCCGGCGAATTCACGCGTGGCGCGGGGGATAACGCATCCGGCGTGGCCGTGCTGCTGGATTTGGCAGAACGGTTTACACACGAACGCGTGCCTGACGCGGACGTTTGGCTTGTCGCGACCGGGAGCAAGGAAACCTGGCTGAGCGGCATGCGCCGTTTTTTGGGCACGCACAAGTTGGACCGGGAAACGACATTTTTCCTGAACATAGACCATGTTGGCGCGGGTTCCCTGCGCTACATCACAGGAGAGGGGTTGCTCCAAATGTTTCCCGCGGACCCCGCGCTACTGCGCATCGCGAAGGAGGAGTCGCACGCGCATGATGCCGCGCCGATGGCGTGGCGGGGCCTGCCATCCGACGCATTTCTCGCCAAGGTGCGGGGGTATCGGGCATTGACTATAACCGCTGCGGGCGGCCGGAATGCCTACGGCGACGACAGCGACCGGGCCGGGGACATTGATTATGCAACGGTTACCGCGGCCGCATCCTACGCGGAAGCTATTTTGCGCGCGGTCCCTTAGAAAAATCGGCATACGCTCTTTAACCGCGCGCTAACAAATACGTGTTAGTGTCCTGAGTTTGAGATTCGCTCGATATGAAGTTTGGAAATCAGACCTTACATCCCCCTAAATCCCCCTTCAAAGGGGGACTTTGAAGATCAGATTACGCGTGTGACTTTTGCCAAGGATTCGGGATTCATGACTTAGCGTCGGCAGGGCGTGTAGGTTCAGAATCAGGGGTACCCATTTGTGCGAGAACATATTCTCGTAGTGGACGACGAAGAAGACATTCTCGAATTGGTCGAGTATAACCTCGTCAAGGCGGGGTACCGGGTCACGTGCGTGCCTACTGGCGGCGAAGCGGTGAAGGCGGCGCGCGGGTCCATGCCCGACCTCGTTGTGCTCGACTTGATGTTGCCGGGACTGGATGGTCTGGAAGTGTGCACGCTGTTGAAAAATGATCCCAAAACCAAGGACGCTGCCATCGTGATGTTGACCGCGCGGGGGGAAGAGCAGGACATCGTTCGCGGACTGGAGCTCGGCGCCGACGACTACATAACGAAACCGTTCAGTCCGCGCATCCTGTTGGCGAGAATCCAGGCGGTGCTGCGCAGGAAAGAGGCGGAAGCCAAGGAAAAAGAGGCGGTGTTACGCGTGCATGATTTGGTGATCCATCCGGGACGTCATGAACTTTCGGTACACGGCAAGCCGGTGGAATTGACGTTCACCGAGTTTCGCGTGCTGCATTGTCTAGCGCGGAGACCAGGCTGGGTCTTCACCCGCTCGCAGATTGTTGATACTGTTCGAGGGGAAGGGTACGCAGTTACCGATCGCGCCGTTGATGTGCAGATTGTGGGGCTACGAAAGAAATTGGGCGCGCGCGGACAGTATATAGAAACTGTACGTGGGGTAGGCTACCGGATGAAGGGTAGCTGAGTGCCCCGCCGCCGCCTGATATGGCAACTCTTCCCACTGTTCGTGCTGGTCAGTTTCGGTTCACTTCTGGCGGCTGGACTGTATGCCACGCAGACATTACGCCAATTTTATCTTGACCGGGCGACGCAAGGACTTGAATCGCGCGCCTACCTTGTTCAGGAACTTTTGGGCGAGCAGATGCGATTTGCGGACGCTGCGGCATTGCAGGCGCGCTGCGTAGAACTTGGCGAGCAGTCCGACACACGAATCACGCTGGTGCTCGCAACCGGTGAGGTCATTGCCGATTCCCATGCCGAACCCGGGTTGATGGAGAACCATGCGTCGCGTGCCGAAGTTCGTGAGGCGCTTGCGGGGGGAATCGGGCGCAATCACCGATTGAGCGCTACGACCCGCAAGGATACCAGTTACGTTGCCGTGCCGGTGATGTACGAAGATGAAGTAATCGGCGCCGTTCGGGTCGCCGCGCCGCAATTCACGTTCATGAGCGCGCCGGGCGCCATCTACTGGCAAATTGCCGGAGGAATTCTTTTCATCACCGTTCTGGTCGCGTTCTTGAGCCTGGCCGCGACGCGGCGGATCACGATGCCGATAGAAGACCTCAAGCGTGGAGCGGAACGGTTCGCGCGCGGGGAGTTGGTTGCGCGCTTGCGAATGCCAGAGTCGCAGGAGATGGGTCAGCTTGCGGACGCCATGAACACGATGGCCGCGCAACTGGAAGATCGCATCCGCGCGGTGGAGCGGCAGCGCAACGAACTCGAGGCGGTATTCGGGAGCATGGTGGAAGGCGTAATCGCGGTGGATACACAGGAGCGCGTAATCAGCATCAACGCCGCGGCAGCCGCCTTATTCGATATTTCGCGCGCGCGCGCGCTGGGTCGCGACCTGCGGGAAGTCATTCGCAACGCCGACTTGCACCAGTTCGTCGGGCAAACGTTGCGCAGCGCGGGGCCGGCGGAAGCGGACATCACGCTGCATCAGCAGGGCGAGCAGCAGGTGCGATTGCACGGCGCGCCGCTGTCCGATACTTCGCGGCGCAATATCGGGTGTGTCGTTGTAC
>JAWXCN010000143.1:0-7466 GCA_034408725.1 Candidatus Hydrogenedentota bacterium
CGCGCGCCATTCGTCGAGTTCGATGTCGAAAATACTCTTGCGGATCACCAGCCCCGCGTTGTTTACCAGAGCATCGACCCCGCCCAATCCTTCGATCACCGCGTTGATAGCGTAAGCCGTTTCATCGGCGTCGCGCAGGTCGCAGGCCGCGGTAAAGCAGGCGCCGCCCTGCTCTTCGATACTCTGGCGCAGGTCTTCGAGCAGGTCTTTCGAGCGCGCGAGCAGACCGACCGAGGCCCCGTCCATGGCGAGAAATGTGGCGATGCCTTTTCCGATTCCCTTGCTCGCGCCGGTGATAATAATCTTTTTGCTCATAGCGATTCGCCTATGCGGGCGTTGCCAGTGCCTGTTCGACGGCCTTTAGAAACGGCCCTGTTTCCAACGGCTTGGTAAAGGTAAACAGTGCGCCGAATTCGCGCGCGCATTCAAGGTTGAACTGGGTGTTAAAAGCCTGCGCGCTGCCGGACATGGCGATAAATCGCGCTTGCGGAAAATCGCGCCACACTTCCAACATCGTTTCCATTCCGTTCATGCCGGGCATGACCATATCGGTGACAATCAGGTCGGGATTGTATTCGGAGTATTTTTGCAGCGCCTCGCGTCCATCACCGGCTTCGATCACCTCGTAGCGGGCATGTTCGAGAATTGCGCGCACCGACGCGCGGAATGTCTCATTATCGTCAACCAACAATACCCGCGCCATGACGTCCTCCCCTGTTGCTGAATCAGGATAGCAGAAGCGGATTCGCAGCGCACCGGTTTATGGCTCTGATAACCATGAGGCCGCGTAATCCACCGGCAACCGGACAACCTCGAACAGCGCGGCAACCATACGCACGCCCGCCTCATTGAATTGGTTCGGGTTGACAAATTCCCAAACAATGCGATGGTCCGGGGTAACCTCGAAGGCGCGGCCATTGTCCGTTTCCGTGATTAACGTGTTGCCGTTGGGCAACCGCACCGCCGCGCCGCACCATTCGGAATAGAATGGCCCCGCGCCGGCATCAGGGTGTTGCCATTCGATACTCTGCGTTAGCGGATCAATTTCAAGCGCGCGTGACGTGCCAACCGCGCCTCGATTGTCGAATACGAGCATGTTCCCGTTAGCAAGCAAACTTGGATCGTGCTGAGCGCGCCACATTCCAGTTATCGCCCAAGGCACGGTTTTTGCCTCCACGTCGACAACGGCAACAGTGTTCAGCGTCAGCGCGGAGATCAGCACATTGCCGTGGCGAAACGCCTCGTGTTTCGCCGCGTGCGCGCCATCGAGCAGCGTGATCGTATTGACGTGCAGCACATCGCCCGCTTTGGGCAGCCAATCGAGCAGGGTCGCATATTGCGAATTCCGGAAACAATCCAACAGCGACACATGACTTGTCTCACGGCCTTGCGCGTCCAACGAGGCAATGCCGTTATCGATGATGCCGTCACGCGGATCGCTGGTCAGCACGAGAATCTCCCCATCGGCTTTCACCGCCACGTCGTGATGGCATCCGCGCGCGTATACCCATTGCACTTCGGAGTCGCGGCCCAACTTGATGATCGCAATCCCCTCGAAGATCGCAAGCAAATCGCCGTTGGGATATACATGCGCTCGACGCCACGATCTTGTCGCGGCCTCGCGAACGTGGTCGGGGCGCACAAAACCCGGCATCGCCGTTTTCAGGTCGCAGCGCCAGGTATGCAGCGTCTTGCCATCCATACTCATGAGCACCGCTTCGGGCCCATGGCCCGAAGTGTAGAGATTCAGCCCGGCCCATGCATGCGCCGCGTCGTGAACAGTAACGCCGGACGACGAAGTCGCCGTGTTCGTTCCTTGGGCATATCCGAGCGCGAGAATTTCCGCCTGCGATTCAGCGTCCAGGGCGGGATGCTGAAGCGGAAACGCGTCGCCGCCAAACGGCCGTGCAGGTTCGGTGGGGGCGCGCATGGCGTCGCGCAATGCGCTAGGCAGCCATTCATTTCGATGCGCGAAATATCCCAGCGCGAAGAACACACATGCGGTCGCGCACAAGGCCAGAAATGCGCGCAACGTTACGGCGCGTGAATGTGGCACGCCGCGGAGTGTCCGGCATCGCGCTCGCGCAACGCCTGTAATCGCTTTTTACAGGAAGGCTGCATATCGGGACATCGCGGATGAAAATGGCATCCGCTGGGTGGATTGATCGGGCTGGGCACGTCGCCCGTAAGAATCTGGCGCTGAATGTTCGCATCGGGATCGGGCACGGGCGCGGCGGACAATAACGCCTTCGTGTAGGGATGCACTGTGCGCTCGAAAATATCCTCCGCCGTTCCAAACTCGACGATGCGCCCGAGGTACATCACTGCGACCTTATCGGCGATGTGGCGGATCACGCTGAGATCATGGCCTATAAACAGATAGGTCAGACCGAGGCGCTGTTGCAGGTCTTCGAGCAAATTCAGAATCTGCGCCTGAATCGACACATCAAGCGCGGACACCGGTTCATCGGCAACGATCAGGTCGGGCTCGACCGCGAGCGCGCGCGCAATTCCAATGCGTTGACGCTGGCCTCCGCTGAATTCGTGGGGATACCGGTCAGCGGCTTCCGGCGGCATGCCCACAAGTTCCAATAATTCGGATACGCGGTCACGGCGTTTCTCTCGAGACGCGACGCGGTGCGCGCGCAATATTTCCGCCAACATCGAATACACCGTCATGCGCGGGTTCAGCGATCCGAAGGGGTCCTGAAACACAATCTGCATCCGCTTGCGTAGTGCGCGCAATTCCTTTTTCGGCAGGTCCGTGACATCAACGCCATCGAAAATGATGCGGCCATCGGTGGGCTCGATAAGGCGAAGGATCGCGCGGCCCGCGGTCGTCTTGCCGCTTCCGCTCTCTCCAACCAAACACAGTGTTTCGCCGCGGCCAATGTTAAAGCTGACCCCATCCACAGCGCGCACCGCGCCGGTCACGCGCGAAAACACGCCTTTGCGAATGGGAAAATGCACAATGAGGTCTTTCACCTCGAGCAGAGGAGTGGTTGCGTGTTCCGCGCTCATAATGTCTCCGCCGTTTCGCGCGGAATCCCGGTTGGCCGCCCAAGATTCTGCATCGTCTCGGCGTCGTGCAACCAGCACGCCACGGTATGTTTATCGCTAATGGCAACTAGCGGGGGCTCATCGCAACGAGACCGTTCAAGCGCGTAGGGACAGCGCGGGTGAAAGCGGCACCCCTCGGGAAAACGAGTCGCGGGCGGCACCGATCCGCGAATGGCCTCAAGCCGTTCACCCGGCTTCAGAATATTCGGAAGCGATTTGAACAGGCCAAGCGTGTATGGATGGCCCGGCGACTTGTACACGTCGCGGATGCTGCCCTGTTCTACAATTTTACCTGCGTACATGATCGCCACGTCGTTCGCCATTTCCGCGACAATGCCGAGATTGTGCGTGATCAGCAGAATCGCAAGGCCCGTATCCGATTGAAGCTTGCGCAGCAGATCGAGAATCTGCGCCTGAATTGTCACATCCAGCGCAGTCGTTGGTTCATCGGCAATCAAAAGTTCGGGTCCGCAGGCCAGCGCCATTGCAATCATCGCACGCTGGCGCATGCCGCCGGACATCTGGTGCGGATAATCGTCCACCCGATCTTTCGGGGACGGTATCCCAACTTTCTCCAACAGGTCTATCGTGTACGCGCGCGCCTCATTTTTCGACATCGGTTGGTGTACGCGGACCGCCGATGCTATCTGGCTCCCCACGCGAAACACAGGGTTCAATGCCGTCATCGGCTCCTGAAACACCATCGATATGCCGTTGCCGCGAACCCCGCGCATCTCCGCCTCGGGCATGGCCAACAGGTCGCGTCCCATGAAATGGATCGATCCGGAAACAACTTTTCCCGGCGGATCGGGAATGAGGCGCATGATCGACAACGCCGTGACGCTCTTGCCACAGCCGCTTTCCCCCACCAGCGCAAGCGTCTTCCCTGCTTCGATCGAAAACGACACGCCATCCACCGCGCGCGCGACGCCGGCGTCGGTGCTGAACTGCGTGCGCAGGTCGCGGACTTCAATAACGGCCGGTTTCTTCACGGCAGCCATCACTCCCGCAACCTTGGGTCCATCGCATCGCGCAGGCCCGCGCCAACGAGATTGAATGCGGTCACCGTGACGAAAATGGCAAGCCCCGGAAACACGACAAGCCACCATGCGCCGCGCATGAGATACGTCTTGGACTGCGAAAGAATTTCACCCCAACTCGCCGTCGGCGGCGGCACGCCAAATCCGAGGAAACTCAGCGCGGACTCGACGAGTATCGCGCCCGCGACGCCGAACGTGGCGCTTACGAGCACCGGCGAGAGCGCGTTTGGAAGCAGATGCCGGAAAATAATGCGTCCATCCCGCAATCCGCTCGCGCGCGCGGCAAGTGTAAACTCCGCGTTACGGAGTTTGATCATTTCGCCGCGCACCAGCCGCGCAATGCCGGTCCAGCCAGTAATGCCAAGCACAATCATAATGTTCCAAATACTCGGCGGGAGCATGCTGATGAGCGTGATGATCAACACGAATACGGGAAACAGCGTGATAATCTCGATCACACGCATGATTACGGCATCCACCTTGCCTAGGTAAAACCCCGCGAGCGCGCCGAAAAAGACGCCGATAAGCACCGCGATCCCCTCCGCGACAAACCCTACCGACATCGAGATGCGCGTGCCCCATACTATCCTGCTCAGGACGTCGCGGCCTCTATCGTCTGTCCCCAACAGATGAGCGCGCGACGGCGCCTGCAAACGGTTGAACAAATCGGATTTCTCCGGCGCATACGGCACCAGCGGCCACACCGCGGCGTCTTGCGGGCTGGGTTTCCAATCATTGTAATCGAATCGCACGAGGTCGTCGTAGGTCTTCACGTTTGGAAACCAGTAGCTCGCGCCGTCTTTCTTCATGTAGATGGGAATGCCACCGGCAATGAACGGCGCGAGAATTCCAATTGCGCCGAGAATCACCAAAAACACCAAAGCAATCACGGACATCTTGCGCTTTCGATATTGTCGCGCGACAAGCCGCATGTAACTCTGCTTGCGGCGCGTACCGGTTGGAATCGCTTCCGTCGCTAGCTGCTCGGCGCTCATTCGAATTTAATCCGTGGGTCGATGAGTGCATAGAGAATGTCGGAGAGAATAAGTCCCGCCAATGTCAGCAGGGCTGAAATCGTCAGCAATCCCATGACGGTTGGATAGTCGCGGCTCAGCACTGCCTCGAAACTCAGCCGTCCCATCCCCGGAATGGAAAAGATGTTTTCGATGATCACGCTTCCGCCGATGAGCGCGGGCAAGATGGTCGCGAGTAGCGTGATAATCGGGATCAGCGCATTGCGCATAGCATACTTGAAGATTACGATTTTTTCCTTGAACCCATACGCGCGCGCAGTGCGGATATAGTCCTGACGGATAACGTCGATCATGCCGGACCGCGCGAACTGCGACAGCTCTGCAAGACCGGCATATGTGAGGCAGAAAACCGGCAACACCATGTGCCACAGCCGGTCTCCGAGTTTTTGCATAACGGACATTTCCTCGGTTTCGATGCTCTTCAGGCCATAGATTGGAAACCAGTCGAAAGGATGCCCGCTCCCCAGGAAATAGATCAGCAGCATCGCCACCCAAAAACTGGGCAAGCTGTACAGCAGGAAAAGGATGGCGGTGATGAAGCCGTCGCTCCATGTCCGCTGGTGCGTCGCGGAATACACGCCTATTGGAATGGAGAATAAATAGATAAGAAAAATGGAAATGATATTGAGCTGCAACGTGACGGGAATTGCGTCGAATATTTTGTCGCGCACGGGCCGCCTGTCCTTGAACGATGTGCCGAAATCCAAAGTACACATCCGTCCGAGCCATGAAACATATTGCCGCCAAACCGGTTTATCAAGGCCATAAAGTTTTTTGGTCTCCTCGATAATCGCGGGTGAGATCGACCCCGCGGACATGGTGCCCTGCAACTTCTGCAAGCGCAGCATCACAGGGTTTCCCGGCATAAGTTGGAGCATGGCGAAGGTAATCACGCTGATCCCGAGAAAAGAAGGAACGATCAGGAGCAGCCGCCGAAGCAGATATGCCTTCATATCACGACCGGATTATGCGCCGGGGTTCAACATGGCCGGTCGCGCATGAAGTGAGGCAACAGGCTGCGCAACACCATATTTCTGCAAGTCGAGCGGCACCCACCATTCCGTAGTATCCGTGCCCGCCGCGTACACGTAGACATTTCGGAACCGCTTGTCGATCGCGCCCAAAGTATAGATATTGAACAGGAAGGTGTAGGGCTGTTCCTCGTGCACAATCTGGTGGAACCGGTGAAACATTGGTATGCGCTTGGCCCGATCAAATTCGACGCGGATATCTTCCATCAATTTGTCGGCTTCGGCATTCTTGAATCCGGGGTAGTTCGACCCTTGTTCTGCCTGCGAAGAGTGCCACACCTGGTAAGGCTCGGAGTCGATTGGAATCGCCCATTGCAATGTAATGGCGTCAAACGAACGTTTCGTCAAACTATCGATCAGACTGCCCCATTCGCGCGGAAGCACCGACATAACGATACCCGCGCGCTTGAGTTCCTCCTGGAAGACCGTTGCGAGGTTGTTATACTCGACGTTCGAATCGGGAATGATATACCCAAATTCAAACTTGACGCCATCCTTGTCGAGCACGCCGTCGCCGTTGGTGTCCGTCCATCCCGCCTCGGTGAGCAGCTTCTGCGCTCCTGCCGGATCGAAGGGCACTGGCTTGACCGAATTGTCGTACTCGGGGCTGCCGGAAAACTCTGGACCGGTCACGACCGTGCCCAGGTTGTAGAAAATGGTCTGCAAGAGCGTTTCCCGGTCCAACAGCATCGTCAGCGCGGTCCGCACGCGAACGTCCTCAAACATGGGCCGGCGCATGTTCCATGCAATATAGCTGAACCCGCCCACGTAGCCGGGCCGGGACAGCGTTGTGAATTTGTTCGCGCGCAGCTCAAATTCCGGTTTCTTCGTGCGGGTTTCCCATTGTTCGGGCGTTAAGCCGATGCTGTCGACATCGCCGCGCATGAAAACTTCGAGGGCGCTATCGGGATCGGTAATGATGCGCCAGACGAGCTTATCGAGATTCGGCTGTTGCGCCGGGTTCCAGTAGTCAGGATTGCGCGCCAGCACGATCTGGCCGTTGGTTTCCCACAACTCGAATTTATAGGGACCAGAGCCAACCGGTTTCCGGTTGTACTCGTGCGTATTAAAATCACCCTGTCCATAGATATGCTTTGGAAAAATTGGCAGGCCGCCGATCATGAGCATGTGGCGAAAATACGGCTTTGCACACTCATAACGAACCGTATAGTCATCCACAACTTCGCACGCGGTGATGTCCTGAAAATAATTGCGAAGGTCCATGGTCTCGTTTTTCGGATCGCGGATAACATCGAAGGTAAATTTAACGTCGTTCGCGGTGAGCGGTGTCCCGTCCGAGA
>JAWXCN010000144.1:0-39072 GCA_034408725.1 Candidatus Hydrogenedentota bacterium
CCGCCGGTGTGGCCGCCGCCCCGGAGGTCAAATCATGCTGTTAATCGGTGAAGGACACGCCGACATCACCCCGCCGATTGGCGCCGTGCTTGCCGGGTTTCATTACACGCCGGGCAATGAACGGGTTGTCAAAGGCATCCGCCAAACTCCCCAGGCGCGCGCACTTGCTATTCGCGCCGGCGATGTAACCGCTATTGTCGTCTCGCTCGAACTTATCGCCGTATCCCGGGACTTTGTCCGCGGCCTTCAAAAACGCATTGCGGACGCCACAAGCGTTCCAACGGAAAACATTCGCGTGTGCGCGACCCATACCCACAGCATGCCTTCGCTGCGCGAATTTCTGCAATGGGGCGCGGTTTCGGAGACCTACTCGAAATTCGTCGCGGACCGTGCTGAACAGGCGGCCCGATTGGCCATCGCAGATCTCGCCGAAGCGGACTGCTATCTGGGAAGCGAACGCGTGAAGGGCGGAAACTTTAACCGCACGACTCCCGCATGGAAAACCGATGACCAATTCACCGGGGAATCAACGGATGCGGACCGTTGGCTCGACACGATGCTGCACGCCCTCTACTTCCAGCGCGCCGACGCCCGAAAACCGTTGCTGTGGTATCACTTCTCCGCGCATCCCGTCGTATTCGGTGATGACCAGGCGGGACCCGACTGGCCCGGCATGGTCGCCGATCGCATTCGCGGAGCCGACGGCGCGGAACCGGGCTATTTGCAGGGCCACATCGGCGACGTGAATCCCGGCGACGGCACACCGTGGATTGGCGATCCCGAAGAAACCGTTTCCGCCATCGCGCCCGCGCTGCACTTCGCCACGGGCCACGGTGATATTGTCGAGATCGACGCCCTGCGTATCGTCACCGGCACGGTCGAACTGCCGTTCGACATGGCACGCTTCAAGCAACAGCGCGACACCTACGCCGCCACGCCGGAAAAATGTATCGACGGAGAATGGGTTGACGCGGGATTCGCGAAAGCGTGGTTCGACGAAGCATCAAAATGGGATGAAAACACCACAACGTATTCCGTGCCGATTAGCGCGATGCGCCTGGGCCGCGTTTTGCTGTTGTTCCATCCGTCGGAGTTATACAGCTTCTACGGATTGAAACTGCGAACCACTGGACCCGTGCCGACTGTGCTTGCCGTAGGGTATTGCGATGATTTTATCGGATACCTCACGGACCCCACGGCCTATGAAAATGCCGAGTACGCGGCCGTCGTCGTTCCGAAAATTCTCGGGCTTCCACCATTTACGCCCGATGCCGCGCGCATATTCACGGCGCAATGCCAGGCGCTCATGAACAAACTGGCCTAAAAACATGCGAGGGTTCACTCCGCGTTCGCGCGCTTCATCCGCTCATCCCAAAACCGTTCCGCAATCCCGTAGTCCCGGATCAGTTCGGCCTTCTTCGCAGCATCGTCATGCTGAACACGCGCAATGCGTTCCCGCACCCAGTCGCGAAAAAATTCCGCCGATTGCCTGCTAATTCGCGTCTTACTCCGGCCTACTTCCACGTAATATGGTGCGGTCGAAGCGAACCGGAAAGTCTTTGCATTGTCCGTCACCGCGCGCACGAGAAACCAGCCGCTTTCATCAAATGAAACGATCCCCAGTGATCCCGTCCGCCTCCAGTCTTCAAACGGCACCCTTCGTACAATCTCGCCATTCTTGATGATCTCGATATACGGTATCGCGTCTGCGCTCAGTATCTCTGCCTCCAAGGCGATTACTATTCCATTCTTCGCGTGAAACACATGCCCTGGTAATTCGCCATTGGCCTTGACCATCAGCATCGGCCCGTTCGTCACGAAAGTCCTGCCCGCGCGAAGTCCGCCCCACCAGGCTTCCCACGTCAACGGACCTTCTACCTGCACATACACGCGGTTATATCCGACGGGGTTCGGCAACACGCCAGACGCGCTGCCCGCCGATGGTGGAATGCGCAACCCGCAATTCAGCAGCTCGTAATAAATCTCTTGCGACCAGTATCCGTTGCCGCGCGGAGACGGCAATCGTCTCGAATCGCGCGCGCGGCCCCAAGCTTCGCTTTCATACATCCCGCTCCGGCACATGTGATTATTCGCGAGGCCGATCGAATCACCTCGGCCGAACGCAATCGCCGCGGGCACGTCCCACCAGAAAGGCTTCTCAATATCTGTCCATGTTGCCGCGTTGTTCTTTGCGAACGTGTCGCCGGCAAATGGAAAGGGGTACTCTTTGTCATATCCGCGAAAATCCATCGGGGCGTTGCGATGAAAATACAGATACGCGCCGCCATTCCGTTCGTCTTCGCCCGCCATCACTTCATAGAAGCGGTTAGAATCAAACTTCACAACGGTTTCGCGCGGAATAGCGCGCTCCGTCCAATAGTTTTTTGCGTTCCACCATGTAATCACCGGCGCGATGTGCAACGCCTCGGCGCGCATTAACACCTCGATATCCTCGACAGGCCGGTGCACGTGCAAATCGCCAGGCCACCATCCGCGCGCCGGCATATCGATCAGGCGCAAAATCTGCTCAATTACCTCGGCATTTTCCCCCGCGTGAATGGACACAACTCCGTTCGCGCTATCAAACTCCGGGCCGCGCTCGATTGTGTATCGGTAGTACCCTGTTGGCAACGCGATTGTTGACGCGCCATCCACTGCGTAGTGGTCATGCCAATAAGGATGCTCACTCACCTTCACCACCTTGCCATCCCAATCCCGCAAATGCACGCGCACAGCAACTGGCGCTCGCGTTGCCCCATCTCGCACGGTGAGCGTGAACGACCCCATATCCGGTGCAGCCGCCATCGCCGCCCAAAGTATTAGTGCAAGGCGCCCCATCATCTCTCCCCCCTAAATAATAAAACGAGGGGCAAACCCGTACGGGTCTGCCCCTCGCAAAGATTCCCTCAACCGCATTTACTCTGCGGCGGCTACCTGGACTGCATCCGCATCGGCGGATTTCGCAAGCTGCATGTCCGCGGGCACCAACACGGTGTCAATTACATGGACGACGCCGTTGCTGGCTACAAGCGCTTCACCAACGACTTTCGCGCCGTTGACGCTCACCGTACCGGACTGCGGGCAAGCGCTGATCGCGAGATCACAACCGCCGGACGCCTTCGCGCTCTTCGCTTCCTTAATCTGGCACGCCTGGATTGCATTCTCGGTAACGATGTGGTTCGCGAGCACCGCTTTCAACTTCGCGTCATCCTGAAGCAGAATGGCCCATTGCTCGGCAGGAATTTTTTGGAACGCTTCGTTCGTCGGCGCAAATACCGTCTTTTGGTTCGGGCATGCAAACGCCGCCGTCATACCCGCGGCCTTCGCGGCAAGCGCAAGCGTCGTGAACCGGCTGTCTGTCATGACCAGCTTCGCGATGTCATTGGTCTTTCCATCGCATTCGCCTTCCGCGCATTCACCCTTCGCGACTTTCGCGGCGGCAGCTGCGGCGAGCGGGCATTCGCCCTTCGCTTCGGCAGTCTTCAACGCGGCCGCGGCTGCAAGCGGGCATTCGCCCTTTGCGTCCGCCGCAAGGCTGAGCTCGGCTTTGTCGCCGCTCTTCGCGACAGCAGGCTTTGCGCCGTCTTCGCAGCACTCGCCAGACTTCTCATCTTTCGCGAGACTGGCTGTCTTGGCCTTCGCATCGCATGCAGCGCCATCAGCCTTCGCGGCTTTTGCCGCCAACGGACATGCATCGCCTTCGGCACTTGTCGGCAGCGCACCCCACGATAGGATCGCGGCAAGCGCAACGCACAGCGCCACTCCGAACACTTTGAATCCAGCAATCTTCATCTCGAATCCTCCACAGTTACAAACAACACCATAAACATCAGTGCATCAAACAAAATGGATGGCAACCGCATTCGGCTCCACTTGACGCCATCAGAGTACCACAACTCGCGATTTAGAAGAAGGGGGAAATCACCCAGGCGAACGCGATTCCGAGAAAGTTGGCTAACAAGTCCGCGGGATCGGCCATGCCCCCACGTAGTACGTCAAGGGTTTCCTTGCCAAACCCAGCAAGTACCGATAAACCTGGCGCGAAAAACGCAATCCCGAAGCTCGCCCAAAAATGCTGTAATTTGTCGGGCTCAAACATCTTACGCCAAATCTCCAGCTTGCCGTTTCGTCGAACAAGCAGTATGATGGAACCAATGGGCGCAAAACAACCCAACTCTCCGATGACCCGCTCCCCGGCAAGGATCGCAACCTATCTTATCGCATCACTTTTTGCCGCGGGCCTTCTACTCTATATCTCGACCGTCCTCTCCGAGCGTATGGCCGTCCCCGTGATGTTCGAGCCTCTGTCTCACGGTTTCTACCGCGTCGGCTATTTCATTCGATTGCCGATGATCGTGTTTCTGTCGCCCTGGTTGCCCATGGAAGGACACCATCACGTACACCTCGCCCTTTCAGAACTGCTCACGTCGTTTACCGCGCCGTTCTTCTGGTGCGCCGTCGCAGCGCCAATTGTCATAACGCGCTCCCTCACGCGCAGAGTTGTTCGCTCTGCATCCTTGCAACAAGCCAACATCACCATCCCGCGCCGCGTATTTCTCATTGGCGCAGCCGGCGTCATCGGCGGACCTGGCCTCCTGGGCGGATACGCCGTCCTCGTCGAGCCCCAACGCCTTCGCATCGAGCGCTACCGCATGGCCGTGCGCGATTTACCCGCCGCATTGGAAGGGTTCCGCATTGTCCACGTATCCGATACGCACTACGGACCTTTCATTTCGCTTCGATATATAAACGGCGTCGTCGATCAAGCTAACGCACTCGAAGGTGATCTGATCGTCCTCACCGGCGACTATGTCCACCGCTCGCCCCTGGCCATAGGCCCCGGTGTCCACGCCCTCAAACGGCTCAATGCGCGCCTGGGCGTTCTCGCAACGCTCGGCAACCACGACCACTGGGAAGGCGCCGATGACGTCCGTGCCGCCTGTGCCGAGATCAACCTTCCCCTTATCGACAACGCACGCCGCTTCGTTTCGACGAACGCAATTACCTCCGAACCCGTCATTGGAGAAAGTATTTGTGTCGGCGGTCTCGGCGATCTCTGGGAGGATGACACTGATTTTGATCGCGCACTCGCGGACGCGCCCGCGTCCATGCCGCGTATCCTCCTCGCCCACAATCCAGACACCGCCGAACACGTTGATTCCAATACTCGCGTCGATTTTATGTGCAGCGGCCATACCCACGGCGGGCAAGTCTGGGTCCCTGGCCTCGGCACCCCGGTTGTCCCCAGCGCCTACGGCCAAAAATACGCCGGCGGATTCTGCCACGGCCCACACTGTCCCGTCATAGTTTCCCGTGGGGTCGGCATGGCGATCCTACCAGTGCGGTTCGGAGTACCTCCGGAGATCGGTGAGATCACGCTCGTGCGAGCATAGGACCGAATCTTGCCTCGGAAATTTTCATGGGTTTAATCATGGCGCACTGCCGTCCATTGATGGGTGACGTTCGGGAAGGAAGTCGGGAGTTCGGAACAACTGTTGGATACATAGAGCCTTTAGCCCCGATGATTAATGTCGAGCAGGGGAGCGTCAGCGGCGTAGAGTTGAATCGCCTGATCTTTCGTTAGCACTACCAGCGTAAAAACGCCAAGAATGGTTCCGAAAGGCATCATCATGCATTCCAGCGCCGCAATTACAATGCAGTACATCCGCGACGTTCGGGATTTGAGTTTTCTGCCCGCGATGATAATGGCGACCGCAAGGGCCCAACCGCAAAGTACAATGAACCCGCCGATTATGGCAAAAAAGCCGCCGATTACTTCCGAAGGTGCGCCATCAACGTCGACAGCTCCGAAAATCATCGCCAATCCCATCGCTACGTGGATCAAAGGAAAACAAGCAAAGAACGCCATGACACCACCAAATATGTAGTGAAAGATTGCGAGCAAATCCAAATGCCGTTCGGTCTCGGTCATTGCCCCCGCCTTTTAGCCGATTCGTGTGGTGCTTGTCCGGCCCATTCCGTCGATTACTCCGACGCTATCGCATCTTCAGCGGAGCCCGCTGTCGAGGCTACTGTCGGCAATGCGCGCATCACTCCGGACATCAAAACAATAATTACGGCAAGCGCTATCAGCACGCTCAGCCACAGGCGCGCGTTTGCGCGAAGCTTTGCAGACCAGGGCTTGAGCGATGTCAGCGCGATGGCGAGCGCGAACACCACGATCGCGAGCAGGAACTTCACGCCGAACAGCGCGTGATACAGCGGTTGATCGTCGTGAATGAAGCGCGTGATGGCCAGATAGTTGTAAAACCCGCTGATGAGAAACAGCAGGATGCAGGTGTGGACGAACATCATCCACCGCTTTGTGATGGCAGTGCGCAGTTTCGCGTGGGTTTCTTCATCGAGAGTTTCTTTCGCGCTGGGGAGCAGCACGAACCGCAAAAAGATTACGCCGCCGAGCGCGATGATTGCCGCGAAAATATGTGCCCACCGCATGATGAGTGGCAGAATTTGATCGGATGTCATGGTCGAATCTCCTTGCTTGTCCCAAGCCCTTCCACCCATACTATGGGCCATGCCCGCAGACAATAACAACCGGCGCAGCAGGTTCTGATGTCGCCCCTGCCTGTCGAATTCGTGCGTCAACTGGCGGGAATTGTCCCCGGATATACGAGCGACATTTTCTATCCCGGACCGCACGCCATACATTTCGCGAAGGCGTTGAGCGATCGCCCGCATGTGCGCGTGCACGCGCTTTCGCCGGATGCGCCAGTGACGATGGTAGATTGCCACGTGGTGATCACCGGCAATCAAGATGAGCCCCTCGCGGAAGACGTGTTTGCGTCGTTGGGCGAAACTTTGAATGCCGCCGGGTGCCTACTCATCGTCGGTCTACCAGGCGCGGGCACCCTTTCGTTGAACGCGCTGGCCGATCAACTTGGACACGCGGGTCTGGCGTTGTACCGGCATTGCGCGGTGAGCGCGGGCGACGCGGAGCATGCCGAGCCCGGTTATGTCGCATTCGCGGTGCATGCCGGATACAACCCGCTAGCGCACGCGCGCGAGTTGTTGCAGAACGGAAATGCGGGCTGGGCCTATGAAGTGCTCCAGCAAATTCCTGAACCTTTGTTGCAGGACCCCGCAACCCGCGCGCACGTCGCCGCGGAAAAACAGGTGTGCCTGCTTGCTTGGGACCGCGCCGCGAATGAAACAGGCCGGCTGGAACGTTTTTTTCGCAGTCAGATCGCGTTTTACGACGCCATCGCGCACGCGCCACTCGCGCACGAGGTGTATCTTTGCCAGGGCGAATTCTGGCGGCGGCTGGGAGATGAATCGATGCGGCAACGGCTGCTTCGGTCGGTTCTGCACGTCGCGCCCGAGCCGCGCATTGCCTCAATGATCGGTGAACCCGCGGCGCCATATGTCCCTGCAAAGGATTTGATTCCGCCTGCGTGGAACCCACCGGCGAAGTTGCCGCGCGTGTTGTTCATTATGCATCCGCGTCCCCACTACGGACAGGACGTGCTGTACGACGGGTTGTGTACGGTGCTGGGTGATGAAAACGTGGTGGAGTTTCCCTACAAGCCAACGTTGCACGGGGAGAAACCGGCGGAGCTCGCGCATTATCCATGCATGTTTAATCGTCGCGGCACGGCGTATTCGCCGGCCCAGTTGCTCGCGCAACTGGGCGAAGGCGCGTTCGATCTGATCATCTACGGCGAACTGGAACAATACGTCGATCAGGCGACTGCGCGCGCGATAGCGCATACGCGCGGCAATGCGGCAATGGTACTGTTCGATGCGCAGGATGATCCACTCGATCATTGGGCGGAGATGTGCGAGTTCGCGGCATTTCAGTTTCCGCTGTACTTCAAGCGCGAGATGCTCGCGTGCTGGAACTACGGCGAGCATACGGCGCCGTTACCGTTCGCATACCCGGACCACCGGATACCGGATACCGTGGAAGGGGAGCGGACCGACGACGTGTTTTGGGCCGGACACCGCCAATTCGGGTTACGGCTTCTTTATCTCGAGCATTTGGAGAAGCGGTTCGGCTTCAACCTTGCCAAGACTTATTCGCAAGAGGAATACACTCAAGCGCTTTCGCGCGCAAGGCTCGGCCTGAACATTTTCGGGTTTGGATTTGATACGGTCCGGTACTGGGAGGTTCCCGCGCACGGCGCGATACTGTTATCCGAACGGTTGCCCATTCGCGTGCCTTACAATTTTGTGGATGGCGAATCCGCCGTATTTTTCGACGACCTGCCAGAGTTGGCAGACAAACTCGCGCACTGGATCGCGCGGCCCGATGAAGCACGCGCAATCGCGGCGCAAGGCCACGCGCTGCTAAAGCGGCGCCATTCGGGTTCGGCGCGGGCAAAGCAACTTCTGGCTTGGGTACAGGCGCGCCTGAAACGCTGACCGCTCTCTACTGCCTGATGTGTTATCTTGTTTCGCCGCAATCCTTCACGCCGTCCGTGTTTGTCCGTGACCGTCCGTGTTCGTCCACAAGGAGAAGTCATTCTGAACACACGCCATTTGCGCGCCCCCGGCCTGCAACCCGTCGCGATCTTTTTGGTCGCGCTATCGCTTTCCATCGGCTGGGGCATTCGCGGAAACTTCGGACACAACGAAGGCGCGATGATCCCCGGGGCGTTGGCGGGTATCGCGGCGTGCCTTGTATCGGGCCGGGAAGACTGGTGGCGGCGCGTTGCGTACTTCGGAATGTTCGGCGCAATCGGCTGGTGGTTCGGCGGCTCGATCTCGTACATGCAGGTAGTTTCGTACACGCACAGCGGGCACGCGCCATCGCAACTCTACGGTTTCGCGGCCTTGTGGTTAGTTGGTTTTCTGTGGGCGGGATTTGGCGGAGCATTCACGGCGATGCCCGCCGTTGCGGATCGAAAGTGGCTCACCGATCTGTTCATTCCGATTACCATCATTTTGGGGTTGTGGACAATTTGGGTGTACTCCGAAGTGCCCGCGATCACTGCATACCGGGAATACATTTGGCTCGAAGACCCGAAGGCGTTCAACAAAACCGGGCACCGGCAGGAAAACCCATTTTACTGGTTCGATACCGATTGGATTCTTGCGGTGCTCGTGCTGATTGGCATGTGCGCCTACGATCTCTGGGACCGCCGCGGCAAGGCGCTTACGCACCTGCTCATTCCCCCGCTCGCCGCATCGGGCGCGGCACTCGGCTTTCTGGTGCAGACGGTCCTCACCCGGAACGGCTCGATCAATGACCTAACGTCGCGGCTGGTTGCATATCAGGGCGATCTCACAAGTTTCAATAAAGACGACTTGCTTACAAACTGGCCGCAGTTCCTCTCGGACTTTCCGCAGCACGTGGGTTGGGCACTTGGACTCATTGCCGGGCTTGCGGTGTATTTCGCAATTTTTGGAAAATTCCGGTCCGGCACATCGCTGTTTGTACACATGGCCTGCGGCTGGCTCATTGCATTTATCCTTGGCCCGGTATTGCTGACGACGGTGCTGATGGACGTTGGCGGCTTCCGATTGACTCCTCCCCGCAGTGACGATTGGGCGGGAATGGCCGGCGCGTTTCTGGGTCTGCTCGTGTACACATTGCGTAACAGGTTACACGCCGTTGCATTCGCGTCGGTCGTCAGCGGTGTGATCGGAGGCATCGGATTCGCCGGCATGGTATGTCTCAAACTTATATTTGTATGGCCGGGCAACCGCGAACGGTTGAACCCCGAACATCTCGATCCAAGTCCAACCGCCGCCATCGAAGCTGTCTGGGCGCATTGGCAGGTCGCGAACTGGCACAGCGTGCTCGAACAAACATACGGATTCGTGAATGGCATCGGTATTGCCATCGCGCTCGGCTTGTTGGCAACGCGCGTGCCGCGCATCAACACAACGGAGCATGTCGCAAAATTTCGCGCGTGGACTTCGGTATACGCAGTGTCTTTTGTGCTGCTGTTCGTGATGTATCTGAATCTGTATAAGAACGTGCCCCACTGGGTAGGATACAAACTGGCGCCGGCGGTCATGAAGGCGCCATTGTTCGGGAGCATTGAGTTCGCGGCCGCGACCTGGTTCAATTTAACTTTCGCGATTTTTGGCGTCGCAATGGTGTACCTGATGCTTGCGCATCAAAAGCGTTCGATTTCTCTTGTCCCAGCGACCGCGACGGGCAAGGGCCAACTATTCTTTCTGGTGCTGCTTTGGATGATAGTCATCGGAAACTTCGAACGTGCCCTGCCGGGATTCAGCGAACAGCGCCTGATCACCGAATGGGTAATCATTGTGAACGCCGTAATTGCTACAGTGATGATCCTAACCTTGCCGCGCGAGGAGGACGCGTGCGACATTAGACCAACGACGAAGTTTTTATCGTTGCTCGGGTTCGCCGCTATGGGAGGTCTCGTCGCATCATGCCTCGTCGTAGCCGCGAGCTTTGGAATCGTGCGCGGCTTGTACGGCGGTGCATTCGCGGGCCACGCTGGATTCGAAGGGAAACCGCAAACCCGGTTCGGCGATACCCCTGAATGGAGCGTGCGGCCAAACCTGCGAAAGGGCGAGCATTCGTAGCCGAGCGTCTTCAAGGTTGCCTCGCTGCTTCACCGCAAGTACAATCGTCCGTGAGTGTCTTGGGTTGGTCTCGACAGAACGGCGGGTGGAAAAATGCGGACAGGGTTCATCGTAGGATTGTTAGGTCTCGCAATGCTCTCGGGATGCGATTCCGGCGGTCCCTCACAACCGGGCAACGAAAACGCGCCGTCAGATTCGGGAAACCGAAACGTCATCAAAATTGTTTCCAGCCTGCCGCATACGGGCAGCGCCAACGCGCAAATCACAACCATCGTCAACGGAATTAAGCTCGCCATCGACGAGGCCGGCGGCAAAGTCGGCGATTTCACAATCGAGTTTGAAGCGTGGGATGACGCATCGCCGGAGCGCGGACAATGGGACCCGGCAGTCGAACTTGCGAACGCGCAGAAAGCGGTCGCCGATCCCGACGTCATGGCGTATATCGGCACGTTCAATTCCGGTGCGGCGAAAAATTCGATGCCCATCCTGAACAAGGCGGGCCTGCTCATGGTGAGTCCCGCGAACACCTGGCCGGGTCTGACCAAGCCGGGCGTGGGCGAAGCGAACGAACCGATGATCTACCGGCCATCGGGAAAGATAACCTACTACCGCGTTGTCCCCGCTGACGATATTCAAGGGCTAGTCGCCGCGCAATGGGCGAAAGAACTGGGTTGCACACGGGTATACGTGTTGCATGATCGCGAGTTGTACGGCAAAGGCATCGCGACGATGTTCCAGGAATCGAGCGGGCCGCTGGGCCTCGAAATCGTTGGGGTAGACGGTATCGATCCGAAAGCATCGAATTACCGTTCGCTCGTGACCAAGATTAAACAAACGAATCCCGAACTGGTGTATTTCGGCGGCACCACGCAAACCAATGCCGGACAGATCGCCAAGGACCTGCGTGCTGGCGGTCTGGACGTGAAGTTCATGGTGCCAGACGGATGCTTCGAAGACGCGTTCATCGAATCGGCTGGCGCGGCGAACCTGGAGGGCAACACGTTCATCACGTTCGGCGGTTTGCCCGCCGACAAGTTGACCGGCAAGGGCGCTGAGTATTACGAGAACTACAAAAAGAAATACAACAACGAACCCCAGGCATACTCCGCCTACGGCTATGAAAGCGCGCGCGCGGTGCTCGAAGCAATCCGCATCGCGGGCAAAAAAGATCGCGATGCCATCTCGGCGGCCTGCGGCCAGATTAAGGATTTCGACGGTTTGCTGGGCAAGTGGTCGTTTGACGAGAATGGCGACATCACCACAAAAACGCTGAGTGGAAACACCGTCAAAAACGGTAAGTTCGAGTTTGTGAAAATTCTGGGCCAGTAATGGGGAACGGGCCCGCGAAACGATGACCAATACCGAGGTACTTCTTCAACAACTGATCATCGGCCTGTCAAACGGGATGATCATCGCGCTGATCGCCCTTGGATACACGATGGTGTACGGCATCGTCGAGCTCATTAATTTTGCGCACGGCGACCTGTTCATGCTGGGCTCGTTCCTCGCCCTCACCATCGTCGGCATGCTCGGCCTCGACCAGGTGCCTGAACCCGCGCTCATTTCCTGGGGCTTCGTTCCACTTCTCATCGCGGTTCCACTGTTTTGCGGAATATTGAATTGGGGTGTCGACCGTCTGGCGTATCGGCCATTGCGGAACGCGCCACGGCTTGCGCCCCTTGTGTCAGCGATAGGCGTGTCATTCGTATTCGTGAACATCGGCCTGTTCTGGGGCGGACTTCGGATGGACGTGTTCAACGATGGCGTCGCCGCGGCGTCCCCGAAAGATTTCCCGTGGATTGTCGCCAGCGGGAATCTACTCGGCGAAGCGAGTAACATCATTGTCACCTGGAACGAAGTCTTCGTTTTCGGCATTACGCTGCCGCTGATGATCGCATTGACGCTGGCGGTAAAATTCACGCGTATCGGCAAGGCCATGCGCGCCGTCGCGCAAAATCCTACCGCGGCGCAATTAATGGGAATCGATGTGGACCGAGTAATCGGCGCGACATTTTTGATCGGAGGCGCGCTTGCGGGCGCTGCCAGCGTTGTCTATTCCTCGTACAACCACACGATCTATTTTCAGATGGGGTTCCGCGTAGGCATGGATGCATTCACCGCCGCCGTGCTCGGCGGCATTGGCAGTTTACCGGGCGCTCTGCTTGGCGGGCTTGTCATCGGGATCATTCGCGCGATGAGCGATCAGTATATCGCCACGGAATGGACGAACGTCGTCGTGTTCGCCATCCTCATTATCGTGCTCACGTTCCGGCCTTCGGGACTTCTCGGTGCGCCCGCGCGCGAAAAGGTCTAGCCCGCGATGCTCGACGTCATTCGGCGCGTTCTTGTGCTGCGGGCCGGTTGGTTTCTGCTGGCTATTGCTTTGGTGCTCCCGTTGGTCGATGGATTTCTGCCGCGCGAATACCAATTCGCGGGATTGATGCGTCCGATCTTCATTCTGGCGATTCTCGGACTGGGATTGAACGTCGTGACGGGGTACACCGGCCTGCTGAACCTGGGTCTCGCCGCGTTTATGGCCATCGGCGCATACAGCTATGGCATTCTCACCTGCGACATTTATCCCTTTCAGCTTGGGTTCTGGACCGCGCTCACATTAACCATCGGCATAGGCGCGCTCGCCGGCATCGTGCTCGGCTTGCCCACCATTCGGCTGCGCGGAGATTATCTTGCGATTGTGACACTGGGCTTCGGCGAGATGATGCAGGACTCGTTGAAGAATCTCGAAAGCATCACGCAAGGAACCCAGGGCATTAACCCGCTTCCCTCCCCCACACTGTTCGGCTACCAATTCTCGACTGAGATCTGGGTTCCCTGGTATTACCTCTTGCTCGCCCTGCTCGCGGCCGTCGTATTGTTCTCGCGCAATCTCGAACATTCGCGCGTGGGCCGCTCGTGGATCGCGATCCGCGAAGACGAAATCGCCGCGACCTGCATGGGCGTGAATCCTGTAAAAGTAAAGCTGCTCGCGTTTTCCGTCGGCGCTGCGCTTGCCGCTATGTCCGGTGCGCTGTGGGCCTCCTATCTCGGCTCAACCGGCGAACCCAGCAACTACGACTTTCAGATTTCGATCATCGCGCTTTGCATGGTCATTATCGGCGGCATGGGCAATATCAGCGGCGTGTTGCTTGGCGCCGTCGTGATGATCGGCTTCAACTCGATCATACTCGTAAAGCTCACAACGATACTCGCGCAGAAGGGTCTCATCGACACGCAAAATGTGCTGACCGTGCCAAGCAATTGGAAGTATATGATCTTCGGGTTCGCGCTCATTCTCACAATGCGCTTCAAGCCAGAAGGCCTGTTGCCGTCGCGCCAGGTGCAGGCGGAACTTCATGAAATGCAGGAAGACGCGCGCGCGCGCAAAAAGAATTGCGCCAAATGAGCATCCTCCACGTTCAAAATCTAACGCTGCGCTTCGGCGGTCTGACCGCGGTGAACAAAGTCAACTTTGAAGTCGAGCGTGGCCAGATTTTTTCGGTGATTGGCCCCAACGGCGCGGGTAAGACGACGGTGTTTAACGCGATCACCGGCATCTACGAACCAACCGAGGGCGCGGTGTTGATCAATGGTCGGCCCGGTATGCGGCCCGTTACGGCGCCAACCATCATCGGAATCCTTGCTATTGGCTTGTTAACGGCAATCGGTTTCACGATAGCCGTCAACGCCGAAACTCTATGGGACGCGTCAATCACCGCGAACTATATTTATCAACAGTCCTTCCCGTGGGGAAAGGCGGCGGGTGACGCCTTGGCATTTCTTCGAGCGCTTCCGCGGAACTGGAGCGTGCTCCCCGCGATAGGGGGATTGTTCGTCGGCTTGGCCGGGGCCACCTCGGTGTGGCGCCGCGCGCGGCGCACGCCGGACGTTGTCGCGCGCCAAGGAGTCGGGCGCACGTTTCAGAATCCGCGTCTGTTTCATCAGATGACCGTGATGGAAAATGTGCTTGTGGGCATGGACACGAAGCTGCGCTCGCGATTTTGGCACGCCGCAAGCCGCCTGGGATTTCGCAAGGAGCACAACAAGGCCGTCGAAAAGGCCATGGCGCTCCTTGAATTCGTCGAACTGGATGATGACGCAAGCGCCGCGGCATCATGCTTGTCCTATGGCCACCAGAGGCGGCTCGAGATTGCGCGCGCGTTGGCGAGCGAACCGGCGTTGCTATTGCTCGACGAGCCCGCCGCGGGCATGAACCCGGCCGAGTCCGTCGAGTTGATGGAATTGATTCGCAAGATTCGCGATCGCGGTGTCGCGGTTGTATTGATTGAACATCATATGAACCTCGTCATGGGTGTTTCCGACCGTATCGCCGTGCTCGATTACGGAAACAAGATCGCCGAAGGCACGCCCGACGAAATCCAGGCCAACCCGGAAGTGCGCAAGGCTTATCTCGGAACGGAAGACGTCTGATGGCTTCACCGTTATTGTCGATAAAAGGTTTGTTCGCGGGCTACGGTCCAATCGAAGCGCTGAAAGGTGTCTCGCTCGACGTGAACCCCAGCGAAATCGTGACGCTCATTGGCGCGAACGGCGCGGGCAAATCATCCACGCTCATGTGCATTTCCGGCATCCAGCGTTCGCGCAAAGGCAGCATTCATTTCGACGGTGAGGATGTCACCAACGAAAAATCACACAGGCTCGTCGCGCGCGGGTTGGTCCAGGTGCCTGAAGGCCGGAAAATTTTCCCGAAACTGACCGTACTCGAGAACCTCGAACTGGGTGCGTACCTTCGGCGTGATCCAAACGGTGTCAAAGCCGACATGGACAAGGTCTATGCCCTGTTTCCCATCCTGGGCGAACGCCGCAAACAATACGGCGGAACGCTTTCAGGCGGCGAGCAACAAATGCTCGCCATCGGCCGGGCGATTATGAGCAAACCAAAACTCCTGCTCATGGACGAGCCCTCGATGGGCGTCGCGCCGATCCTCACGGCTAAAATTTTCGAGACCATTCGCGAACTCAACCGCGAAGGCATGACGATCCTCCTTGTAGAACAGAACGCTCACCTCGCCCTCAAGATCGCCCACCGTGGGTACGTCATCGAAACCGGCGAAATCGTGCTGGAAGACAAGGCCGCCGCGCTCCTCACCGATCCCCGGGTGAAGGAAGCCTACCTCGGCGATGAGGATTAGGACGCGTCATTCTCCATTCCCCTCAATGGCGGAATTCAGGACAGCGTAAAAGAGATAGGCAGGTTCCGGTTGGAATACTATGCCCGACGACGGTTGTTGTTTAAGCGATTCATTCATTTCACCAAGTCTTGAGGTGTGACTCCATGCAGCTTGGAATCGCTGCGGATGCCCATTCTGCCCGGCCTATTCAATCAATGGGTCCAACGCCAGAGCACTCCGACGCAACCCTTGTGCTGGTTCATGGTCGAGGGGCAACGGCCGAGAATATCCTGTCGCTGTACGAGGAATTTGGATTGCCAACACTGGCCGCACTTGCTCCACAGGCGGCTGACTTTACATGGTATCCCCAATCCTTCCTCGCGCCGCTTGAGTTGAATCAACCTTTTCTCGACTCAGCGCTGAACCGGCTGGAGTCAATCGTTGCCGGCCTGATCGCCCGCGCAATTCCGGGCAGCCGGATCGCGCTTCTCGGATTTTCGCAAGGCGCATGCCTCACCTTGGAGTTTGCCGCCCGGCATCCCCGGCACTATGGCGCGATCATTGGATTGACCGGAGGGCTCATCGGTCCGCCAGGCACACCGCGCGATTACGCGGGATCGTTGAAAAGAACACCAGTGTTTTTGGGAACCAGCGACATTGATCCTCATGTTCCCCTCTCGCGCGTGCAGGAAACCGAAACGATTCTTGCGCGTATGGGAGCGGAGGTGGAGTTGCGCGTGTATCCGGGAATGGAGCACACCATTAACGAGGACGAGATGGACGCCTGCCGCGCAATACTGCAGACGCTCGTCTCCCAGGAGCGTGAAGCGCGTCCATGAAGATTACGCGCGTCTACGCCGACGAATTGGGCGAGAGTCATTTCGACGATGCCGAAATCAAATTGGAAGACGCAGGGACGATTGGCAGACTTTCCAAGCCAATTCCCGCGACAGCAGTCATCTTCCGGGAGAATGAACCCGGCTACGATTACGACTGGCATGTCGCGCCCCGGCGGCAATTTATCGTGCTGCTGGACGGAACCATCGAAATAGAGGCGTCCGACGGCGCGCGGCGAATATTTCGTGGCGGCGAGATTTTGCTGATGGAAGATGTCACCGGACGAGGCCATCGCACACGAAACGTCGAGCAGCGCGAGCGACGTTCCCTGTTCATTGCCATCGATTGACAAGCGAAATACGGAGCGCTCATGAACGCAACGCTTTCAGGTATCCATCACGTCACCGCGATCACCTCGGACGTGCAACAGAACATCGATTTCTACTGTGGCGTTCTCGGGCTGCGACTGGTCAAGCTCACAGTCAACTTCGATGACCCGAGCAGCTACCACCTCTACTACGGCGATGAACTGGGACGTCCTGGAACTGTCATGACGTTTTTCGCGTGGGCCGGTGCGCGCCGCGGCGCCATTGGTCCCCCGCAGGTAACGACTACGGCATTCGCAGTGCCTGTCGATGCAATCAATTATTGGTCATCGCGTTTGAAGCAATTCGGCGTTAGTAACGACGCACCGATAGAGCGCTTTTCCGAACCCGTTCTCCACATCACCGATCCGGATGGCTTGGGACTCGATATAGTTGGCGTCGAGAAACCAGGCGGACAACCGTGGACGGCGGGACCTGTACCGGTCGAACATGCGATTCAAGGTTTCCATGGCGTCACCATCTCCGAGGAAGGCTACGAAAGCACGGCGAATGTCCTAACAAAGTTAATGAACTTCACCGCGGACGGCAACGATGGAAACCGCTTTCGTTACCGCGCCCAAGGCGATGGTTTCGCGGAGATTGTCGATTTTCTTTGCGTGCCGGACGGACGCGGAGGCGGCATGGGCGCCGGCGTAGTTCATCACGTGGCGTTTCGAACACCGGACCGGCCACAACAGGATGCGTGGCACAGTAACATCGTCCAGGCCGGACTAAACGTATCGCCAGTGATGGATCGAAACTATTTTCAATCGATCTACTTCCGCGAGCCAGGCGGTGTGTTGTTCGAGATCGCCACTGACGGTCCAGGATTTACCACTGACGAACCTGCCGAACAACTCGGCGCAAAACTCATGCTGCCGAAAACACTCGAGCAACATAGAGCCAAAATCGAGAGCATTTTGCCAGCGGTACGGTTGCCCCTCAGTGAAAAATAAAACGACCTTTCGTCGAAATAAGTAAACCCAAGGAGAAATGTTATGAGGTCGCAGATCACAGATCGCATTATCGCTGGAACGGTAGTCGCATTAGCTATTCTCATCGGTTTGATTTTTATTACCTACGACGGGCCTGCACGAGCGCAACAGCAAGACTCGGCATCCACCGCCGAGATACCAGGGCTATCACGGCAACCCAGTGCTGCTGCCCGCGAAGTCCTTTTCGACGCGAATGACACGGCAGTGTTACTGCTCGATCATCAGACCGGCCTGTTCCAAACTGTGAAGGATGTCCCGCTCCGCGATCTGCGGGTGAACACTGTGGTACTCGCCAAGATAGCCGAACTTGCCAAAGCGCCGATCATCTACACTGCATCGGAACCCAACGGCAGCAACGGACCAATTATGTCGGAGCTGGCCGCAGCCGCGCCGAACGCGCAGTACGTCGCGCGCAAAGGCGAGGTCAGCGCATGGGACAACGCCGACGTCGTCAAAGCCGTTGAAGCGACGGGCAAAAAAACACTGGTCATGGCAGGCGTATGGACGAGCGTCTGCGTCGCATTCCCTGCGCTCCAGGCCAAGGCGGACGGTTATAAGGTATACGCCGTCATGGACGCCTCAGGCGATATGAGCGAGATGGCTTCTCAAACCACCCTCGCCCGTATGACGCAGGCCGGCATTATTCCGGTGACGACTAATGTTGTGCTCTGTGAGTTTCAGCGGACGTGGAACCGTCCCGATGCAGCCCAGTGGGGCGAACTCTATGGAGAACTTGTGCCGCACTACCGCGCCGTCGCGGAGAGTTATAACAAAGCACAGGAAGTCGCGAAGAAGTCCCAGAAGTGAACATCACGGATTACTGTAAACCAAAGTGACCTCGCGGAATAACACTTATTGACGGAGCAAGTCGCCGGTGCGGCCATTGTGGCCGGCGCCGGTGGCTTGTACTCGAATTCGGGAGAGCAATGATGCGTCCATCGCGGTTTAATACAGGCTCGGCCGTTTTCCTCCTCATCGCTGCCGTACTGCAATCTGCGACCATGGCGGTCGATGCCGAGGAGCCCGCCGACCTTATCGTCACCAACGCCAAGGTTCACACGGTGGATGCAGCGCATCCGCAAGCAACGGCATTTGCAGTGAAGGATGGAAAGTTCACCGCCGTGAGCGATGACGAAGAGATGGCAGCCCTTCGCGGCGAGAAAACGCGAATGATCGACGCCGGCGGTCTCACAATCATCCCGGGCCTAAACGACTCGCATGCGCACGCCGTGCGTGGCGGACGATTCTACAATTTGGAGTTACGCTGGGACGGCGTTGATTCGCTGGAGCGCGGGTTGGAAATGATTCGCGAGCAGGCCCAACGAACGCCCGCCGGACAGTGGGTGCGCATCATCGGCGGCTGGTCTCCGTTCCAATTCAAAGAGAAACGGATGCCGACAATCAAAGAGTTGAATGATGCCGCGCCAAACACACCTACCTTCGTATTGTTTCTTTACAGTCAGGGCATGATTAATCGAGCTGCCGTGCAGGCGCTCGGCCTCACCGAAGAAACGAAGGCCCCTTCGGGAGGACGCTACGAGTTCGTCGATGGTGGCGCGATTCTTCATGCCGAGCCGAACCCATTGATCCTCTATCAAATGATTGCCGAGCCGCCGCAACTCTCTCCGGAGGATCAGGTCAATTCCACGCTTCACTTCTATCGCGAAATGAACCGGCTGGGAATGACCAGCGCGGTGGATGCCGGGGGCGGCGGGCACACATTTCCCAAAGACTATGCGGGCAGTGAAACGGTTGCGAAACAAGGCGACATGTCGGTGCGCATAACCTACTATCTCTTCGCGCAAACGCCGGGCAAGGAAGCCGAGGATTTTCTTAAATGGACCACGGAAAACGAAGTGGGCCAAAACCTTGCCAAAGACCTCGACCACGGTTTTGAACTCGACGGAGCCGGTGAGTTTTTGGCCCATAGCGCTGGTGATTGGGAAAACTTCATGGCGCCGCGTCCAGACCTCGCCGAACGAAAGGCGGCGGGGATGGAACCGATGGGTGATCTGCATGAGGTGGCGACCATCCTCGTCAAAAAGAAGTGGCCGCTACGCCAACATGCCACCTATGGCGAAAGCATTCGCGTTATCATGAACGTGTTTGAACAAGTCAAGCAAGAGCAGGGAGCTTTCGCGCCGCGTTGGGCCATCGACCACGCGGAAACCGTTCGCGACGGGGAACTGCGCCGGATCAAGGCGATGGACGGTGGCATTGCCATCCAGAACCGCATGGCATTTGCCGGCGAGTATTTCGTTGAACGCTACGGGAAAGAAGCTGTCGCCTACGCGCCACCGATCCGCAAGATGCTTGAAATGGGAATTCCCGTCGGGGCTGGCACTGACGGCACGCGCGTCAGCAGCTTCAACCCGTGGCCCTCCTTATATTGGCTCGTATCCGGCAAGACTGTCGGCGGGACCCAGCTCTTTGCCGAGAACAACAAACTTACGCGCGAAGAAGCGCTGCAGCTTTTCACCGTGGGCAGCGCGTGGTTCAGCCAGGAAGAAAAAGTAAAAGGCCGCATCGCGCCGGGGCTCTACGCGGACTTCGCCGTGCTGAGCGACGATTACTTCTCTGTCGACGAAGAGCAGATTAAAGACATCCATTCTATGTTGACAGTCGTGGGCGGCAGGGTGGTCTATGCGGAAGAGCCGTTTGAGGCTTTGGCGCCGCCTGCCCTACCGCCCGTTAGCCCCAAGTGGTCACCCGTGGCGTTTTTCGGAGGTTACCAACATCCGAGTTAGTTCAACAGCGCTCGATTAGCTTTTTCGCGTCAAAAAAAGACGCCCCCCGACGGTATGTCGGGGGCGTCCATGTAGAATTCGTAATGTCTGAGCCGCTTACTCGGTCCATTCCTCTTCGATAACTTCTTCGACGACAACGGCGTCTTCGTCGGCTTCTCCTCCGACGACATCAATTTCTACGCCGATATCCTCTTCGACGACAACGGCGTCTTCGCCAACGACAACTTCGCCGACCGGCACTACGGCCGGTTCGTCATCAAGGACTTCGTCCTCGTCGGTATCGGTGTCGTCAAAGTTACTTTCCGTCTGATGAAATTCCGCGGCAGTCTCCAGATCGTCGACCCCGGAAATGACTGGCTCGTCCCCGTAGCCCGCGGGCATCGCCACCACAAGTTTGCGGGCGCCCTTCTTCAGACTCGGACGCCGCGAAGGCCGGTCTTCGGACGGGCCAACGCGCACCAGTTCCACATCGTTGGCGTGTTCCTTCGGGCGCCACTGATCGTCGGGGCATTTAAAGCCATATTTTTCCGCGCCCCACTCGGTGAACCGGCGGTTACACTTTGGGCACATATATTTATTCGCCATGGTCGAACATACTCCTAGGTTGGGCGGGGATTATAGCAGAAGGGCAGCCAAATCCAAATGGCTCGATGTCGTTGATTGCGAGCCCGCTCTAGCTGGATATTCGCGGGCTACGTCAGTGTTGCCGCAACGCGCCGCGCCGGAGCATGGGCGCTACCATCCACACAACGGCCGCGAATGCGAGCACGCCGGCTCCCGATGCGACGGCAACCGCGATCTGGCCCCAGGACTGCAAGAAGAAAACGGTGAGGTAGTCAAAATATCCCATCGCGCCGGGAAGAGCACGCACGTTCCAGCCTTGGAAAAACGCCAGCGCGGGCACGAGCACAAGTGTGAATCCAACCATCGCGAAGAGCGCGGCGCTCGCCCATAACCGGGTTTGAAACCCGCGGCGTTCCTGGCTCGCAAAAGCCGCCACGCGCACTCGCTCCTCGATGCGGCGGTGCAATCCCGTGGGCACGGCGCGCAACGGCTCCGATTTAAGGGCGTCCACAATGATTTGGTCCAGGTCACTCATGTTGGGGTCCATTGGTCTTCATCTCCTTCTCGACGATTTTCCGCAATTGCAGGCGAGCACGGTGCATCCACGTCTTTAAAGTTCCCATGGGAATCCGCATCGCTTCCGCGATCTCCTCATAGGGAACTTCCTGGAGGTAGTACATGGACACTATCGTGGCGTAACGCTCCGGCAGCTTGGTCACGCACCGCCGGATAAGTTCTGGCATGTCGCTAGATTCGTTTGGCTCGTCCGCGGCGCCATCGGCATGGGACGGCGTAAGCTCGACCTCTCCGCGGCGCTTGCGGCGGTTCAATTCGGTGAGGCAAACGCTGCACGTCACGCGGTACAGCCAGGTGGCAAAGCTGCAATCGCCCCGAAATCCGTGGAGCAATCGATAAGCCTTCAGGAATGCCTCCTGCGCCATGTCTTCGGCCAAAGCGTTGTCGCGCATAAAACGGAATGCAAGGTTGAACACGATGCGTTCGTGACGGCGAACCAACACGGAAAATGCCTCGACTTCGCCGGCGCGCGTGCGTTGCACCAGCGCAAGGTCGGAATCCTCGGTCATTCGCGCCCTTTCCGCTTCAGGCCACATAGTCGCGCGCAAGGAAGCCATTAGTCGCTCCTCGCAATGGAGATACTACCATTGAGCGTGTCAAGATTGATCTCGGAATAGCCGTCTCCGACAATCCCCTTGATGTACCGCCGCTGGTTTGTACCGTTCTGTGTGTCAATGGGCACCTGGCTAATTACCGACCCGCGCGACGCGTGCGCGGTAATCGACGCGGAAACATCCGAGGCCATGAGCAAGGAGACCCCGCCATTCTGGCTGCTAAGCTGGGCGTGCTCAACATTCGGCCCAAGCACTTGCGCCCAAATGACACCGTTGAAAGTCTCGACGTCAAGCGATCCCCCCTGCACCTGTGCATATACGTCGCCGTTCACGGTCCGCAAAGTGCCTCCAGCCGGCGATTCGGCAAGATGGATGCGCCCGTTTATGCTTTCTATATGAACACTCCCAGAAGGACCGGCAACATCAATGTCGCTGTTCCTGCCCATCACGCGAACGTCACCGCAACCGGGACGAATCCAGACGTTTCCGTTGTTGCTGGTAACGGCAACATTGGTGCCCTCCGGAATTTGAAGATCGTATTCCACGAAGAGGTCATAATCCGCAAGGCGTTGTGTCGGTTCCGTAGACACGACGAGCGTACTGGCCTCTTCATTCACCGCAACAAGTGAGGTGATATGGTTTTTCAGTTCGTCGATAGTCGTGTCACCGCGGCGGTACGCGCGAATTTTTGCTTTGCCGGTAATTGTTTGCCCCGGATGCGTGGTGATGCGCACCAGGCCATCGGTATTTTCCAGCCGGAGCGCGCCGGGGCTCGCATGGGCAAAGGAACGTACCTCCTGCACGTCGGCCTTCCCAACCATGGGGGGAAGTTTAGGAGCGAGCACGCGCACGCAGAACATAATGACCAACACTGCTATGGTCAACGCAGTGATCAGACTTTTCACATTAGGGTTCATCGTGCCTTTGGACTTTCGTCCATGCCCCCCGGTTTCACTAAATGGGCGCTGTGACAGGGGATAGTGGGTGCCGAGGATGGGGTGAAACCCGGATAGCTGGCATATAGTCCAACAAATAGGGCGTCCGGAACGCCGGATACCCGCGAATTTACAGTAGAATCGGTTGCGGTCGGGCTGAACCAAGTGTGGCCCAGACGCGGTGCAAATACATCGTGTTCGTGCTACCCGGCGGGACGTGCTCGTAGGGCCAGATCCAGCGTAAGTCCAAAGAAAACCTCCTTTTCTTGAACTCTCGCGAGGCGTCCCGCCGGACCCCAATTCCAGGAGAACCATCCGGCAAATGGCAACTTTGTTTCTCTTAGTACCACTCTTTCTGGTGCTCGTTACCGTCATGGCAGGAATCGTCCAGGTGCTCAGCAAATCTTGGCTGGACTACCGATTTCGCATCGCCTTCCTCGATAAACTGGAGAAAAACCCTTCACTCCTAGGCGGTGCTACAGACCTCGCAGCCGTCGTGAACGGTCTGTCCGCCGGTGCGGGCGGTATCCAACGGCAGAACTATCGCCTGACCGGTCTGATACTCGCCGTCTTGGGAGTGGCCTGCGCCGTTGGCGGGCGGCTGATGCGTTCCGGCGAAGTCGCCGTCGGCGTGTACCTGGGAGGGGTCTTCTGTCTCGTCATCGGGCTCGTGATCGCATTACTAGGTTTCATGATTCACGTGATGACCCGCCCAGCAAAAGTAACCGCGACGCCTGCCAACTAACCCAAAATTCGATGCACCGGGAGGGCGGTCGTCCCCGACCGCATTCTGCAATTGTCCCCGACCGCATTCAGCGATCATCCCGGACCGCATTTGATTCTACGCATCGCCCTACTTCTTCTCTTGCTGTTGCTCTTTCATTCGCTCAGACAATGTCTTCTCCGGTTCGATTTTCAAACCCGGTGGCGGCGGCAAACCCAGTGCAATATTCGCAAGCAACGTGCAGACCTCCCCTAACCCGGACTCGCCATTGGTATTGGAGATCACCGCGACTGCTACGCCCTTGTCCAGGCACGAAAGCAAGTGCGTCGAGGTACCCGCCTGGCCACCGGAATGAAAAATAATGCGCCCGATGACGTCCCACTCGTCTACGTTCCAGCCCAGCGCGTACATGGATTTTTTCCCGTCAGCCAATTCTATAGGCTGAAGCATCCGGGCAAACGTTTCTTGCTTTAACAACGTGCCATTCTGTACCGCGCCGGCAAACCGCACCAAATCGCCCACCGTCGAAATCATGCCGCCGCCGGCATATCGAACACTGTTATCCGTGTAAACGGCGTTCAAGCGCTCCCCTTTCGGGTTTAGGTCATACCCTCGCGATCGCCGGGGCACAATCACGCCACGCAGTTCCAGATATGTGGACTTCATGCCCGCCGGCTCCCATACATGGGCCTGCAGGTAGTCGCCAAGTTTTTCGCCGGAAGCTTCTTCCAAGGCAGTGGCCACGACCGTATATCCGTAGGTGGAGTAGTGAAATTTCGACCCAGGCGCGAATCCGATTGGGTCGTCCTTGAACTTTCCCATTGCCGACAATGAATTCGTGAAATGCTCCATTGCATTCGCCTCCGCGCCGCCTCGATAGTGGCGGACGCCGGCGGTATGGGACAGCAGATGCCAAACCAGTACTTCACCCTGTTCCTTTTTGGGGAAAGTAGGCACATATGTCTGAATTGGCGCGTCAAGGTCCAGTTTTCCCTGTTCAACCAATTGCATGACCGCGGTGGCAGTGATTGGTTTGGAAATCGACGCTATCCGATGGACCATGTCCGGACGCGCGGGTACCTCGTTCTCGAGGTCGGCAAAGCCAACGGCGCCCTCCCAAGCCACCGCGCCGTCTTTCCAGATCGCCGCGGATAGACCAGCAGCCTTTTTTAACTTGGCGGCTTCTGCAAGCAAATCTTGTGCGGATGCGGCGAAAGGCGCATCCGCCAGAACGTGGCAGCAGAAGAACAGGGAAATCAATGCGAATGCGGTGCGTTTCATAGTGGCTTCCCCAGGTTGAAAGGTTGGATGTTTTTCCGAGGCAGTTGGTTTATTGGGTTCGCAATAATGTACGAGTTGTGGGCCGGTAAATATGTGTTGTGGCCCGGAAATATGTGAAGTGGCCCGAGAAAAATGCGTTGTGGCCGGTAATTATGGGTTGTGGCCGGTCTCTCGACCGCGCCACCGCAAAAATACGTTGTGGCCGGTCTCCCGACCGCGCCACCGCACCGACCGACAGGTCTCCAAAACTCCCAATCGTAACTCGCCATCGGTTCTGCCGAGACAGGACGTTACGAAAATCGATCACCCATGCTCGAGCACGAATGGGATTCGTTTGCCAATATCAATTGTCCGTTGTCAATTATTCCGACCGGTACAAAAGTTGCTAACTCAAACATTGACTGCGCACTCGTTAGCACGTAATCTGGTGCGTTTCGTGTCACATTGAGGGGAGGAGTCCGCGGCGTGGTGATTTTGGAAAAGGTCCGGCGAAAGCTCGGACCGGGCGTGGAATTCATTTGCGATGAGTTCCACGCACCGGAGGGCGCGCAGGTTGCCCTTTGGGGTCCAAGCGGGTGCGGTAAAAGCACGATGCTTAACCTCATAAGCGGCCTACTTCGCCCCAATTCAGGCGTAATTCGCGTCGATGGACTCGAGACCCAGCGCATGAGCAACGGGCAGCTTGATCGCCTTCGCGGCGAGCGGTTCGGGTTCATCTTCCAGACTTTCAACCTTCTGGCGCCATTCACCGCGTTGCAGAATGTGATGCTCGGCATGCGGTTCAGCGATACACGGCCCTCGAAGGAATGGCGCGCGCACGCTATCCATTTGCTGGAACGTGTGGGCCTTGCGCATCGCCTAAATTCTAAACCCGGCACGATGAGTGTAGGCGAACGGCAACGAGTGGCCATTGCGCGCGCGCTCGCAAACCGCCAAAGAATTGTTGTGGCCGACGAGCCGACGGGAAGTCTCGATCCCAAAACCGCGGCGTCGGTCATGGATTTACTACTAGAGCTGTGCCGGGAAAATAAAGTTACGCTGCTTCTGGTCACGCATGATCAATCCATTGCAAACCAGTTGCCCGAACGGTTCGATTGCACCGGGCTCGCGCGGGAGACCGCCCAATGACGCTGTGGCACATCGCCTGGAACTATCTGTGGAACCGGAAGCTCACGACATTCTTGACGATTGTATCCGTCGCGCTCGGCGTTGCGCTGATTACCTCCGTGCTGCTTCTCCACTACGAAACGGAAAAACGCTTTGTAGAAGAAGGACAATCTTTTGATGTGGCAGTCGGCGCAAAGGGCAGCACGCAACAACTCGTATTGAGCACCGTGTACTTCATCGGACAGCCCACCGGCACTATTCAGTACAGTGATTTCGAGCGGCTGCAAAAAGAAGAGGAAGTGCTCGCCGCCTTTCCGATCAACATGGGCGATTCCTACCAGGGATTCCGGATCGTCGGAACGACGCGGGAAATGCTCGAGTTCAACTGGGTGAATCGGGTTACGGAGGAACGCCGCGGGACATTCGATATCGACCAGGGCGATTACTTCGCAAAACCCCTCGAAGCCGTGATTGGCGCCGCGGTCGCCATCGAGTCGCAGTTGCGGATTGGCGACGAGTTCGCGAGCATGCATGGTTTCGCGGACATGGGATTCTCCGAGCACCATGACGCGAAACCTTACAAAGTGGTTGGCATCCTCAAAGCCTCGGCTACGCCCAACGATCGCGCAATTTTTGTCGACTACAATTCCATTTATGAAGTGCATGACGATGAGTACGGCACACCGAGCCTCAGCGGTGCGGAATCCGCTCCCGGCGCGAACTACAAATCCGGCGAAGAACACTCCGAAGTGGGCGAACACGCCGAAGAAGCAGATCATGCCGCCGGCGAAGGTCACGCGGACGAAGAGCATGGACATGCGCACAAGCAACTGACGGCCGCTTTGCTCGTCCTTGAGTCTCCCGCGCAACGCTTCGAGTTCAAACAGCGAATCATCAACGACTATCCCAACGCGGTCGCCGCGGTGCCTATCGACGAAATTCAACAGTTGTATAATCAGCTGCTCGGCACGGCGCGGCAGGTCATGGTCTACATCGGATTCCTTGTCATGGTGATAAGCTCGATATCCATCTTGATCGGTCTTTATTTGTCGATCATTCAGCGAAAGAGAGACCTCGCCATCATGCGCGCGCTCGGCGCGACCTCCGGCGAAATCGTGGGCTCAGTGTTGATCGAAGCCTTTTGGGTTACGCTGCTCGGGATACTCGCGGGCTATGCCTCTGGCCTCGCTTTGACCTGGGGAATTGGATCGTTTCTCGCCAGCAAAATCGGCTTTGAAGTGTCCGTGTTCCGGCCAACAGCCGACATGATCTCCGCGTATTCCGCGATTTTGATTATGGGCATGATCGCCGGGATTCTGCCGGCATGGCAGGCCTACCGGACCGATATCGCCCGCGATCTGGCCGAATTGTGATATACTATTGACCGTTTTCGGGGCAAAGGAGTCTGTACCGTGAGAACGCGTGTTGTTCGTGACCTGGGCACCATTGCCGGTATCGTTGTGATCCTCGCCGGTATTGTCGGCCTGAACATGTACTACCGGCTCGACGGCCTCAAGCAGCGATATGACCGAATCCGGCGCGTCGCCGAGGCCGAACGCGTCAAAAGTGGCATGGACATCCTCAATTGGGACCTGTTGCGTGAAACCAAGGGGAACCTGCGCAGTGGGGCGCAATTCAGTGATGGCTTGGTCACGCGCGCTAAGGAAGGCCGCACCATAAACCTCATGGGGTTCATGACGCCCATCGATCAATTCAAGGACGTTGCGCATTTCATGCTCCTGCCCCTCCCCATCGAATGTTATTTCTGCCGTATGCCTCCCATGCGCGACGTGATACTCGTGCGCATGAACGAAGGCGAAATCACGGATATCGTCACCGAGCCGGTGCTCGTGAGCGGCGAGTTACAGTTGCACGAAGGTCCGAAACAAAAATTCTTCTATAGCGTGCAAAATGCAACGTTGCAGTCGGGCAAGAGCGGCGCAAAACTTACCAAAAGGACATTTAGCCAGCGGCACCGCGAAGAATCGCGTACTCTCGGCGGCGATTTGCTTGACGACGCGCATGGCGAATCCAACGTACCGCAAGAAGAGATGATGCCACCGGTGCAATCTGCGCCAGCGCCTACGCCCCCGCCTGGACCGCAGGCAAGCGCCTCGCCATAGCCCCGTGTAAAGCGTTGCCGACTTTCTAACCAGGGCAATCACGCTTAATTGCGAAGCGACTTCCCCCAGGAAATGGAAAGCGGCAGCTATCCGCTGCCGCAGTCCAAGGCGCTCCGCGCGGTTTTTAGACGTCTTTTGGCCGCGCGTAGCGCCTTGGACTGCGGCGTGTCAGCGCCGCTTTCACTTCGGGCTACTCGAAATCCTCCAATAAAAGTTAAGGGGTTCAGGATCAAGCGAATCGAAGCAAAGTAATCGCGCTGAATTGCAAAGCAGCCTCGTCCATATACGAAAGCACAACCACGCAATTCTTGGCGTCACGCCAGTTACCTGCAATTTAGGCACAATTTCCCAAACTTTGTGACCCCAATGGGGTTTACGGCCTCGCGCGCGTGATACTATTTCGCGCATGCCACATGTTCACCGGTTTTACATTTCCGCCGATGGCATACACAACAACACGCGCGCAACGCTCTCGGATCAGGAAGCACATCACGCGCTCCACGTCGTGCGGTTGCGGGTGGGAGATAGTGCCGCGCTGTTCGATGGCGCTGGGCGCGAATGGCAGGCTGTCGTCGAGAGCGCGGCGCGGCACACAGTCGAACTGCGAATCACAGAAGCACGTGAAATCTCACAACCCACGGCGTGCGTGACGTTATACCAGGCTTCCCTGCACCGTGAAAAAGCGGTCGAAGAATTGGTCCGCCACGCTGCCGAACTGGGCGTGGCGCGCGTCGTCTTTTTTCGCTCCGAACATTCCGGGCGCGCGCCAAAACTGTCGGATAAGTGGCGGCGCATCGCAATCGAAGCGTGCAAACAAAGCGGCCGGCTGTGGCTCCCCCACTTCGATGTCGCCGCGTCGCTCGACGAGGCCATTGCGATGGCCGGCGGCGTCCGGCTTGTCGCCACGCGCGATATACCGCCGGTTCCATTGCGCACAGCGCTGACGGCGCGCGAAGTTTCTGTATTTATCGGACCCGAAGGCGATTTCAGCGCAACGGAACTTGAACAGTTGCTCGCAGCGAACGCGATCCCAATCTCGCTAGGCGAAGCGACCTACCGCGCCGAAGTCGCCGCGACCCTCGCCGTAGCGTTTATAGGCTATGAACTCGAAATGTAGCGTTGAGTTCCGATTCGGCACGTCCCTTAATGGGCGGCGCGTTGCGTTTTACATCCCGCCTGCGGTACGCTCGGTTTTCGTTGGCCAGGAATCACCACAATGTCTGCTGACTGCCTTTTCTGCAAGATCGCGAATGGCGAGATACCTTCTACACAGGTCTACAACGACTCCGAATTCTACGCGTTTCGTGATATCAACCCTGGCGCGCCAGCGCATATCCTGATCATTCCACGAAAACACATTGCGAAGATCACAGATGCCGGCGCCGAAGATACCAGCCTTCTCGGAAAACTGCTGCTCACCGCCAACCGCGTCGCGCAGCAGGAAGGCATCACCGATTTCCGGTACGTCATGAACTGCGGACCGCGCGCCGGGCAGAGCGTGTTTCATATTCATCTGCACCTGCTGGCGGGCCGTGAATTTCATTGGCCGCCGGGTTAGTTCAGTTGTCCTTTGACCGTGGACAAGGGAGTGTATTCATTCTTGCACTTCTGCCCAAAACTTGGTGCTTGGAATGTGCGCTCTTTGGACTGGGGTGGCGGAGCGGGCAGCGCAGACACCGCTTTGGCTGTTTATAGGCGACGGCTTCGTGCGCGCATGGTAAGGGGTAAGCCAACTGTGATAAACAGCCAAAGCGGCGCCTTCTGGGCCGCCGCAGTCCAAATAGGCTTCTGGTTAAAATTTAGTTTTGGGTGGAAACGATTTGGATGTAACCCTTTTTAATACAGGAACCATGCTGCCCATCGACACCAATACCCGGTTATGCGCCGTCATCGGCAATCCCGTAGCGCATTCGTTCTCACCGCGCATGCACAATGCCGCGTACCGCGCTGCCGCGCTGAACTATGTCTACCTCGCGTTCCACGTCGAAGACGTCGCCGGGTTTCTCGCCGGCGTGCGCGCAATGTCCAGCTTCCGCGGCGTGAGCGTAACCATCCCCCACAAGCGCGAAGTCATGTCGCACCTCGACGAAATAGAAGACCTCGCGCGACATGTCGGCAGCGTCAACACCATTACAAACGAAAAGGGCCGCCTCGTTGGCTCGACGACCGACGGCCCCGGCGCGTTGCGCGCATTAACCGAAGCCGGCGTGAACACTGCCGGCAAGCGCGTGCTGCTTCTGGGAGCTGGCGGCGCGGTGCGCGCCGTGTCATTCGCAATCGCCGAAACCACCAGGGCATCACATATCACGATCCTCGGACGCACACTCGCGAAAGTGGACGAGCTCGTGCGCGATCTGCGCCAGGCGGACATCGATCACGTTTCCGGCGCAACACTTGACGCCGGCCTCGCCGATGCAATGGCCTCGCACGATATTGTGATCCACGGCACGTCCGTTGGGATGGAACCCGATGAGAACTCCGCCTGCGTTCCGAAAGAAATGTTTCGCGCGGACCAGATCGTTTTTGACATGGTCTACCGTCCCCACGAGACACGTCTGCTGCGCGAGGCCCGTGACGCAGGGTGTCAGATTGTCCATGGCATCGAAATGTTGATCAATCAAGCCGCGCTCCAGTTCGAGCGATGGACGGAGACTCCCTGTCCCATCGCGGCAATGCGGGAATCGGTGTCGCAATGAACCTGATTCTAGTCGGCGCGCGCGGCAGCGGGAAATCAGCCGTCGCGCGCGAGCTCACGCGAATGTTGGAGCGGGAAGCAATTTCCACCGACGTGGAAATTGAACGGCGTGCAAATGCATCCATCAAGGATTACGTTGGCGCGAACGGATGGAAAGCATTCCGTATACTCGAATCCGAAGTCGTGCGCGACCTCGCCGTGCAAGAAAACATCGTGTTGGATACCGGAGGCGGCGTAGTAGCGCGCGCGGAAAATATAGCGATGTTGCGCGCTAACGGGATCGTGTTCTGGCTCAAGGCATCCGTCGAAACACTCGCGGCGCGAATCAAACCCGACACCAACCGCCCTTCGCTCACGGGCGAAAAGAACTTCATTGATGAGATCGCCGGAATCCTTGTAGAACGCGAACCGCTTTACACCAGCGCCGCGCACTATGCCGTCGTGACCGAAAACCGAACGGTCCCGGACATCGCACGGGAAATCGCAGGGATTTTCGCCGCGGCACTTCCTACGGACCAGCCAAAATCATAGATTGTGGAAATGTGCCCGAGGTAGAATCGGCGTTGCGGGGATTTGTTAGCGGAGAGAGGAAAACCGACATGCGTGTGCAGACCTTTATGGGGCGCGTTTCGATGGAATCGTTGCAACAGTTGGATAACCACGTGAATGAGTGGCTGGCGGAACACAATGTCGAACCAAAGCACATTCAGCAGTCGTGTGGATACGAGCATGCGAGAGACGGCAACCACCCCGAGCCGGTGGTAATCGTCACCGTTTGGTACTGATGTAACGTCGAATTCCGATGCGACGTGTCTTGGAAACGCCCAATAATTGCCATCAGTTTTGCGCCATCACCCACACAGCCTCCGGCTCGCCGCTTTTCGACGTCGCCGTAGTCACTGTAAACGTCACGTCCTTTTGCGCGGACTGGCCCGCAGCGCTGACCGTTTGCGCGACGATATACTGCCCCGCCGGCGCTTGCGCGGGCAGCGCGAACTCGATTGGGCTCTGCCACGTGCCGTCCGTGCGCGTGGTCGTGCTGTCATACAATTCTTTGACGGGCTTTCCGTCCTTTTTCAAAATGAACTGTTCGCGGACAGGCAATCCATTGGCCCCCGTACCCAGCGCGGCGTATTCGAGCACGGAGGTCGCGCTTGCGCCCGGTTTCACATTAAGGGGTGTGACCTTTGATCCGTCCGTTAGCGCCAGTTTGAATCCTGACGCGGGATCGTACTGATGCTGTTGCGCTGTTTCCTCCGCGGTACGTGTCCGCCGCGCCTTGACCTTATGAATGCCCCATCCCGCAAGTCCGCCAATCGCCGCTCCGATCAGTGCGCCTTCAGTCGCGTTGCCCGACTGGTTACCAATGATGGCGCCCGCGCCCGCTCCAACGGCCGCGCCAAGCCCCGCCGATCTTCCGGCGGTTTCACATCCCACCAAGGCTACGCACGTGCCCAGCGCAATCGCGGACACCAATTGCTTCCTGGAGCGCGCTGAAAAGAAAGTTTCGATGGTCATGTCGGGTCCTCCAAAGGGATGTGGCTGAATTTCGCGTATCAGTTAACGCGCGTCGAGGGCAATTTATTTACGCGCATGTCCTTAAACATGTCCGCAGCTCGTTCGGAAGAACTCTGGGGCGCGGCATAGTGGGGCGGATACGCCGGCGGGACGGGTGTCTGCATCCGCGGAACGGGTGTTTGCTCCTGCGCTGGCGGCGCGGTATACGCCGGGACCGGGGTCTGCCGCGGTACCGGAGTACGGCGCGTTTCGGAATCGGGTGCGACGTCGCCCGTTTCGTCTTCCGGCGACACCAGGTCCTGGTCTTTCTTTGCTGGCGCTTCTTTTTTTACCACAGTGGTCTTCGATTTCGGCGAGGATTTGGGCTGAAGCGCCACGGGTGCAGGTTGTTCTGGAACCGGTGCCGCGGGCGTCGGTGCGGGCGAGATGACGACCGGAATCGAATCGGCCGCGGAAACTGGCGCAGGAGCAGGCGAAAGCGGTACCGACTCCGGAAGCATTGAAACCGGAGCTGGCGTGTCGGGCTGGGTGGGCGCCGGCATCGCAAGAACTGGCGAAGCACTCAGTCCGGTTCCAACGACCGAGTTCGGTGTCGGCGACACGGCATCCGGTGTCGAAGTCTTAGAAAAATACAGATTCGCGACTGCGGCGCTCGCGAGAGCCAAGAGGACGACAGCAACCACTGCAACCGTCCGTTTCGCGCTCTTCGCGCCTACCTCACGGCGTTGCATCGGGCCAGCGCCCGGAGACGTGTCCTGCGATTTTGGCATGGGAGTAAGCGGAACTGTCGCACCGGCATTCACCTCGCTCGCGGTCGATGGCACCGGACCGGCGAGGGCCAGCGACGTGATCGGACCGCGTGACTTCACCACGACGCGCAGCCAGTATCGGAATTCCGTGGCCGACGTGAACCGTTCCACGGGATGCTTTGCCATCGCCTTATGGACGATTTCCGTCACTACGCGCGGATACGAGGTGTCCGAAATTCCATCCACCGGCGGCGGCGGTGTGTTCAGATGCCCGTGGAAGATGTCCGTAATTGTCCCTTGAAACGGCGGGTGCCCCGTCAACATTTGATACAGCATCACGCCCATCGCGTAAATATCCGTCGCGGGAGACAAGGCGCCATATTGCTCGCCAGCGATCTGTTCCGGCGACATGTAGATCGGCGTGCCGGGCCCTGAGCCTCCCTGGCGTGTCAACATTGTTGCGCCATCCACCGGATTCAACAACCGCGCGATGCCGAAGTCCATCAGTTTCGCGACATAATTTCCAGTCTCGTTCTGCACCAGCATGACGTTCGCGGGCTTTACATCGCGATGGACCACTCCAAGCGCGTGGATGCGCGAAAGCGCTTCCAACACTTGGCATGCGATCGAAGCGCTCTCGCGCCAGGTCAGATACAATTCCCCAAGCCGCGCGCGATCAATCAGGTCCTTCAGCGTGGTCCCATCAACAAATTCCATGACAAGATGGATGCGCCCGTCTTCTTCAACACGATCATAGAGTGGAATGATGTTCGGGTGCGCGCCCATCTGCGCGTGCATGACGCATTCGCGCTCAATTCGCTTGCGGACGTCTTCCATTTTGCAGAATTCGCGCTTGATCGATTTCACGGCCACGAGCCTGCCTAGGCGAAGGTCCTCGGCAAGATGCACGTCTCCCATCCCGCCGGAACCGAGAGACCGCGTTATACGGTATCGGCCCTGAAGCAAGTGTTCATGGTCTGCCGGAGACGCCGCGCTAAACGAACTAGTCATATCACCCTGCTTAATACGCTCTCACTTACGACCGTTCCCGCAAGTATCCATGTTTCAAAAATTATGGACGCCTGCCGCACACCGGGATCGGTTTTCAGATTCCTCTACTTCTTTATACTATCCCCCAATACCCCGCTGTGTCACGCACTTCCGGCATGTCCGAGCATTACTGGCATCGATCATCTGGCGGGCTACTGGTAAAACCTGCTACACTATTGTTGACGGTTGGCGTGGGGCCCTTATTCACATTGGGAGGCCAATCGGAAAAGCGCGGTAGGGAGAAGGAGGTCCGCTTCTTGTCGTTACACCTGCTGGACGACCTTCGCGAACGCCCTGTCCGCTATGTCGTTGGGCTAATGTCGGGTACCTCGTGCGACGGCGTCGATGCCGCACTGGTCCGCCTTAAACGTCATGGCCCCAAAACCCGCATCAAGCTGTTGGCCTGCAAAACCTTACAGTATTCTGGCGCGCTCAAGGTCCGGCTATTGTCAAAGAAGAAGGACGCCAAGGAAATCAGCTCGCTGTCGTTTGCGCTCGGCGAAGTCTTCGCCCAAGCCGCCGTGTCAATGCAGGAGGAGGCCGCAAATAACGATTGCAGCGTCGATTTTGTCGCCTCCCACGGTCATACCATCGCCCATCTCCCACCCCGGAATGGTCAATCCGAGCACGGGACCCTGCAAATTGCCGATCCCGCCCTCATCGCGGACCGCACGGGCTTGCCCGTAGTGTCGGATTTCCGGCCGAGGGACATGGCGGCAGGCGGCCAAGGCGCGCCGTTGGTTCCCTATGCGGACTGGGTGTTGTTCCATCGCGTCGATGAAAACGTCGGATGTCTGAATATCGGCGGCATTGCCAACATTACCGTCGTCACACCAAAATTGAAAGATGTTTTTGCGTTCGACACCGGACCCGGCAATATGCCCATAGATGGCGCCATGCGATTGCTTACGCGCGGCCAGCAACACATGGACTGGGATGGCGCGAATGCCGCAAAGGGCAAGGTCATTCAAGACCTGTTCGATCAACTCATGGACCACGATTACTTCAATCGGATGCCTCCAAAATCAACCGGCCGCGAAGAATTCGGCGAAGACGTGTTTCTTCCACCCGACATCGTCGAGCGCGCACAGTATGCCCCGGAGGACATCATGGCCACCATCACTTCGGTTGTCGCCCGGTCCATCGCGCTCGCCCATCAAAAATTCATCGCTCCACTTACCCCGCTCAGCCAGATCGTCGTCAGTGGAGGCGGCGCCCGCAACCGGACATTGATGAAAGCCCTTCGCGCCGAATTCGCACCCATAGACGTCCGGCTAAGCGACGACCTCGGATTTCCGGGCGATGCCCGCGAAGCCGTCGCATTCGCAATCCTTGGTAACGAGACCATCTGCCAGACGGCATCCAATATCCCTAACGCCACCGGCGCCTCTCACGCCGCCATTCTCGGGAAAATAACCCTATAAATCGCAGGGGACTGTCCACCAGGCCGCAGCATCACGCAGCTTGGCGGGGCTGTTTCTAAAGCTATCTGTTAATTATAAATTCCATCACTTCGCCAATATTTCGCATTCTGAACAAAATGCGCTATAATTAATGTAGTTCTCTATCGGGGAGAACAGGAGATGTATGGGTTTCGTCAACACAAGTTACATCCTCGCACCAGGTTATGTCAAAACGACTTCGAGGCTTCAAATGTGGTGGCTAACGAATCTGCGCGGTTACTCCATCGAGAAAATTATGCGCTTTCCACGCCATTTCCGAATGGGTCACCTGGTGTACGGCTCGTCATGGATTCTAAGACCGCCACACGGAAAGTCGATTTAATGGCGCTAATAAGACAGTGTTGAAACGCCATAATCGCTTACGAACCGCGGCAAAAGTTTGTTAAGCAGCGCAATTTAATTGCGCGTAGCCGGGGTTTGTCTGTTCTCGAAAATAAATTATCGAAAGATGTTATTTATAAATATTGGTGACAAGCCCAGCATTTGAATACCCGCGCCTATTTCGGAAGCACTGCAAGCGTAAAGATGCCTTTCGCAATCAGTTTCCTCGCGCTACCAGTTACTCCGTAGACTGACGACTCCGCGACAATGATTCGCTTGCCATTCCGTATCACTTCCGCGCGGGAAAATAGCGACTCACCGAGACCAGGGCGGAGCAAGTTTATTTTGTACTCGACGGTGAGGACCGTGGCGTTCGCGCTAAGCAACGATCCGGCGGCGGCGCCGGCGGTATGGTCGGCAATCGTTGCCACGAGTCCCGCATGCGCAAAACCATCCTGTTGCAGGTGGCGGGGCTCCAGGGTGAGTTCACTCTCGCACCAACCGGGGCCAACCGCGGAAAGCTCGATCCCCAGCATTTGAATGAACCCGGCCCGTCCAAAGATGTTCTCGACTGCCGCGCGATAATCAGGATTCGATGGTTCAAACGTTTCGTCCATGTAATTCTCCGGACCACGGGTAAGCCAACCCGCGGATTAAATTACTCAAAATGGAGGGCGGGTTTTCCAACCCGCCATTGATTGTCTTTTCCAGAAAATGGCGGGTATGGAAACCCGCCCTCCCGAAATTGAATGGCGGGTACGAAAACCCGCCCTCCACTATTTCGATTTTGGGTCATTGGAATCGGTGAACTTGTCCCACTCCGCCTCATCGGTCAAGCCGTCCTTATCGGAGTCCAACTCGGGCATACGGATCGGAATGTAGAGTGCGCTAGGGCGTTGCGCGCTGGTGTGGACCGCATTAACTGCGGTCCGAAGTTCTGTATGGGGAAAATCTTCACCCGTGTTGGGGTTGACCTCGAAATGCGGATAGTTGCTGCTTGATATCAGCAGCGCCATGCGATGCCCACGGTTAAAGACCCAACTAATATGGCCGAGATCAATTTCGATGGGCACGACTGCATCGCGCGTAAGCGGCGGCGCCACCTTGTCAAACCCTTCGCGCAACTTCACGCGCTGGATCGATTCGAGCACGAGGATATGCCGTTCGTCACCGTTCGGGTACACGTCCATCAACTTCGCCGTGAAATCGGTATCGGGCGCGTCGGACGATACGTGCAGCACCACGCGGACACGACCGGTGGTTTCGACCGGTTCCGCCAGCACGGGCCCCGTGAACAGCAGAAGGTCTTTCCGCGTGAGCAGTTCACGTTGATCATACGGTCCAAAAGGAATGGTAAGATTCGTGCCGCCTACGGTAGGCATCCGGCTTGCCGGATCAAACACGAACTCGCGGCCCACGACCGTTTCCGGTAAAACCTCCGTCAATTCCTCGCCGTAGAGATACAGTGCTTTCTCGCGCGGAGGAAAGGGCGGCCACCGGTTCGCGGTGCGCCATTCCATTCCAGGCGCGCCGGAGTCTTGGTCGTCACCGATGACGTAATACGTAATCGGCGGCTCGTTATCAATGCCATTTTCCTCGCCCGTGAGCCAATGCGCGAGGAAACGCGCGCGCTCCCGCGATATCTTTACATCAAAAATATTCTCGGGAAATTTGAAGGGAAGGTCGCTCTTATATTCCCCGTGGCCGCCGGGTTTGATGATCATGCGCTGGTTTCCCTTCGCGCCCGCGCCGCCGTTGTACTGCCGTGCCGTAAACGCGCGAATGGTCCCTTCCTTGAAAATGTCAAACCAGCCGCCAACGTGCATTCCCGGTGCGGTAATCTTCGATGCCTGCGCATCCGCGTTCAGGTTCGCCCAGAACGCATCATAGGTTGGATGACTGCGCAAAGTTTGCCGGGCAGACTCTCCCTTTTCACCGAACATGGCAAACCACTTGTCCGTCTGTTCGGGTCGCCACACGCCGCCTGGAAACGCTACGTCGAGATAAAAATTGTGCGCGCCAACTTCGAGATACTGGCACGATAGTTTGTCCGTCGCGGGGGCCATTAGCGCCTGCGTATTCGCGCCCGCCGACGCTCCCGAACTACCGATTTTGCCGTTGCACCACGGTTGTTCCGCTATCCATGTAACGGTATCCGCGCCATCGGTGTTGCCCGCCCAGCCATCGTCAAGGAAACCGGTAAACGTCCCCCCGCTCGCGCCCGTGCCGCGGACATCCTGTACAACTGCCGCGACTCCATTTTCCGCGAATGAAATTGCCTCGGTCTTCATGGCCGTGCGCGGGTAGGGACTGCGGATGAACATCACGGGAAATGCCGGACCGCCGCTCGATGGCGTATAAACATCCGTCTTTAGCAGGACTCCGTCGCGCATGGGGACGTCAATGACGACTGCCGCGGGAGGTTCCGCCCAAGTAATGAACACAGCCGCAAACACTAAAAAGTACACGATTCTGAACATGCGGCGCCTCCTGCATTACGGCGGGCGGCCGTTGACCGCTTGCGCTTGCGAAACGATGCGGGAACAATAGAGCCATGATCAAATTTGTGAGAGCCAGTGTGGGAATCGTTCTTGCCGCGATATTTGTAAACGCGGCTTGTTCACGCCCTCCAGAGGGCGCGCTTGTCATGAGCAAACCGTCCATCGATTTCGGCGCGAACATGCTCAACGACACACTCACGGTTGCATCTCCGTTCGCCGGCGCGAACGTGGCCGTGCGCGCGGAATGGAAATGCCCCTGGCTATCCGTCGCGCCTCAACAAGTGTTCACGACCGGCCCCGCCGGTCCCGCCACC